>JAQYLJ010000051.1 GCA_028720145.1 Clostridia bacterium
TCAAAGAACTTTTTCAAACATATCGGAAAAAGAAACCTGATTATTTTCTCGGTGATGCTGCTCATCGGGCTGGCGGTGTATCTCAACTATCTGTGGTTCTACGACCCGGTGAGTGATGTGGGATACGGAGAGAACAACACGCCTGCGGCGGCAGATACGGGGGACACATCGCAGGCAGGCACGCAGGCGACCGACTATTTCGCCGCGACCTCGCTCGCGCGGGAGACCTCGCGCCGTGAGTCGATGGAAGTGCTCCAAAACCTCGCCGATACGACCGAGGGAGAAGAGCGGGAGTCCGCCTTGGCACAGATCGCCGCGATGGCGGCCGCCATGGAGAAAGAGGCGAATATCGAGACCCTCGTGAAAGCCGCGGGCTACACCCAATGCGTCGCGGTCATCAACGGGGAGAGCGCCTCGGTCGTGGTATCGGGGGAGGTCCCGCTGGACGCGGCACGGGTCGCCGCCATCACGGGCATCGTCTACGAGCAGGCGGGCATTCTGCCGGTCAATCTCACCGTCAAGCAGAAATAACGGGTTTTCGGGGACTGCTTTTGGGAAAAAAGAGCAGTCCTCTTATTTTGCGAATGGAATTGATTTTTTGCCGCCCGTATGCTACAATATCCTAAAATTATAAAGGAAACAGAGCAGTATGAGTAAATTACGCGTCGGAATCGTGGGTGCCACCGGCATGGTGGGACAGCGGTTCATCACCCTTTTGGAAAACCATCCGTATTTTGAAATCCGCGCGCTGATCGCCTCGGCGCGGAGTGCGGGGAAGACTTATGGCGAGGCGGTCGGAGACCGCTGGAAACTGGCGACCCCCATGCCTGAGAGCGTGAGGAACATGGTCGTCATGGACGCGACGGACATCGCCGCGGTAAAGCCCCTCGTGGACTTTGTCTTCTGTGCGGTCAATATGAACAAAGACGAGACCCGCGCGCTCGAAGAGGCGTATGCGCGGTGGGAGATTCCGGTGGTGTCGAACAACTCGGCGAACCGCTGGACCCCCGATGTCCCCATGGTGATCCCGGAAATCAACGACGCGCATCTCGCGGTCATCGCCGCACAGAGAAAGCGGCTGGGCACCAAGCGTGGCTTCATCGCCGTCAAGCCGAACTGCTCGATTCAGTCCTATGTCCCCGCGCTGACCCCTCTGCTCGGGTACGGCATCACGCAGGTGGTTGCGACGACCTATCAGGCGATCTCGGGGGCGGGTAAGACCTTCCGCGAATGGCCGGAAATGGTGGACAATGTCCTCCCGTACATCGGCGGGGAAGAGGAAAAGAGCGAGCGGGAACCCCTGCGCGTTTGGGGCAAAGTCGAGGACGGCGCCATCGTCCCCGCGGAATCCCCCCTCATCACGACCCAGTGCATCCGCGTCCCCGTGACCGACGGGCACACCGCCGCCGTGTTCGTGAAGTTCCGAAACAAGCCGACGAAAGAAGAGATTATCTCGGCGTGGAGAAGTTTCCGCGGGAAACCGCAGGAGCTGAATCTCCCGTCAGCGCCTGCGCAGTTCCTCACCTATTTTGAGGAGCCCGACCGTCCGCAGACGCGGCTCGACCGCGATCTCTATCGGGGCATGGGGGTCTCCCTCGGTCGTCTCAGAGAAGACAGTCTCTTCGACTACAAGTTCGTCGGGCTGTCGCACAACACCCTCCGCGGCGCGGCGGGCGGCGCGGTCCTGATCGCCGAACTGCTCTATCGGGAAGGGTATTTTGATTGAATCCCGTGGGGAATAAAACTAAATAGTAAAACAGCGTTGCACCGATTTTCTCGGCACAACGCTGTATTTTTTATGGGCAAATGCGTCACTCTCCCGTGGGGACTTCGTACTTTGTGAGAAATTCACGGACGCGGGAGATGGGGACGGCAAGACCGTAAACAAACGATCCGTCTTGGTTCGATGCTTCGGCAAAGTTAATGGCGACAATGTTTAGGTCTTCATCGACGACGGCACCGCCGGACGAGCCCTGTGAAATCGGCGCGGTGTGGAAGAGGACGGGGAACGAGACAGAGGAAACGCCGCTCTCCTCTTGTAAGTCGGACACCCGATAGGTCTCCGCGAGACCGAAGGTCACTGCGTTCTTCTGTCCGTTCGGCTGTCCGACCGCGGCGAGCGGAGACCCGAGGGCAGGGTCGGCAGTCCCGAGGGAGACGGTGGAGAGGGCGTTCTCTCCCGTGGGACCCGCGAACGAGACGACCGCGAGGTCATAGTCGGGGTCGCTCGCAATCACCTGAATCTGATTCGTCGCGTCATAAGTCGCGCCGCGGTAGTCCTCGATTTCGTATGAGACCCCGGTGGCATCGGCGTCCTTCGTGACAACATGATTGTTGGTGAGCAGGTAGTAGTAGTTCGCGTTTCGATAGAAGATGACACCGCTCCCCGATTTCAGCGAGGTGGTGGTTTCGAGCCCGAATCTGCCCGTCTTCGACGAGGCGGTATAGACCGTGACGGTGGCGGGGACAAAGTCGAGGGTCAGACGGTTGAGCCATGCGGCATAGTCGGAGAGATACGAGGCGTAGAGGTCCAGGTCATGCGTGACCCCCGCAGAAAAGTCATAGCGTTCGGTCAGGGTCGGGTCGGTAAACCAGCCGAGAAAGATTTTCCCGTCGCACGCGGGGTCGGCGGGGGACGAGACCCGCTCGCCCGAAAGAACCGTCCGATGGATGTTTTCTTCTCCGTTCTCGGGGTGGAAGGTCACGGTGCAGGTCGCGGAGAAAAAGGAGGATGCGCCGCCGTCTCCGTCAAACTCGTAAGAGCAGGCGGAAAAGGACAGCATAAGACATAGAATCAACAGGAACGAGAAAACGCGTTTTTTCATGTTTTACGCCTTTCCGGAATGCTTTTTCCGTTTCCAATGTACCACGAAAGCCGAAAAAAAGCAAGGGGGAGCCCCCCTTGTGACTTGACAAGCACGCGCGCAGACGATAGAATGTTATATATTCTTTTGCTAGAATAAAGGAGCGCACGCGATGAAATATCGGTTTCTGAGATTCCCCGAGGGGAAATGCAAAGCGGTCACGCTGAGTTACGACGACGGCAATATCAACGATGTGCATCTCGTCGAGATTATGAATCGGTACGGACTCAAAGGGACTTTCAATCTCCCGGGCACTTCGTTCCCCGAGACACACGAGAAAGGAAATTACCGCGTCACCGTCGATGAGGCGCGGAGCATCTACTTCCCCGCGGGACACGATGTGGCGGTTCACGGCGCGAACCATATGGCGCCCGTCCTCGCCGCACCCAAAGACGCGATCCGCGATGTCCTTGATAACCGCAGTTTCCTCGAATCGTTCTATGGACGGATCATCCGTGGGATGGCGTACCCCGATCTCGGGCGCATCTCGGAAGAAGTCAAGTCCTACTTGCGCCTGATTGGCATTACATACGCGCGGACGGTCGACTGCACCCATTCGTTCGCACTCCCCTCCGACTGGCTGGAATGGAAACCCACTTCCCGCAACCGTGACCCGCACCTCATGGAAGTGGCGGATAAGTTTCTCGCGGCAAAACCGCGGGAGATGTATATTTCGCAACGCGATTCACTCCTCTTCTTCCTCTGGGGGCATTCTTTCGAGTTCCCGCCGAACGACTGGGGCATCATGGAAGAGTTCGGGCGGAAGATGGGCGGACACGACGATATCTGGTACGCGAACAACACCGAGATTTACGAATACTGCCACGCGTACGATTCGCTGGTATTCTCCTGCGACAACACCATGATTTATAACCCGACCCAAACGAAGGTTTGGTTCGATGCCGACGGGGTGTCCTATGTCATCGCCCCGGGAGAGACCCTGAAACTCTGACGCGACCCTATCCCATTCAAGGAGGAGGTTTTTATGACCGATCTCGAAAAAGCTCGGGCGGAAATCGACGCCTGCGACCGCGAGATGGCGGCTCTCTTTGCACGCCGCATGGCGGCGGTCGAAGAGGTGGCGGACTATAAAGAGGCCGCCGGGCTGCCCGTCCTCGACCGCGCGCGGGAAGACGCGCTGCTCGAGAAGAATGTGGGCTATCTGCCGGACATGACCTATGAGCGGGAATACCGCGCGTTTCTCCGCGCCGAAATGGCAATCTCGCGGGGGTACCAATCCCGCAGACGCGACAAGCTGTATGTTGACCTCGGAGACAAAGGGTATCCCATTCTTCTCCAAAGCGGCGGTATTTATCACGCGAAAGAGTATCTGAACCTCAACAGGCGCGTCCTCATCGTGACCGATGACGGCGTACCCTCGCAGTACGCGCGCACCGTGGAAGCACAATGCGCGACCCCGACCCGCGTCTGCATCCCCGCCGGGGAACAGAGCAAGCAACTCGCGACCTATGAGAAACTGCTCACCATCCTGCTCGAACGCGGGTTTACGCGGAGCGACTGCGTGGTGGCGGTCGGCGGCGGGGTGGTCGGCGACCTCGCGGGGTTCGCCGCGGCGACCTATCTGCGCGGCATTGATTTCTACAATATTCCGACTACGCTGCTCTCGCAAGTGGACTCGTCGGTCGGCGGAAAGACGGGCGTGGACTTCCGCGAGGTCAAGAATCAGGTCGGCGCGTTTTGGCAGCCGAAGGCGGTCCTCATCGACCCCGACACCCTGTCCACCCTCGCGCCGAGACAGGTCTCGAACGGGATGGCAGAAGTCATCAAGATGGCGGCGACCTCCGACCCCGCGCTCTTCTCGCTCGCCGAGACCGCGAGCCGCGCCGACATTCCCGCGCTCATCCGCGGGGCTTTACTGGTGAAAAAATCCGTGGTCGAACAGGACGCGGAAGAGGCGGGTCTCCGTCGGGTGCTCAACTTCGGGCACACGGTTGGGCACGCCATCGAGAGTCTCGCTGCCCCCCGCCTGCTGCACGGGGAGTGCGTGGCGCTCGGGATGCTCCCGTTCTCGTCTCCCGCGGTGCGGGAGCGGCTGAAAGCCGTCTATGCCCGCTACGGGCTCCCCTGCGAGATTCCTTTTTCACCCGAGCAACTCATGCCGCTCATTCTGCATGACAAAAAGAATGCGGACGGCGGGATCACCTGTGTGACGGTCGAAGAGATCGGGAAATTCTCGTTCCGGAAAGTCACGCCCGACGAGATGCTCGCGTTTCTCAAAGGAGGGGTTTCCCAATGAAAAACAGTTTCGGCAGTCACCTGACGGTCACCCTCTTCGGGGAGAGCCACGGGACGGAAATCGGGGCGGTCATGGACGGCATGGCACCCGGGGTCCCCATCGATGACGAATACATTGCTTCCCGTCTCGCTCTGCGCCGCCCGTCGGACGGACTCTCGACCGCACGCAGAGAACCCGATCCCTATCGATTCGTCTCGGGGGTCAAAGACGGCTACACCACAGGCGCGCCGCTGACGGTCATCATCCCGAACGGCGATACCCGCTCGGCGGATTACGGAGATATGGACGGCATCGCCCGTCCGAGCCATGCGGACTACACTGCGTATTGCAAATATCACGGCTATGAAGACAGACGGGGCGGGGGACATTTCTCGGGTCGCCTGACGGCTCCCCTCGTCGCGCTCGGTGCGGTCGCCGGAACCGCGCTCTTTTCGGCGGGCATTACCGTGGGGACGCATATTGCGCGGCTTGCGGGGATTGACGACCGCTCTTTCGGCGCGAATATCGAGGAAGAGATGGACGCGCTCACCGACTGCCCGTTCCCCGTTTTGGACCCGGTGGCGGGTGCCGCGATGAAGGATGCCATCTATGCCGCACGGGCGGATCTCGACAGCGTGGGCGGGGTCTTGGAGACCGCCGTCCTCGGGATGCCCGCAGGGGTCGGAGAACCTTGGTTCGAGGGGGTGGAGAGTGTACTGGCACAGGCACTCTTCGGAATCCCCGCGGTCAAAGGCGTGGAGTTCGGCGGCGGGTTCGGGATGTGCGACCGCCGCGGGAGCGAAGTCAATGACGCGTTCTACCTCGACGGAGAGGGCAATCCGTGTACCCGCACCAATTTCAGCGGCGGGATTCAAGGGGGCATCACCAACGGGATGCCGCTCCTGTTCCGCTGTGCCGTCAAACCCACGCCGACCATCGGGCGGGAACAGGAGACCGTCAATTTCGTGACGGGAGAGCCGACGCTTCTCCGCGCACACGGGCGGCATGACCCCGCCATTGTGCACCGCGCACGCGCGGTGGTGGACGCGGTGACCTCTCTCGCCTTGTGCGATTTGCTCATCGGGAGATACGGCACCGATTTCTTTGGTGAGGACAGATAACAAACGATACAAATGAGACGCTCCCGCGCCGCGCGGGAGAGCGAGATGCGGGGATTCTTCTCCTAAAAAGAGGGGAACCCCCCGAAAAAATAACAGACGAGAGGAGGCACACCATGGTTTACGGGCTCATCGGAGAGAAACTGGGACACAGTTTTTCCCCCGCACTCCACGCGATGATCGGGGATTACCCCTATGAGACGCTCGAACTCACGCAAAACGAACTCGCGCCGTTCTTTGCCGCGCGGGACTTCAAGGGCATCAATGTCACGATTCCCTATAAGACCACGGTGATGCCTTTCCTCGACGAGATTTCCCCCACCGCCCGTAAGATAGGAGCCGTCAACACGGTCGTCAACCGCGGCGGGAAACTATACGGCTACAACACCGATTACGACGGGATGCGGTATCTGCTCTCCTCCTGCGGGATTTCGGTCGCGGGGAAGAAGGTGCTGATTCTCGGCTCGGGCGGCACCTCAAAGACCGCGCTCGCGCTCGCAGGCGACCTCGGGGCGAAAGAGGTCATTCGCGTAAGCCGTAAGGCGGAGACAGACGGGACGGTGGACTACGAGACCGCCCGCCGCGAGCACGCCGACGCGGACTTGCTGATTGACACCACCCCGGTCGGGATGTACCCGACATGCGAGGGGTCGCCCGTGGATTTGGACGACTACCCCGCGCTCTCGGGGGTCGTCGGGGTGGTCTATCACCCGCTCCGCACCGAGCTCGTCGAGCGGGCACGGAGACGGGGCATCCCCGCTGTCGGGGGGCTCGCCATGCTGGTGGCGCAGGGGGTACGCGCATCCGAATACTTTTTGGATACCCGTTATCCCGATACGCTGACTTTCTCGATTGCAAACAAAATTGAGCGGGAGAAGAGCCATATCATCCTCATCGGGATGCCGGGTGTGGGAAAGAGCACGATTGGGAAAACTCTCGCCGCACATCTGAACCGTCCCTTCTTCGATACCGACCTCGAAGTCGCCCGGCGCGCGGGATGCGACATCCCGACCCTCTTCGCGACTAAGGGAGAAATTTATTTCCGAAATCTCGAAACGGCGGTTCTCAAAGAAATCGCCTATGAACATACGGGCGCGGTCATCGCGACGGGCGGCGGCGCGCCGATGCGGGAAGAAAACCGACTCGCCCTCGGGCGCACGGGGTGCCTCTTTTGGCTGACCCGCCCGCTCTCCGAGATCATGCCGACCTCCGACCGTCCGCTGTCGCGCGACCGCGAGGCGCTCGAAAAACGGTATGCCGAGAGAAGACCCGTCTATTCTGCGGCGGCAGACTATGAAATCCCCGTAACGGGTGACCCCGAGACCGCTACTCAAAAGATTCGTGAGGTGTGGAAATGAAACTGCTGATTCTGAACGGACCCAATCTGAACCTGCTCGGGCAAAGAGAGCCGGAACAGTACGGCACCGGCACCTACCGCGATCTTGTCGACATGATTGCCGCCCACGCCAAAGCGCGCGGGGTGGAAGTCGATTTTTTGCAGTCCAACCACGAAGGGGCGCTCGTGGACGCGATTCAGGAGGCATACGGCGTTTATGACGGAATCGTCCTGAACCCCGCCGCGTATACGCATACGAGCGTCGCGCTCCTCGACGCGCTGAAAGCCGTCAGAATCCCGACGGTCGAGGTACACATCTCCGATGTCTCCAAACGCGAGGCGTTCCGACAGGTGAGTTATGTGCGGGAAGCGTGTATGGCGACCATCGTCGGACACGGATTCCGCGGCTATCTCGAAGCCGTTGACCTGCTCATCGGAGAAGCGGAGGCGAAGGCATGACCGCTGAAATCTTCCCGGGGCAGGCGCACGGGCGGGTGACTGTCCCGCCGTCCAAGAGCATCGCCCACCGCTATCTCATCTGTGCCGCTCTCGCCGAGGGCGAGAGCGTCATTCACCATGTCCCCGCATCCGACGACCTGCTCGCGACCTGTGACGCGCTGTCCGCGCTCGGGGTCTTCATCGCGTGGGAGGGTGACACCGTCCGCGTCCGCGGAACCAAACGCCTTGTTCCGACGAAAGAGCTTGCCTGTCGGGAGTGCGGGACCACCCTGCGCCTGATGTTACCCCTCTGCCTGCTGGGCGAGGGAGAGGCGACCCTCACCGGTACGCCCAAACTCATTTCCCGCCCGCTCGGGGTGTATGAGCGCCTGTGTGAAGAAGACGGCTTTTCTTTCCTGCGCGGGCACGACCGCGTGACCGTCTCGGGGTGTCTCACCCCCGGGGTCTATCGCATCCCCGGGAATGTGAGCAGTCAGTTCGTGAGCGGACTGCTTCTCGCACTTTCCCGTCTCGAGGGAGACAGCGTCATCGAGATGACGACCGAGGTGGAGAGCCGCTCGTATATCGGGTTGACGCTCGACGCCATGGCGGCGTTCGGGGTCAATGCGGAATGGACGGGAGAACGCTCCTTAAAAGTCCCGGGCGGGAAATCCTACCGCGCGGGAGAACACGCGGTCGAGGGCGACTGGTCCTCCGCCGCCTTCTTCGAGGCGCTGACCGCGCTCGGCGACCCTGTAACGGTAGAGGGGGTCACCATTGCTTCCCATCAGTCAGACAAAGCGTGCCGCACCTATTTTGAGGCGCTCCGCGCCGACACCCCGACCCTCTCGGTGCGTGACTGCCCCGACCTCGCTCCCATCCTCATGACGGTGGCGGCGCTCTCGCATGGGGCTACTCTGACCGACACCGCCCGTCTGAAACTCAAAGAGAGCGACCGCGGCAGAGCCATGGCGCAGGAACTCGCGAAATGCGGGATTCGGACGATTCAGGAGGAAAACAGCATTACCGTCCTGTCGGGGACACCCGTCCCGCCGTCCGAGCCGCTCTTCGGGCACAACGACCATCGCATCGTCATGGCGCTCGCAATTCTTCTGACCCGCGTCGGCGGGGTCATTCGGAACGCGGAGGCGGTCTCCAAGAGTTATCCGGAGTTTTTCGACCACCTCGCAGCATTACAGATTAAAGTGGAAACGGACAAACGAAATGCTTGATAAATCAAAGACCATTCTCATCGTGGGTCTGGGGCTCATCGGCGGCTCTTACGCCCGCGCACTCACGGATGCGGGGTATCGGGTCACGGCGATCGACTGCGACCCCGACGCCATCGCCTACGCGCTCTCGGAGTGCATGATTGAAGACGGGGCGACAAACGCCGACCCCGCGCTGGTGTCCTCTGCCGACCTCATCGTCTTCGCGCTTTATCCCCATGTGTTCCTTGACTGGATTCGGGAGAATCAGCATCTTTTGAAACCCGGGGTCCTGCTTACCGATGTGACCGGGGTCAAAGGGAAAATCGTCGAGGAAGTGCAAAGCATTTTGCGTCCCGACGCGGAGTTCATCGCCGCGCACCCCATGGCGGGGAGAGAGGTATCGGGGGTCGAAAACAGCACGCCCGCCATCTTCCGAGGCGCGAACTACATCGTGGTCCCGACCGAGAAGAATACGCAGGCGGCGATAGACACCTGCCGCGCACTCGGAGAGACGCTCGGGTTCGCCCGCGTGAGTGAATTGTCACCCGCGCTCCACGACGAGATAGTCGGGTTCGTCTCCCAACTGACCCACTGTATCGCGATTGCTCTGATGACCTGTAATCAAGATGAGCATTTGGAAGAATATACGGGCGACTCGTTCCGAGACCTGACCCGCATCGCCCGCATCAACGATGAGATGTGGAGCGAGCTCTTCCTCTGGAACCGCGATAAACTGATTGAGCAAATCGACTCTTTTTCATCAGAGCTTGGAAGCATCCGCGAGATGCTGATAAACGGTGACCGAGACGCCCTGCGCCGTCTCATGCGGCGAGCGACCGAACGCCGCGCGAAATTCGATAAAAAGTGAGGGTACTCTTATGAATATGGAATTCCAACGCAAACTGCCCATCCCGATGGATATTAAAAAAGACTATCCCGTGCCGCCCGCCGCCGCCGCGGCGAAAGAAAAGCGGGACGAGGAGATCGCCCGCGTCTTTCGGGGAGAGGACGACCGCCTGCTTCTGGTGATCGGTCCCTGCTCCGCCGACAGCGAGGAGCCGGTGATGGAGTATATTCATCGTCTGAGAGTGCTCCAAGACAAGGTGGCGGAAAAAATCTTAATCATCCCCCGCATCTATACCAACAAGCCCCGTACCACGGGCGAAGGCTACAAGGGAATGCTCCATCAGCCAGACCCGACCAGCCGCCCCGATATGCTCGCGGGACTGCTCTCCATCCGCCGTCTGCATATCCGCGCGCTCTCCGAGACGGGATTCGGCTGTGCCGACGAGATGCTGTACCCCGAGAACCACAGACTGCTGAACGACCTGCTCTCCTATGTGGCGGTGGGTGCGCGCTCGGTCGAGAACCAACAGCATCGGCTCACTGCGAGCGGGCTCAATATTCCGGTCGGGATGAAGAACCCCACGGGGGGCGACCTCTCGGTCATGATGAACGCCGTTCGCGCGGCACAGCACGCGCACACCTTCATCTACCGCGGATGGGAGGTGCACAGCCACGGGAATCCCCTCGCGCACACCATTCTCCGCGGGTATGTGGACCGTCACGGACAGGCGCACCCGAACTACCACTATGAGGACCTCCGCGAACTCGCGGGACTGTACGCCGAGAGCGGTCTTCAAAACCCCGCCGTCCTGATTGACACCAACCACTCGAACTCGGCGAAACGCTGGGCGGAACAGCCGCGCATCGCGAAAGAGGTACTCGGCAGTTGCCGGAACAATCCCGAAATCCGTCACCTTGTCAAGGGGCTGATGATCGAGAGTTACCTCGAAGACGGGTGCCAAAAGATCGGTGAGGGCGTGTTCGGGAAATCCATCACCGACCCCTGCATCGGGTGGGAAAAGACCGAGCAGATGGTGCTTGAGCTCGCTGACCTCTGGTAAGAGCCGCGGCGCACCGTGTTGTGCTATCCCGTATCGCCGCGTACCGTGTCGCGCTGTCACCTTCATCGCTACACTGTGATTGTTCTGTATTTTTTCAAAGAGGAGCCGCCTTCGCGGCTCCTCTCCGTCTTTTTTCGGGGACTGTATAAGCGGGTGGGAGAATGGACAGACTCTTTTCAAACAAAGGAGGATGGAAGATGAATCTACAACTCACCGCGAAAGAAGTCGGTCTGCTCAAAGACATGAAGGACCAGGAACAGCTCTGCATTCAGAAGTATGAGGAATACGCCAAGGAGGCGAGCAAACAGGAGCTCAAACAGCTCTTCTGCGACATGGCGCAGACCGAGCGCCAGCACCTCAAAACCGTGACCGAGATGATGGGCGGCACGGTCACGCCCGTGACGGGCTCTATCAGTGCGAACAACAGTCATTGTACTCCCGTCGGTTACTCGGACGAGGGACAGCGCACAAGAGACGCGTTCCTCTGTCGGGATATGCTGGCGACCGAAAAGCACGCGTCGTCCCTCTACGATGTCAGCGTCTTTGAGTTTAGTGACCCGGTCGCGCGCAAGGTGCTGAACCACATTCAGTCGGAAGAGCAACAGCACGGCGAACAGCTCTACGCCTATATGAAAGCAAACGGTATGTATAACGGATGAATACCCCGCGACCCTATCCTCCGAGAGAATTTTCTCGGAGGAAAAAGAGGGGCTTGACAGGGGGTGAAAACTCTGTTACAATGCTTTCATAAATGCCATGAGGAAGAGAAGTACCTTTTCAGTTTGGCTCCAAGAGAGCGCGGGTAGGTGAGAGCCGCGTAGCACGGGGAGAGGGAATAACACTTCGGAGCAGCAAACCCAAAGCGAGAGCCGGTAGGGGCGCCGTGTAATGCGCGTCAGACATTGAGAGGTCGCAAATCAAATGCGGCGAAGATAGGTGGTACCACGACACACAGTCGTCCTATTGGGGACAGACTGTGTTTTTTATTAGGAGGAAAAAAATGAAACACACGGACATTCGGGATTTGTTTTCGGGAAAAGTCCAAACCGGCGAGACCGTGACCGTCTGCGGCTGGGTCAGAACCGCGCGGGATTCCAAGAATATGGCGTTCATTGAGCTCAACGACGGCAGTACGCTGAAACACATGCAAATCGTCATTGATAAGGCATCCGTCACGCCGCCCGCCGCGGCGATGCACCTCGGCGCGGCGCTGAAAGTGGAAGGGGTACTCGTCCCCGCACAGAACGGAGGGGGCGTGGAAATCAATGCCGCGGGGATCGAAGTCCTCGGCGACTGCCCGCCCGAATATCCGCTCCAAAAGAAGTTCCAGAAACTCGAGACCCTGCGCGAGACCCCGCATCTGCGCGTCCGCACCAACACTTTTAACGCGGTCTTCCGTGTGCGGTCGGTCATGGCGGCGGCGATTCACCGCTATTTCCAGGAGCGCGGGTATGTCTATGTCAACACGCCGCTCATCACCGGCAGTGACTGCGAGGGCGCGGGCGAGATGTTCCAGGTGACGACCATCGGCTATTCCGACAAATACAAAAACCGCGAGGACTACTATCGGGACGACTTCTTCGGTCGCCGTGCCGGACTTTCGGTTTCGGGACAGCTCGAGGGGGAGGTCGCGGCACTCGCGTTCGGGAAAATCTATACCTTCGGACCCAGTTTCCGCGCGGAGAACAGCAATACCCCCCGCCATGTCGCCGAATTTTGGCACATTGAGCCGGAGGTCGCCTTTGCGGAACTGCCCGACATCATCGCCATCGCGGAGGAAATGATCAAGTATATCATTCGCGAGGTGGTGGAGACCTGCCCCACCGAACTCGAATTTTTCGAGACGCGGTTTGAGGCGGGACTCAGAGAGAAACTCCGCCATGTCATCGAAAACGATTTTGCCATCGTCGAGTACACCGATGCCGTCGAGCAGCTAAAGGCATCGGGCAAGCAGTTTGAATATCCTGTGGAGTGGGGCTGCGACCTGCAGACCGAGCACGAGCGGTATATCACCGAGGAAATCTACAAGAAGCCGGTATTCCTTATCAACTATCCCAAGGGAATCAAGGCGTTCTATATGAAACAGAACCCCGACGGAAAGACCGTCGCGGCGACCGACCTGCTCGTCCCGGGCGTCGGGGAGATCATCGGGTGCAGCGAGCGCGAAGCCGACTATGACAAACTGGTGAGCGCCATGACCGAGCGGGACATGGATCTCTCCGCCTACCGCGACTATCTCGACCTCCGCCGCTACGGCTCGGTGCCGCACAGCGGATTCGGGCTCGGGTTCGAGAGAATCCTCATGTATGTCACCGGCATGCAGAACATCCGCGATGTCATCCTCTATCCCCGCACCGTGGGGTCCATCCGCTGATATTCCACCAAACCCCCGTTGAATCTCCGCCGAAATCCCCCCGAAAGGAACCTATATGAAAGAGTATCATCCGACCCGCCCCTATGCGTCCGCCCTTACCGTGCGCGAGACGCAGAAGGCAATCAAGGAAGTCAAAGACGGTTTTCAAAAGCGGCTCGCCGCCGCGCTGAATCTCGACCGCGTGACCGCGCCGCTCATGGTCGAGGCGGGACGGGGCATCAATGACGACCTCAACGGGGTCGAGCGCAAAGTGGCGTTCTCGGTCGGGCGGGAAGAGACACCGGTCGAGATCGTGCAGTCGCTCGCCAAATGGAAACGGATGCAACTCGGCTTCTTCGGTTACCGTCGCGGAGAGGGCATTTACACCGACATGAACGCCATTCGGCGGGACGAGGACCTCGACCCGCTCCACTCGGTCTTTGTCGACCAATGGGACTGGGAGAAAGTCATCTCGGGCGAGGACAGAACTCTCGCCTATCTCGAAGACGTGGCGCGCACGGTTGTGGGCATCCTCGCGGATGTCAAAGACGCGATTCGGGAGTCGTACCCGGTTCTCACCCGCACGGTCACGCGCGAGGTCACCTGTATCACCACCGAAGAACTTGCCGCGCGGTACCCGCACCTTTCCCCGAAAGAGCGGGAGGACGCGGTGACGCGGGAATACGGGACGGTGCTGGTCGAGAAGATCGGGTACCCGCTCTCCGACGGAAAGCCGCACGACGGGCGCGCGCCCGACTACGACGACTGGAATCTCAACGGGGATATTCTCGTTTGGAACGAGGTCCTCGGCTGTGCGTTCGAGATTTCGTCCATGGGGATTCGCGTGGATGCGGACTCCCTCAAAAGCCAACTCGAAACGGCAGGGAAGAGTGACCGCCTGTCCCTCGAATACCATCGAGGGGTGATGGACGGGAAATACCCCCTTACGGTCGGCGGCGGCATCGGGCAGTCGCGGCTCTGTATGTTTTTACTCGAAAAGGCGCATATCGGGGAGGTGCAATCCTCGGTCTGGCCGCGCGAGATGCGGGCAGAACTCGCGAAAGAGAATATCTATCTTTTGTAAGAGTCCGACCGACGATGCCGTTTGCTCCCGACTCTTTCTGCCTCCCTCCGAGAGGGAGGTGGCACGCGCAAGCGTGACGGAAGGAGCCCTCGTCGTGTGGGGCTTGCGACTTTGTAAAGATTCTCTTTGCGCACTCTCCCCCAGCCGCGTCCCGCGGCAGCCCCCTCCCGGAGGGAGCCGGATACAACTCCAAATTGTAGGGCGGGGGCTTGCTCCCGCCCCCATGCCGTTTAACCACAAAAAGTCAGGAATCATGTGATACGGTATGCTTTATCGTGCTACAATCTAACTGAATTATGTAGATACGATTTCGTATGCTTCGGCGGGAGCAAGCCCCCGCCCTACGGTGAGCGAGAGAGGATAGCAAAAAGCCCCCCGAGGGACGGGGTGGAGCAAATCTCATGCCTCTCGCTTCGGGAGAGGTGGCACGCAGAGCGTGACGGAGAGGGGATGCCTCCCTCCGAGAGGGAGGTGGCACGCGGAGCGTGACGGAAGGAGCCTGCGCTTCGCGAGGTTTATGACTTTGTAACGCTTTTCTTAACGCACTCTCCCCCAGCTGCGCCCTCGCGGCAGCCCCCTCCCGGAGGGAGCCAAAGGCAAGCGTGACGGAAGGAGCCGGATTCTCATATCTCGCGCGATACGGTTTGCGTTTATTTCTTTCTTTGTTTTCTATCATCGACAGTTGCTTTTTGCTATGCAAATATTGTGTAGCTTATGGTAGAAAAACGGGGAGCACCCTTGCGGTGTCTCCCCGTTATCTTTTTGTTTGTCTTATCGGCAAAAGTCGTTCAGATAGTGGTCGATACAGTCACGGATGACCTGAATCGCCTCTTCGTGTCCCTGCGCCTCGTCCACCAGCGTCTCCTTGTTTTCGAGGGTCTTGTAGACCGAGAAGAAGTGCTGCATCTCCTGATGCACATGAATCGGCAGGTCGGAGATGTCGTGATAGGTGTTGTAGGTCGGGTCGCGGAACGGGATGGCGATGATTTTCTCATCCAGTTTCCCGTTGTCCTTCATGCGGATGACCCCGATGGGGTAACAGCGCACGAGGGTCATGGGGGCGATCTCCTCACTGCACAGGACGAGGACATCGAGCGGGTCGCCGTCGTCGCCGTAGGTGCGGGGGATGAAGCCGTAGTTGGTGGGATAGTGGGTCGAGGTATACAGGATGCGGTCGAGAATCAGATACCCGGTCTCTTTATCGAGTTCGTATTTCTTTTTCGACCCCTTGGAGATTTCGATGACGGCGATGAAATCCTCGGGGGTAATGCGTTTCGGACTGATATCGTGCCAAATGTTGCTCATACGATTTCCTTGCCTTTTTTCTTTATTGTACCAAGTTTTCGTCCGTTTTACAAGAGCGAAGGAAAAAGAAAAGCGGACGGGGGAAAAACAGACGATCCATGGGCGGGATTCCCGCTTGACGGGTGCGCGGGGAAATGGTAAAATGAGAAAAAACGAGGGGAGAGACCAATATGCACGAGATACAGGAGACATGGGAACAAGAAGCACTCCGAGAAACCGTCAAAACAAGAGAGACTGTCTATCGGGGGAAAATATTCAATGTCGAGGTCTCGCAGGTGACCCTTCCGAACGGAAAGATTGCCCGACGGGATGTGGTGCGGCACCGCGGGGCGGTCTGCGTCCTGCCGCTCCTCGACGACGGGCGGGTGATGCTCGTCCGCCAATGGCGCGCAGGGTACGGCGGGGTGACGCTCGAAATCCCCGCGGGGAAACTCGACGAGGGGGAGACCGACCCGCTCGCCGCCTGCAAGCGGGAACTCCGCGAAGAGATAGGCGCACACGCGGAGAAGTGGACCTACCTCGGGGAATACTACGGGTCTCCCGCGATTCTCGACGAGAAGATTCATATGTATCTCGCGGAAGAGTTGACATTCGGCGAGACCCATCCCGATTTCGATGAATTTCTTGTCCCCGAGAAAATCCCGCTTTCTGAACTCAAAGACCTGTGCCTTGACGGGAAAATCCCGGACGGAAAGACGCAGGCGGCGGCACTCCGCGTTTATTTAATGAAAAACGGGTGACGGGCACCCGCATACAGCCACAGAGAGAGACCCCCGCGAAAACGGTGATTTTCGCGGGGGTTTTTCCTATTTTGTGCTTTATTTGTCCTCGGAGGGGTCTTCCGAGGACGGATTTTTCTTTTTCTTCGGCTTTTTCGGCGGTTTCGGGGGATGGGCTGCGAGGTAGGCGGCGAGGAGGTCGGGTCGCCGCTCCGCCGTCAGCGCGAGCGACTGTTCGAGCCGCCATGCGTCCACCTTCCCGTGGTCTCCCGAGAGGAGCACTTCGGGAATCGCGCGGTCGCGCCAGACCGCGGGCTTGGTATACTGCGGGTATTCGAGGAGCCCCGACGCGACCGACTCGCCCTCGTAGCAGGCAGGGTCGGCGAGCACGCCCGGGAGCAGGCGGGACACCGCGTCCACCACGATGCAGGCAGGGAGTTCTCCCCCTGTGAGAACATAGTCGCCGACAGAGATTTCCTCATCGACAATCTCATCGAGGACGCGCTGATCGACCCCCTCATAGTGCCCGCAGAGAAGCACCAGACGGTCATAGGTCGCGAGTTCTGTCGCCACCGCATGGGAGAAGAGCCGCCCTTTCGGCGAGAGGTAGACCACCCGCCGCCGCTCGTTTTCGGGCGCGTCGGAAATCGCGTGCAAATAGCAGTCATAGATGGGTTGCGCCGCGAGAATCATGCCCATGCCGCCGCCCGCGGGGGTATCATCGACATTGCGGTGCTTATCGAGCGTGTAGTCGCGAATCTGATGGCAGGTGACCGAGAGAATCCCCGCCTTTTGCGCCCGCCCGATGATGGACTCCCCGAGGACATGGGAAATCATGTCGGGGAAGAGGGTCAGAATATCAAACTTCATTTGGTCTCCTCTTTGAACATTCCCGCAGGGGGCGTGAGAAAGATGCCCTCGTCCGAGAGCGTCTTCACAAACGGCGGAATCATCGGGACGAGGACCTCGCCCTCGGGGGCATCCACGACCAAGAGGTCGGACGCGGGGGAGGGGTCGATGCGTTTGAGGGTGCCGTACACCCGTCCGCTTTCGGCATCGATGACTTTGAGCCCCAGCATATCCTGCTGGAGCATGGCCCCCTCGGGGACGGGAATCTGCTCCCGCTCGGCATAGAGGACCGTCCCGCGGAGCGCGAGCGCGGTCTCGCGGTCGTTTATCCCGTCGAGGGTCAGCACGACCCCGTTCCCCGAGACGAAGGCACCTTTCACGGCATGGGGGGTATACACCCCGTCCTTTTTGAGATAGACCCGGTCAAAATGGGCGAGGACGGAGGGGGTATCGCACCAAACTTCGGTTTTTACTGCGCCCCTGACCCCGTGGACTCCGACAATTTTCCCGCAGGAGAGATAGCGTTCTTTCATTTCTGACTGTCCGTTCCTTTTTTTCGTTTCGTGCGGAAGTAGGAAGAGAGGATGGATTTGCATTCTTCTTCCATGACCCCGCCCGTGACGGTCATGTGATGGTTGAGGGGGAGGGCGTTGAGGTCACAGACCGAACCAAGCGCCCCCGCTTTCGCATCGTATGCACCATAGACCACGCGCTCGACCCGCGCGTTGATGAGGGCTCCCGCGCACATGGGACAGGGTTCCAAGGTCACATAGAGGGTGGTTCCCGGGAGCCGCCAGCCGCCGAGCGCGCGACAGCCCGCTTCGATGGCGAGGAGTTCGGCATGGTGGGTGGCGCATTTTGAACTCTCGCGCGTGTTGGACGCGCGGGCGATGATGCACCCGTCTCGGACAAGGACGGCACCCACCGGCACTTCATCCGCCTCGGCTGCGCGCCTCGCCTCGGCGAGTGCTTCTTCCATCATCGCGAGGTCGGTTTGGGTTACTTCTGCCATATGCTCAAAATCGCCTCCCCGATAAACAAGATGAGGAAAATCACGAGCGGCGAGCAAAACAGTTCGCGTATCACGGTTTTGATTCCGCCCGATGCGAATATCTCACGGAGTTTCGCCCACAGCCGTTTCCGCGTGAAGACAATCCACACCCCTCCGCAGGCAATCCCCGCGAGGAGCAGGTAGAGAAGAATCCGAGGGAGAGCCGTCTCGGCGTAAAAATGGAGCAAAATAGACGCGACATTGTTCACCAAATGGAATATCACGCCCGGGAGCACCGAGCCGGTCGCCACCGCTATGGATGCGAGGAACACGCCCGCGAAAAAAGCGTAGGGAATCTGAAAGAAGTTCCCGTGCAGAAACGAGAAGAAAACAGCAGATGCAAGCACTGCACCGCCCCGCGAGTGGGGGGTGAGGTAACGCAGGAAAAGATACCGACAGAAAAATTCTTCGGTCAGCGCGGGGATGACCGCGTAGGCGAAGAGGGCGACCCACAGGTTGTCCCCAAAGGGGAACTCATAGACATACCCGAGCTTTTCTTCCACAAACGAGGTGAGAAGAGAGAGTCCGACCACCCCGCCGACGAACAGCGGGAGGTATGGGAGAGAGCGCGGGATGGGGCGCGGGGAGAATCCGAGGGTAGTGTCGCAGGGCGCCGCCCGACAGGTGAGCAGTTTCCGCGAGAGAATCCATGCGAGGACGGGCGCCGCCACCTCGAAGAGGAGAGACAGATACCACCGCCCCGTGAGAGAGCCGAGAGAGAACACGGCGATATAGGAGAGCGAAATCCAAAAGAGCGCCCGATAACTCTGTTTTAAGCCTTCGTTTTGGTCTTTTTCGTCTTGCATATCTCCGTCTCCTTTCTCGCGTCTCGCGCGTATATCGTATGTTTTACTATATCACATTCTTTTTTTCTTAGCAAGGCGGAATCCGCAAAGAAAATCGGCGCGGGTTTTGTCCGCGCCGAGAAAGCAGGGGATGGAATCCCGATAAGCGAAACGGGGAAACCCGCGGGAGAGGGAAAACCAAACTCGCGGGAAGAGAAAAAACGAAAATGCGGAGAGAAATACGGGAATGCAAGACGAAGAAACCGAAAACGCGAGGGTTACTTCCGCTTGCCCTTCTTGCGCGAGCGGGAGTCTGCTCGGGGAGTACTTTTGTTCCCGCGGCGCGAGGAGGAGCAGGCGCGCGGAGCGCCACCGCGCGAGAGGTCCTCGGTCGGGCGTTTTTCGGGTCTCGGCTCGCGGGGTTCCGCGGCATTTTTCCCCATGGGGGCGGGGGTGCCGTCGGATGAAAGGGAGACGGGCGCGAAGCGGACTTTGCACTTCGCGATATCAGCTTCCTCGACCGAGACGGTGATGCGGTCGCCGAGACGGATGGTCTCGCCCGCGGCGGACGCGAGCATCAGGTTCCCCTCATCGAAATGCCATGCGCCCGGAAGGTCGGTCAGGGGGATGAGCCCCTCACAGGTATTCTCGAGCGCGGCGAATACGCCGAACCGCGTGACCGAGGTCACGATGGCGGGATAAATCTCCCCGATATGATGCGAGAGGTAGATGGTCTTATAGAGTGCTTCGATACGGCGCTCGGCATTCAGGGCGCGGAGCTCGGTCTCACTCGCCGCGAGCGCGGCGCGACGGACATAGGACGCGTATTTTTGCGGCGCCTCCCCGTCGATCAGCACCGCCTCGATTGCCCGATGGGTCGCGAGGTCGGAGAGCCGACGGATGGGCGAGGTGAAGTGGCAATACTTCTCGATTCCCAGTCCGAAATGGGGGGTGCAATGCTCGCTGTATCGTGCCTTCATCATGGTGCGGAGCAGGGTATAGGAGACCGCCTCGCCGATGCCCTTTTCCTTGGCTTCGTCGAGCAGGCGCGCGAACGCGCGGGCATCGGGGTTCCCGTTTGCGAGCGGGGCGACATTTAGGTTTAGGTTATGAGCAAAGGTCAAAAAGTCCGCGAGTTTCTCTTTTGAGGGGGACTCATGGATGCGGTAGACGCAGGGGAGATTCTTCTCAAAGAGGAGGGTCGCGACCGCCTCGTTCGCCGCGAGCATGAACTGCTCAATCATTTTCTCGGCATCGCCGCGCACCCGCGGGACAATCTCGCGGGGTTCTCCCCCCTCGTCGAGCAGAATCTCCGCCTCGGTCTGTTCGAGGTCGAGCGCACCGCGCGCGCGGCTCTTTTTCGCAAGGACAAGATAGAGATCGTGCATCTCACAGAGGGTGGGGTAGACGGCTTTGTATTTCGGATAGAACGCCGAGGATTCCCCCGTCTCAAACAGGTCGTTGACCTCGGAATAGACACCGCGCACGCGGCTGCGAATGAGACTGCGCTCGATGTTCGTTTTGACAAACCCGCCGTCCGGGGTGAGTTCCATCAGGCAGGAGAGGGCGTATTTGTCCTCGCCCGCGTTGAGAGAACAGGAGCCGTTCGAGAGGGCGGGCGGGAGCATGGGGACGACCTGATCGGTGAAGTAGACGCTGGTCCCGCGCCGCATGGCGGCGGCATCGAGCGCGGTGCGCGGGCGGACATAGGTCGAGACATCGGCGATATGCACACCGAGCAGCCAGTTCCCGTTCTTCGCACGTTTGAGGGAGACCGCGTCGTCGAGGTCTTTCGCGCCTGCGCCGTCAATCGTGAAAATGATTTCGTCCGTGCGGCGGGTGCGCCCCTCGTCCGAGAGAGGCATCTTTGAGACGGTCTCGGCTTCTTCGAGTTCTTCCCGCGAGAACGGGACCGGCACCTCGCACTCCGAGAGGATCGCCGCATAGTTCGCTTCACGCGACTGTGCGGGACCGAATGTGCGGAGGTATGTGCCGATTACGGTTTCCGCACCCGCGCGGCGGGGCGGGAGCGCCGCCTCGACTTTGTCCCCACGTTCTGCGTCGCCGCAGTCGGGGAGGAAGACGGTCAGGGCAATTTTCGGGTCGTCGGGCTCGACATAGTACGAGACCATGCGCTTTTTCCCGTGGCGGGTTTCAAGCGCGCACAGTGTCCCGATGACGGTTTTTCGTACTTCTTCCAGAATATGCGTGACCTCGCCCTCGGAGCGGGTCTCGCCGTGGCTCTCATAGTGGTGGTAACGCACCGTGACGCGGTCGCCGTCGAGCGCCCCACCGCATCTCCCGGCGGGGATGAAAATGTCCTCTGTTTCCTCGCCGTCGAGCGCGACAAAGCCGAATCCGCTCTTCGTCCCTGCGAATACGCCTTCGCCCGTCTTATCCTGCTGTCGCGGTCGGACGACCGAGCGCACGACGGGACGCTCCCGCGGGAAACGCGGGGCGCGGCGGGCGGGAGAAGCATTCCGTTTCATATTTCTTTTCTTTTTCGTCATAAGTTCCTCTGATGTTTGAAAGTGTGAAAAAAACGGGGAAAGGCACCGTCTGCGCTGCCTTCCCCGCTTTTGTTTTCATTCGTTTATCATGCGAATCCGAATTACTTATTCATACCGTTGTAAAACTCGGACAGGTTGTGCCACTCGTCCCCTGCGGCGAGACCGTCCTGAATGCTCGGCTGAATGATATAGACGAGCAGGACGATGACCACGAAGGCAATCGAGGCAATCACGGTGAGGGTGGTCAGGATTCTGCCTGCGCGCGCCTTACCGGACTCTCTGTCCTTTCCGTAATAAGTCTGGCGGGAGCCGCCGGCAATGGTGCCGGAGAGTTCGGTGCTTCCCTTTTGCATCAACATGGAAACCACCAAAAATACGCCCAAAACGAGCAAAACGATCATTGCGGCAATTTCGATACCGGTCATAGTATATACATTCCTTTATGAAAAAATGAAAAGCAGAAAATGCTCATGTACAAGGGATTATAACATAGAAGAATACAAAATGCAAGTCTCAAATGAAAAAATCAGAGAATATTCAGAACACTGCGCACGACTTTATCGCAGTAATCGGCTTTATAGGAGCGCACCGCCATCAGTCTGCCGCCGATCATACGCAACTGTTCCGCCGTGGGGAGCGGGAGCGACGAGAGTTCTTTCGCGTTCAGCTGTCCCGACTTCGACACCATTTTGAGGTAGATATCCACGGGCGCGGAAGAGAGGAATCCGAGCAGTCCGAAGAGGAACCCCGGGTCCATTTGCTCGTCGCCGTCCACATCTATGTAGTTTAACTTGTTTGAAGTGCTGAAATACGCGGGGACCGAATTTTTGAGACAGGCGGCGCAGGTGATCCTGCGCTTATCCGATTTGGCGGGGACGCGCTTGAGGAGCAAAATATTCTTCGCGGGTTGCGCGAGCGACTTCACCGAGGGGATGAGATACTGCTTCGGCACCCCGGGGAGCGGGAACTGCACCACGCCGTCTTTTAAGCACTTCGGGTGGAGGAGCGGGATGGTGCCCGGCTCGGGCTTGTCGCGGAGGAGTGCGGGATAGCGGGATTCGAGCGTCCTGCCGGTATGTACCCGCAGTCCGAAAGTGGAGAAAGTACAGGGCAGATTCTGCATGAGGAGCAGATCGGAGAGCTCGTCCTTATCATGGATGAGGAGCAGGGACGCGTCTTTTTCCCGTACCACGGCATCGTAGGGGAGCGGGGGCAGGACTGTGGTGTGCTCGGGCGTGCCGTCGTCCGAAGAGACCGCCATCTCGATATCGCGCGGCGGAAGGTTCCCCTCGCGGAGTTTGAGACACAGCACGGGGCGCAGGGGCGAGGTCTGTTTCTCGCGGGAGTAGAGGAAGATGCGCTCGGGGGTCGCGAGCGAAAAGATCTTTTTACGGAGCGCGGTCTGGGAGACCGCCGACGCGGTCGAGAGCGGAAGCACCGTCACGAGCTGACCGTCTTCTGCGAGCAGACCCGCCGCCGTGAGAGAAAAGAGACAGGCGAGGGGAAAAGTCGGGGTGGTGAAAATCTGCGGGAAGAGCGCTTTGAGGTCCTCGCGGTCGGTGAGCTCCTGCGGGGGATTCGTGATGATATAGTCATACCGCTCGTCCTCGGGGTGGTTCGCGGTGAGGAAATCCTCTTCGAGAATCGTAATGCGCACCTTGACATGAAAGTCATGCCGCGCCTTCTTGCGGATTCGCTCGAGGTTATCGGTCAGACGCGGGAGATAGAGCGGATTATTCTCATAGCAGGTGAGATAGACCTCGGTCACCCCGCCGCTTTGGGCAAGGGCTTCTATGAGGGCGGCGGAGAGAATCCCCGTCCCTGCGCCCGCGTCCAAAACGCGCACGGAATAGCGGCTGACGAAAGTGAATGCCCCCGCCATCTGACGGGCCGTCTCGGGTTTCGTGAAGAAACGACCGAGCCGCACATTGTCCGACTTCGACATTTCGCGGATGAGTTTCTTCGTATTGCGGACAGCAAGACTCAGCATGAGATACCTCCCGGGGTCGCCCAAATGCGAGCAAATTCCCCTTTTTCTCAGTCTAGCACATTTTCTGCCCGAATACAAGTAGCATATTTGAAAAAAGCGACTCCGAGAATCTCTCTTCTTTCGTCAGTTTTCTCTTGCAAGGCGGGCAAAACTGTGCTACAATCTGTCTAAAGAAAAAAGAAACGGGAGGGTTCGAGATGGAAAACAGCGAGAGACCCATCAAAATACTGCATCTCGGGGATGTCTTTTTGGACTGTCCCTTTTCTTCCATGCGCGCGGAGGACAGCGCCGCGAGACGGCGCGAGACGCGGGAGACATTTCTGCGGGCGGTGAAGTATGCGTCCGAAGAAGAAATCGACCTCGTCCTCATTTCGGGGAACCTGACGGACAGCCACTATGCGACTTTCGACACCCTCGAACTGCTCGGGCGCGCATTCGCGAGTGCGCCGAAATGCCGTTTTCTGATTACTCCCGCCCTGCATGACCCGGCAGAAGAGAACTGCCTGTGGCGGTTCGGTCACTTCCCCGAGAATGTGCGGGTCTTTACGAGTGAGCAGGTGACACCCGTCTCCTATCCCGAACTCGGCGTGACGGTGTACGGCTGGGCGTTTGTCAAAGAGAACTATCCCGCGTCGCCGCTCCCGATGACGGACGGCGCGCACGCCGACGCAGACGGTATCCGCATCGTGATGGGCTATGCCGAAGTCGGAGACGGTACGGGGGAGGCACCCCTCACGGTCTCGGAAATCGGGATGTTCGGCGGCGACTATGTCGCGCTCTCGGGCGGCAGACTCTTCGACGGATTCCATCGGGTGGAGAACACGGTGTACGCTTACAGCGGTGCGCTCGAACACGCATCCTATGAGGAGCCGGGCTTCGGCGGTGCGAACCGCGTAACCATTACCCCCGTTGCGGGCAGTCGCCCGCGGGTGGAGTGCGCGCGCCTCGACCTAGGATGCCGCCGCTACGCGATGGAGGAATTTGACATTACCGGAGTAGACAACCCCAACGAGGTACTGAACCGAATCACCGCGGTCATTCGGGAACGCGGCTATGGGCGCGAGACCGCGCTCAAAGTGATTCTGACGGGGAAGACCCCGTTCGGCTTCGCCATCCCCCGCACGCTGACGAACGAGAATTTCGGGCTGTCTGTCTTTGAACTCGAAGACCGCACCCTGCCGCTCTTCGACGACAGTCGGGTCGCCCGCGACATGACCGTCCGCGGTGAGGTATGCCGCACGCTCATCCCCATCATGCGCAGCGGCACCGAAGAGGAACGCCGCGCCGCCGCCTACGCGCTCAAAGTCGGACTCGGTGCGCTCAATGGGCGCGATGTGACGAAACTGTAACGCCCGCGTGCGTTCTGTGTGGGTTGTGTACAGACGGAAATAGATTTTACTGTCAAATGAAAACACGACAGAAGAGAACAAGAAGAAATACAACCGGCGCGACCGGGCGGTCGCGCCTCTCTTATTTTGAGACCATGAGAAGAGCAGGTGCTCTTCAAGGGTCGGTGGTCTTCACTTGCGAAAACCCTTATTGGGATTCTTCATTGTCTTTGGAATCCTCGCCGGCTTGCACGGCGGGGAACTCGTCCGAGAGTTCCGCTTGCGTAACGGGGACGGTCGGGTCGGACACGGGGGGTGGGGCGACGGGTTTATGGCGGATGCGCGCCCACCAAACACCGAGCGGGAGCTGCGAGAAAATAATCGCCGCGAGAATGACGGCACAGCCGACGATTTGATAGGCGGTCATGGTTTCATCGAGGAAAATGACACCGCCTACAAGACCGAAGACCGATTCGAGCGACATGATGAGCGAGGCGATCGTCGGGGTGCCGGACATCTGCTGTCCGACGACCTGACAGGTGTAGGCGACCCCGCAGGAGAGAATCCCGAGATAGAGCAGGTGGGGCAGGGCGGTGAGAAGATCCGCGCCCGTAAAGGAAACCCCTTGAATCAACGCGCCGGGGACGGCGATGACACCCGCGACAAAGAACTGGACCGCCGAGAGCCGCACGGGATCGGTGCCGGGAGAGAAAATGTCGATCAGCGTGATATGCAGACCGAAACACGCGGCGGACCCGAGAAGCAGAAAATCATATCCCGTGAGTCCGGAGCCACCACCCGTCCCGGCGGTAAGCAGATACGCGCCGACCAGCGCAATGACGACGCTGAGCCAGACATTCCAAGAGGCGATCTTTTTCCGAATGAGACCGTAGAACGGGACGAACGCCATATAGAGCGCGGTCAGAAACGATGCTTTCCCGGGAGGAGAGCCGATGAGCCCGAACTGTTGGAGCACCGTGGCGAGGAGCAGTGCCATCCCGCAGAAAACGCCCCCGAAGAGTTCGCGTTTCGTGAGATCGATGAAAAAGCGATTCTTCGGAGAAAAGAGTACCCGCCCGCTGTGTTTTGTACGATCGAATATAAGGATTGCGGGAATCAGGACGAGCGACCCGAGGAGGAATCGTATGGCGTTCAGCGCCACGGCGGGGATATGATCGCCCGCGACTTTCTGCGCCGTGAAGGCGAACCCCCAGATGAGGGCGGTCAAGAGAAGGAGGAGGTTCCCTCCCAGTTTTTTTGTTTTCATGGGGCTCCTTTCGCGTTGACTTCTCGCGTGCGGCGTGGTAAAATCGAAACACAACCGATGCCGCGTCGGAGGCGGGCATTGTGGCACGAAAAAGAGAAAAACACGCACTTGCACGGCAAATGCGTGTTATGGTGGAGACAACAGGACTCGGACCTGTGACCCCTTGCATGTCAAGCAAGTACTCTAACCAACTGAGCTATGCCTCCGATTGAAAGCCGTGCGGTACATGGTGGAGACAATAGGACTCGAACCTATGACCTCTTGCATGTGAAGCAAGCGCTCTAACCGACTGAGCTATGCCTCCGAAATGCCGCACAGACTTGTGACATGGTGTATTATAACAACTTGTCGTGCAAAAAGCAATACTTTTTCAAAAATTTTTGGTTCCCGCACCTTTTTAGGGGTACGGAGACAAGAGAGGAGGGTGCGTCGTGCATTACGATCAGGAGAGAAAAACGCTCTGTTTTTCAGGAGCGGAACTCGTGGATTTCGCCCGTCGGCGCACCACTCCCACCTATCGTGACGAGGCAGAAGAAGAACAGAGCGCCGAGGGGCGCGAAGTATGGCGCAGGCAGCTCATCGGGCAGCAGGACGGCATTCCGCTCACGGGAGAATTTACCCGCGAGGGGCAGGCATTCTCGGTCACGATGACCGTGGACGACCTGACGGGCGGATGCGTGACGCTGATTTACCCCATGGCGGGGAACCCCAAATCCCCCGACCCCGAGACGATGCGGCGCGCGCGCGGCATGGGATTCCTCGCCGCGTATCTCGCAGAGCATAACTGCGGCGGGTCATTTTCTCTGAAAATCTACTTCGTCAGTCCGCTCACCCCGTTCCCCGAAGTATACGAGGAGGAGCCGAAACACGGGGCTTCCGCTCGCTTTTTTGAGAGACTGTGCGACCGCGCGGTGGTACACGCCGCGCCTCTCATCGACCGACAGGTGCGCCGCCTGCCGACCCTAGTATCCTGCCGTTTCCCATACCCCGCGGTGCGGGAGGGACAGAGGGAACTCATGGAGACGGTCTATACCACACTCGCGCACGGTCGCCGTCTGTATGCCTGTGCGCCGACCGGTATCGGAAAGACGGTGTCGGTGCTCTATCCCGCCGTCCGCGCACTCGGGGAGGGAAAGGTCGAAAAGGTCTTTTACCTCACCCCGAAGAACACCGCTTCGCTCGCCGCCGCCGAGACTCTGACCGCACTCCAAAAGGCGGGCGCGGAGGTGCGCGGGGTGTGTCTGAGCGCAAAAGACAGTATCTGCCCCGAGGGGCGGGTCTGTCGGAAACGCGAACCCTGCCGTCTCTCCCCCTCGGCACCCACGCGGGAGGACCAAGCCACGCGGTTTCTGCTCGAACGGAACGCCGCGGTGGTGACCCGCGAGATGCTGCTCGACGTGGGACGGCAATTCCGCGTCTGCCCGTACGAACTGGGGTTGCGGTACAGTCTGTACTGCGATGTGATTATCTGTGACTACAACTATCTCTTCGACCCGCGGGTCGCTCTGAAACGCTATTTCACCGAGGGGGGCAACTATGCGTTCCTCATCGACGAGGCGCACAACCTCGCCGAGCGGGTGCGGGAAAGTTACGCGACCCACCTCTCGCTCGCCTATCTCGCCCGTCTCAAAAAGCTGACGGTCGGGGTGCGCGACCTCACGCGGGAAGTCGAGCGGTTCATCTACTTCTACCGTGAGATGATGTCGCGGCTCCTGCGGGGAGAAGTACGGGAGGAAAAGGCGGGGGAGAGGACCGCGTTTCTCGCGTCGCACGAACTCCCGGACGGCTATCTCACCGAAGTATTCGGACTGGCGTACGCCCTCTTCGACGCGCTCCCGCGCCTTTCCGACGAGAAGCGGCTCGCCCTGACGCCCGAGGCGTATCAGCTCAAAAACATGGCGGAGAAACTCGCGCATTTCGATGAGCGTTTTATCGCGTTTCTGCGCTATCGTGCGGGGGACTTCTATCTCGATACGCTGTGTCTCGACCCCGCCGCGGTCATCGACGAGCGGCTGTCGCTCGGGCGGTCTGCCGTCCTCTTTTCCGCGACTCTTTCGCCCCTCCCGTATTATCGGGAGATTCTCGGCGGCAGGAGAAACGACCTCTCGCTCGAAGTGCCGTCCCCCTTCGACGAGGAACATCTCGCCGTCTGCGCGATGGACAAGATCTCCACCCGCTATCTCGAACGCGAGGACACGGTGCGGGAAGTGGTGAGAGCCATTCTGACAACCGTCAAGGCGAAACCAGGGAACTATATGGTATTCTGTCCCTCGTATCACTATCTTATCCGTCTGCACGAGGCACTCCAAAAAGCCGTCCCCGCGCTCGAAACTTTGTGTCAGTCGCAGAATATGTCGCAAGCCGAGCGGGAACAATTTCTCGCTAGGTTCGACGCGGCGAGCAAGACCGCGCTCGTGGGATTCTGCGTCATGGGCGGCATCTACTCCGAGGGCATCGACCTCGTAGGGAAACGCCTGATCGGTGCCGTGGTCGTGGGGGTCGGGCTCCCGCAACTCTCGGATGAGCGCGAAGCCATCCGCGCCTATTTTGACGAGAAGAACGAAGAGGGCAGAGGGTTCGCCTATGTCTACCCCGGGATGAACCGCGTACTTCAAGCCGCAGGGCGGGTCATCCGAACCGAAAACGACCGCGGGGTGGTACTGCTCATCGACGACCGATTCGCATCCCCCGAATACAGACACCTCATCCCGCCCCATTGGCATGGGCTCCGCTATGTCGGCTCCTCGCGCGACCTCGCGCATCTGCTCGACGTGTTTTGGCACGGAGAGGGAAAGAACCGATAGTCGGAGAAAAGACGGAGAACAGGCGGACATCCGCCCCGTCCCGCGAACGGCGGGAAACCCGAGAGAAAGGAGACCGAGGACAGATAAATGAATCAAGTCTTATTTGTATTTTCACAGAACCTTCTTCTCGCGAGTGGTGCGGGAGACGCGCTCAAGGCTTTCTTCGGGTATCTCATCGGGAGTCCCGTCCCGGGGGCGAGTATTTGGCAGACCGTCCTCGGTGGGGTGATGGTGATAGGGGGTTTTATCGCGGTATTTCTCCTCGCCGCGCTGATTCTCTACCGCGTGAAAATGCCCCTGCCACCCGAGGAGCGGGACGGCTCGTCCGAGGGGAAAGCGGAGGAATCCGAAAAAGTAACGGAGGAAGAATCAAAAGAGGAATCGGAAGAGAGTCTCGGGGTGACCGAAACGCCCGAGAATTCGGAGAAACAGGACGGAGAGCCGCCACATGATACGGCATCTCTTTGACGCAAATTTCAGATGCGCCTCGGGGGAACCGAGGCGCTTTCTTTTTTGTTTTACGCGGGTTGTTTTTCACGCGGGCGCATCGAAAAGCGCGAGGGTGGAAAGAAGCAGAAGCCCCGCGGGAGAGAGCGACAGCCCGCAATAGAACAGGCGGTCGTCCGAGAGCGGACAGGAGAGGGTACAGGTCTCGCGGGGGGGCCCGCCTGAGAGAAACGGCACATCCGCGTCGGAGAGCGCGCCCGTATGGCGGTCGGCATCCGATAGGGCAGAGGACGGCACGAGGGGGGTGATACAGAGCAGGGCGTTCGGGAGATTGCAGTAGATGCGCCCGCCAAGTGTGACGAGGGTCATCAGACAAGCATCAACAGGCGAGTCCTCGACCCGATAGACCTCACGGACGGTGCCGCTCGCGGGGGAAAGGGCGAGGACACGGTCATCGACCGCGTAATAGAGGGTCTCGCCGTCTACCGTGGCGAACGCGCCGTAAGAGTCCGCAAGTTCCCAAGAGAGTAAGCTCGTGCCGTTCGCCGCGTGGGGGGCATCCCATGCAACTCCCGCCCATGTCTCATCCGCCGCCGCACGGCGGGCGGCGAGTTCCTCATCGGTGAGCAAAAAGTAGGTGTGCGGGACCCTGCCGGGATAGGGGAGGAGCGTCTCGTCCCATGTGAGGTCGAGGTGATACCAGTCCAAGCCTATCTGCACCTGATTCCATGCATGGGTGTGGGAAAAACAGGTCACACATGCCGCGGGCACCTCGACCTCTCGCGCGAGGGCGAGAAACAACAGCGAATACGCCTGACAGACCCCGTGCCCCTCACGGAGCAGGGTGTAGGGGTCCGAGACATGGGCGCCCGGGTCATAGGAGAAGTCCAGAACCATGCGGTCGTGCAGATAGGCGACCCGCGCGAGCGGGGAACGATAGGTTTTGGCGGGGGCGGCATATGCCCGAACCCGAGACGCGAAATCGGCGCGTGCCTCTCGGAGGGCATCGCCCGTGAAACGGTAGGACGGCGTGAGGGAGACGGGGGAGCGCATCGACTCTGCCTGTCGGCCGCTCGGGTCGAACGAGAGCGTATAGGTGGGAGAGACAAAAAAGAAATCCGGCTCTTCCGCGAGAAGATGGGCGAGGGTGTCCGCGACCTCTTCTTCGGTCGGACGGTAGGCACGGAGGTCGATGACCTCTGCCGTCTCGCGCAACTGCGCGGCGAGATAGTCGGACAGCGGGAACGCGGCGGAATCTGCGCCCCCGTCGGTTTTCGGTGCGGTCGAACGGCATCCGAGCAAGACGGGCAAGAGAAAAAACAGGAGAAAGAGGAAACACACGCGTATCAATCTCTTCATCGGGTACTCCTTTGCGGTAGTACGATAGTATGCCCGCGGGCGGGGAATTTATGTAAACGGCAGACACTTCCCGCGTGACGGGGAGAACGGGAAATCGGGAAATACACAAAGAGATGCCGTAGTTACGGCTCCGCTCTGCCAAAATCGGCGGGGAAAGGCAAGTACCCGCCCCATCAAGCATAGGATGGTAGAAAAAAGGGGGGCGGCAAATGGCAAGGGGAAAAGACAAGGCGGAGCGCAAGCACTTCCGCAAGAAAAACGGGGACAGAGCCGAGGGCGCGCACGACACCCCACTTCTCCGAGAGGGTGTGCAGGGATGCGGGGAGACGGTCGGGGTGAAAAATGTACGGAAGCTCTGGCTCGAAGAGGGGGTGCCGGTGCTCGAACTCATGATGCAGTTCCCCGAGACCACGGGACTGCCCGCCTCGGTCGGGGCGTACTATGACGCGCTCGCCACGGCATTCATCGAGAACGCCGAGCGGGAACTCTACCCCACCGCGCGGGAGGCGTATCTGCGGGACCCCTCGCCCGCCAAACGGTTTTCCTTTCGCCGCTTCCGCCTGAAAACGGTATGCACGGCGCTGAAATGGAAAAACTGTCTATCGGTCACAAGGAAAATCGAGTGGAGCGCGGGCGGCGAGAAAAAAGAGGTGACCGAGGGAGAGGTCTTCTCTCTTCCCGATGGGCATCTCGTCCCGCTCTCTTGCTTTCTCTCCCGCCACATCCTCCGAAAAATCGGGAGACGCGAGCGGGTCGGGCGCATCCCTCGTTCGGCGGCGTTCGCGCTCTCGGAGACGGGAGACCCCTTGCTCTTCACGATGCGGGGTCCGCTGCTTCTCTCGCGGGAGACGGTCGGGCGCAGGAAAAAACAAAAGGGGAAAAAGAGGGCAAAGCGAGCGGGCAAAGACCTCGCGGAAAAGCAAAAGAACGGGGGGTCTGCGTCCGCGGAAGAATCCGCACGGGGGAACCGCTCGGTTCCATAGGCGTTCAGCCGAAGAATCCGCGGGAAACAGTCGGAAATTCATAAATTATTCTTGATTTTTTTAGTGAATCTTTATATAATATCAAAGATATAACTTGTTTGAACCTGATTTTACACAAACTGCGGTCATTTGACCGTTTTCCCAAAACGGTAACCGGTTTACAATAGATTTTGCGGTTCGCGAATTTTCATTCTTTTGTTGCAAAAAGCAACGGGAAACGGCATCATTCGGGAGGTCCTCATGAAGCAATCCCGCTCGTTTATGCAGGTCATGTCCGGCATCATGATGGTGGGACAACTGGGCATCAGTTTGATTTTCCCCATCCTCGGGCTGACCGTGCTCGGCGTTTACCTCTCCGAGCGGTTCGAGACCGGGGTATGGCCCATTGTGGTCGGTGCCGTCGTCGGTGTGATTACCGCCGGGTGCACCTACTACCGTCTCATGCGGGCATTCCTCGCACGACAGCGAGCCGAGGACACCGCGAAAAAGGGCAACTCCCCCGAGAAAGATACCGCTCGACAAGAAACCGAGAAAGGAGACAAGACATGAAAACCGACAGTACACTCAAGCGCGCGACTTTGCAAATGGCAGTGGGCGTTTCCTGTTTTTCTCTTCTCGCCGAGGTCGTCTATCTCGTTCTCGCGCTCACGATCCCGAGTTTAGATTACGCCTGGCAGTTCCCGGTCGGGAATGTGTTTATGGCGGTGATTATGGTGATTAACTTCTATCTCATGGGCAGAGGTCTCTATTCCGCCGTCGAGAGCGGACAGGAAGATGCGGCGAAGAGACAGATTCGGTTCAGCCACGCGGGGCGTTCCATTATGATTCTGCTCGCGCTGGTCGCCTGCTTTGTCCTCGGTCTTCCGTCGGGCATTGCCGCGTGTATTACGGTCGCTTTCCCGCAGCTGACGGTGTTCTGTATGCACTTCTTCCCGCACAAAGACGAAGAAACCGCCGACGGGGAAAACGCGGGAGATGACACCGCTCCCGTCGAGGACACGGGAGAAGCGGCGGACAAAAGCGACACCGTCTCGCCCGAGGATAACGAGGAGGTGCAACCGTGAAGAAAACCTTGCGCTTCCGACTGGTGGACGGGCTTCTCATCGCCATGATGATTCTGCCTTTCGTTCTCTGCTGGATTCTGAAAGTCTTGTTTACCCCCGCGTCCGAGGGCATCGCCATCTCGGGTCCGCTGGTCTATCTTCGGATAGATCTAACGCCGCAGCCGCTCTATATCAGCGAGTCGGTGGTGGTCAGCGCCGCAGTGGTGATTGCGGTATTCGCGCTCTGCCTCTACCTCACCCACGGCATCTGCGTGGAGTGCAGGACGAAGCGGCAGGTGATAGCCGAGTTTATTGTGGAGAAGGCGACCGATTTCGTGACCGGGAACATGGGTGAACGCTTCATCGGCTTCGCACCGTTCGTCGCCGCGATTCTCGCGCTGTCGGCACTTTCCAGTCTCGCGTCTCTTATCGGACTGTATTCGCCGACATCCGACATCAACATTGTCGCGGGATGGGCTGCCATCGTCTTCATTCTGATTACCTACTACAAACTCAAAGGCGGGGTTGGGAACTATCTCAAGAGTTTCGGCGATCCCATCCCGATCTTCTATCCCTTCAATGTGATCTCCGAAGTGGCGACCCCGGTCTCCATGACCTTCCGTCACTACGGGAACATTCTGTCGGGTGCGGTCATCTCCGCTCTTGTCGGCTCGGGTCTCGCGGGACTGTCGTCCCTCATTCTCGGACTCTTCTCAAAGGCAGAGTGGTACACCACTTGGGTGGCGAGTATTCCATTCCTCAGAGTGGGTCTGCCCGCGATTCTGTCCCTCTATTTCGACTTGTTCAGCAGCGCGTTGCAGGCATTCATTTTCGCCATGCTCACCATGCTGTATATCGCGAACGGCTATCCCGCGGAGGAGGCCGCCGCACGGAAACAAAAACGCGAGGAGAAGCGCGCCGCGCGCGCCGCGGCGAAAGCCGGACAACCCTCCGCCGCCTGCCCCGACGGGGACGAGCGGAACGAATAACCCCCTCATTTTGCGGGAGTCTCCCGCCTCAAAACAAATCAATCAGAACGCATAAAATTTTGGAGGAAACACCTATGACCACTATTGCAATCGCCATCATTTTGGGTTGCTGCGCCCTCGGCGCAGGCGTCGCCATGATCGCGGGTATCGGACCCGGTATCGGTGAGGGCTATGCCGTCGGTAAGGCGTGCGAAGCCATCGCCCGTCAGCCCGAGCAGAAGGGCTCTGTCACGACCACCATGCTCATGGGGTGCGCCGTCGCGGAGACGACCGGTCTTTACGCGCTCGTCATCGCCATCCTGCTGATCTTTGTCGCACCGAACACCCTGCTCAAAGTCTGGCAGAAATTCGTGAACGCGAACCCGATGGTGTAAGAGATAAACGGAAGGACCTATTATGACGGATAGAGTAATGCTCGCATTCGCTGTCGAACAGCTGGATGTCATCTATCTCAACATTTGGGCGATTCTGATTTCTCTTGCCAATCTCGTCATTCTGTTTCTGATTCTCAAAAAGTTCCTCTTCAAGCCCGTCACCCGTGTCGTATCCGAGCGTCGGGAAAAGGCGAATCGGCTCATCTCCGACGCGGAAGAAGCGAAAGCGGCGGCGGAGGCCGACAAAGCCGCCTATGAAGCGCGCATGGGACAGGCGGAAGAAGATGCTGCCGAGGTCGTCCGCCACGCGCAGGAAGTCGCGGGTCGCCGCGGGGAAGAAATCATCGGAGGTGCGGAGAAACGCGCCGCCGCGATTCGGAAACAGGCGGAAGCCGATATCGCACAGGAGAAGAAGAAAGCGCTCAACGACTTGAAAGGCGAGATTTCCGAGATTTCCCTCTCCATTGCCGAACAGGTGGTGGGACGGGAAGTGAAACCCGAGGATCACCATGCTCTCGTCGACGGCTTAATCGCCGATATAGGGGATAGCGATGAGTGAGATAGCCAAAGAATACGGACGCGCGCTCTTTGAACTCGCCCGAGAGGACGGAATCGAGGACGAGATTTCGGAGGAGGTCGCGTGCATCGCGGACCTACTGAAACAGGAACCCGCGTATCTCAAACTGTTGAAAACCCCCGGCATTCCGGTCTCCGAAAAGACCGAGACGGTGAAGACCGCGTTTCGGGGATGTCGGGAAGTCTTACTGAACACGCTGTGTCTTTTGATTTCACGCGGATATGCGCGGTATATTCCCGAGACACTCGGCGTGTATCTCTCGCTCAGACGGGAGGCGAGGGGAGAGGTCGAGGCGCTCGTCGAGACCGCGCAACCGCTCACCCAAGAGGAAAAAACGGCGCTGACCGCCGCGCTCTCGAAAAAGTCGGGGAAGACCGTCCTGCTCACCGAGCGGGTGAATCCCGCCCTGCTCGGCGGCGCGCGGGTCTATCTCGAAGGGCGCTTACTGGACGGCACGATGCGCCATCGGCTGGACGGCATCGGAGAGCGTCTCCGTTCCACCGTCCTTTAACATGAAAGGATTTCCGATATGAATCTTCGTCCCGAAGAAATCAGCAGAATCATCAAAGAACAAATCCGTTCTTACGGGAGCAAGACCGATCAGGCAGAAGTCGGGACCGTGGTCCTTGTGGGCGACGGGATTGCCCGCGTCTGGGGGCTCGACAACTGCATGGCGAACGAACTGCTTACCTTTGAGGGCGGTGCCGAGGGCATGGCGCTCAACCTGGAAGAGGACGCGGTCTCGGTCGTGCTCCTCTCGGGGGAGGACACCCTGAAAGAGGGCTCGGTCGCACGCCGCACCGGGAAGGTCGTCAGCGTCCCCGTCGGGGAGAAACTCCTCGGACGGGTGGTCAACGCCTTGGGGCAACCCATCGACGGGCGCGGACCCATCGACTATGAGGGGACCCGACCGGTCGAGCGAAACGCCCCGGGAATTATTGAGAGAAAGAGCGTCGGCGTGCCGCTTCAAACCGGTATCAAGGCGATCGACTCCATGGTGCCGATCGGGCGCGGACAGCGCGAACTGATTATCGGCGACCGTCAGACAGGGAAAACCACAATTGCCGTGGATACCATTCTGAACCAGCGGGACACGGGCGTGCTCTGCGTCTATGTCGCCATCGGGCAGAAAGAGTCCACCGTGGCGCAACTCGTGGAGACCCTCACCGCCGCGGGTGCGATGGAATACACCGTCGTGGTCGCCGCGTCGGCATCCGACTCCGCCGCACAGCAGTATATCGCGCCTTACGCGGGATGCTCCATGGCGGAATACTTCATGGACAAGGGCAAAGATGTCCTGATTGTCTACGACGACCTCTCCAAACACGCGGTGGCATACCGCACGCTGTCGCTTCTGATTCGCCGTCCGCCGGGACGGGAGGCGTACCCCGGGGATGTCTTCTATCTGCATTCCCGTCTGCTCGAACGCGCCGCGCGCGTGGATGCGAAATACGGTGGCGGTTCGATTACGGCTCTGCCGATCGTCGAGACACAGGCGGGGGATGTCTCCGCCTATATCCCCACCAATGTCATTTCCATCACCGACGGACAGATCTTCCTCGAAACCGAACTCTTCCACGCGGGTGTCATGCCCGCGGTCAACCCCGGGATTTCGGTATCCCGTGTCGGGGGGAGCGCGCAGATTAAGGCGATGAAGCGGGTCGCGGGGTCGCTGAAACTGCTTTACTCGCAGTACCGTGAACTCGAAGCGTTCGCGCAGTTCGGCTCTGACCTCGACGCCGATACCAAACGGCGGCTCTCACAGGGCGAGCGCATCGTGGAGATTCTCAAACAGGATAAGTCCTCGCCCATTCCGGTCGAGTACCAAGTGGCTATCCTCTATGCCGCGGTGAACAATCTGCTCGCGGAGATTCCCGTGGAGATGCTCCGTGCCTATGAAAAGGGATTGTACCGTTATCTCGATGTCCATGCGGCAGACCTGCTGATGCGCGTTCGCACGACGGGGAACCTGACCGATGAGGATATGACGGCTCTGGGCGGAGAGATCACCGCATACAATGTGGCGTTCCTCAGCGGAGAAATCGAAGCATGACAGGGAATATCAAGGCCATCCGCACCCGCATCAAGAGTGTAGAATCCACTTGCCATATCACCCGCGCGATGCAGCTCGTCGCTTCCTCCAAAATGCGCGTGGCGACCATGCGTATGGAAAAGAGCAAAAACTTCTTCCGCGCGGTGCAAGAGGCGTTCGGGGAAATTGCCGCGCGGGGGTGCGATTCGGTCTATATGAAAGAACGTCCGGTCGTGAAACGCTGTCTCATCATCATCGCGGGAGACCGCGGGCTCGCGGGCGGATACAATGCGAATATCTTTCGCGCCGTGCGGGCGAACAAGTATGACGTGAAGAGCGTCATTGCCATCCCGATAGGGAAACGCGCCTGTGACTTCTGTCGGACAGAGGGGTACGAATGCGCGGCGGAATATGAGTCGGTCGAAGCATTCGGGGGAGAGGATGCCGTGAAACTCGCCGATACCGTGCGGACACTTTTCCGCGACGGCGGTGCCGACACGGTGGAACTCTTCTATACCGAGTATGTGTCGGCACTCACCCAAACCGCACGTCAAGAGACGATCCTCCCCATCAAACCGACGGGGGAGACGGCACGGCGGGGAGCGGCGGAGACGGTGTATGAACCCGATCCCGTCACGGTCTTCGATGCCGTGATTCCGCAGTATCTCACGGGATATCTCGTCGGGGCGGTCGGCTATTCGTTCGCCTCGGAGACTGCCGCGAGACGCAACGCCATGGACAGCGCGACCGGGAACGCCGAAGAAATGATAGAGACCCTCTCGCTCGCCTACAACCGTGCGCGGCAGGGGGCCATCACGCAGGAAATCACCGAGATTGTCGCAGGTTCGACGCAAGCCTGACCGCGACGAACTTTGATACAAAGGAGAAGCACATGACAGAACAGCATATCGGCCGTGTGACGCAGGTCATCGGTCCTGTCATTGACATACGCTTTGAAGAAAACGAACTGCCCGCGCTTCTGAATGCCGTGGAGATCGAGTTCGACGGGAGAAAACTCACCGCCGAGGTCGCACAGCATATCGGAGACGGGGTGGTGCGCTGCATCGCCATGTCCTCGACCGACGGACTGACGCGTGGCATCGCCGCGCGCGATACCGGGAGCGCCATCCGTGTCCCGGTCGGGAAAGAGACGCTCGGGCGCATCTTCAATGTCCTCGGAGAGCCGGTCGATGAACTGCCGCCCCCCGAGAACGCACCGAAAATGGAGATCCACCGTGCGCCGCCCCCGTTCGAGGAACAGCGGTCGAACGCAGAGATTCTCGAAACCGGGATCAAGGTCGTCGACCTGATTTGCCCCTACGCCAAAGGCGGGAAGATCGGTCTGTTCGGCGGCGCGGGCGTCGGGAAAACCGTCATCATCATGGAACTCATCAACAACATCGCCAAACAGCACGGCGGTCTCTCGGTGTTCACCGGGGTCGGAGAGCGTACCCGTGAGGGGAACGACCTCTACAACGAGATGAAAGAGAGCGGCGTGCTCGAAAAGACCTCTTTGGTCTACGGGCAGATGAACGAGCCGCCCGGGGCGAGAATGCGGGTGGGACTTACGGGTCTCACCATGGCAGAGTATTTCCGCGACCAAGAGGGACAGGATGTCCTGCTCTTCATCGACAATATCTTCCGTTTCACGCAGGCAGGCTCGGAGGTCTCGGCGCTGCTCGGGCGTATGCCCTCCGCCGTCGGGTATCAGCCGACCCTCGCGGGCGAAATGGGCGCGCTCCAAGAGCGCATCACCTCGACCACCAAGGGGTCGATCACCTCGGTGCAGGCGGTGTATGTGCCGGCAGACGACTTAACCGACCCGGCACCCGCCACGACCTTCGCGCACCTGGACGCGACGACCGTGCTCTCCCGTGACATTGCGTCGCAGGGGATTTATCCGGCGGTCGACCCGCTGGCATCGACCTCCCGTATTCTCTCGCCCGATGTGGTGGGAGAAGAGCACTATCGGGTGGCGCGAGAGGTGCAGAAACTGATTCAACGGTACAGAGAACTCCAGGATGTCATCGCCATCATGGGTATGGACGAACTCTCGGACGAGGATAAGCTCACGGTGTCCCGTGCACGGAAAGTGCAGAGATTCCTCTCGCAACCCTTCTGTGTCGCCGAGAAATTTTCGGGGTATGAAGGAAAATATGTCCCGATTCGCGAGACCGTCCGCGGCTTCCGCGAGATCATCGAAGGCAAGTATGACGACCTGCCCGAATCGGCGTTCCTCTTTGTCGGGACGGTCGACGAGGCGGTCGAAAGAGCCAAGACCATAGGGGTGTAATCGGCATGGCGGCATTTCATTTGGAAATCGTCTCTCCCGAAGGGAAACTCTTTGACGGAGAGGCACACATGCTGTCGGTCCGCGGGATTGAGGGAGACCTCGCCATTCTCGCGGGTCATATCCCGTTCGTCACCGCGCTCGCGCCGGGCGAGGTGCGGGTATACGAGACGGCGGACGCCGACCCGAGACGCGGAAAATGTTCGGGCGGATGCCTGACGGTCGACCCCGGCAGGACGCGGCTCCTCGCCGCGGATTTCACCTGGGACGATGGGTCCGACCGGTAAAATATGCTCTCAAAAGCGTGCGGCTTTAGCGGAGTAACGATAAGGATTTATCGCTACTCCGTTAGCTATATTTGCCTTTCGGCAAGTGATATGCCTGCGGCGTGATATTTTCCCTTTGGGAAAGTTAAGGCAAATATAATATAACTTCGGCTGAAAGCCGAAATATAACGCAAGATACTTGCATATCACTTTTAGCCGTAGGGCTAAAAATATAACTTAACTCAAAATCTTTTGTAGATAAGAAAAGCACACTACGCTTCGAGACTGCGAAGTATAGTGTGCTACACTTTTATTT
>JAQYLJ010000052.1 GCA_028720145.1 Clostridia bacterium
GGGAATACGGTTGTGCATGATCTGTTGTAGGGCGGGGGCTTGCTCCCGCCGCGGTATTTCGTAGGGCGTGCTCAATGGCTCCCTCCGGGAGGGGGCTGCCGCGGGGTGCGCGGCTGGGGGAGAGTGCGTAAAGAAAAGAGGTACTAAGTCGTCACCCCTGCAACAGCCGGCTCCTTCCGTCACGGCTCTGCCGAGCCACCTCCCTCCCGGAGGGAGGCATCACCCTCTCCGTCACGCTTGCGCGTGCCACCTCTCCCAAAGGGCGAGGCACTTTTCGGCGGGAGCAAGCCCCCGCCCTACGATATAGAACTTTCTCACTTCGTCGCGAGCCGAAACTTCACCTTACGGCGGGAGCAAGCCCCCGCCCTACGATAAGGAATTATCTCACTTCGTCGCAGACGAAACTTCACTGCGGCGCATCGCGCCGCCATGCGCCGCCCCTATCCCCGTGCAGGATTCTTTTTGATGAAGATGGTGACCTCGACCCCGTCCTCGACCTCGCGCTTCTCACAGTCGGTTTTCATCCCCGCCTCGCGCATGATATGGAGCGCGCGGTCGAGGGAATTGTAGAAGAGACGCAAATCTCCTATCGACCCCTTGACCGTCTTTTTCCGACCGCCCCCCGCGCGCTTTAAGAGTTTCTCCACATAGGTTTCGGTCTGCGAGACATTGAGGGAGCGGGAGATGACATGGTTGAGCGCCGCCCGCCGTGCCGCAGGGTCGTTCAGGCGCAGAAGCGCGCGCGCGTGCCGTTCGGTCAGACCCGCCGCCATGAGGTCCTGCTGCTCGTCCTCCGTGAAGCGCAAGAGACGGAGCTTGTTCGCGATATACGACTGTGAGACCGAGAGACGCTCTCCGAGCTCTTCTTGGGTCACCCCGAATTGCTTGAGTAGCATCGAGATGGCGGCCGCCTCTTCAAACGGGGTGAGGTCCTTGCGTTGGAGATTCTCGATAATGGAGATTTCCGCACTCTCCTCGTCACTTGTAAAAAGCACCCGACAGGGCACGCGTGTGATCCCCGCAAGGATAGCCGCACGCATTCGGCGCTCGCCCGCGATGAGTTCATAACAGTCACACCCGCCCTCGACGCGCTTCCGCCTGACCGAGAGCGGCTGTAACACGCCGTAACGGCGGATGCTGTCCGCGAGTTGATACAGCTCGTCCTCCGAGAAGTCCCGCCGCGGCTGTGCGGGATTCGGGCGGATGAGCGCGGGGTCGAGCGTCACGAGATTTTGTTCCGAGAGTACCTTGCATTCCATATCCTGTTCCTCCGCATTCATGCTAGCATACAAAACAGGCGAAACAAGTCATAACATGAGAGCCGGTTAGAGAATTTTTCGGGCGGGTTTTACATAGATTGTTAAGAATCCACGGGACTGCCCGCGGTACCGACGAGCGGGAGGAAACTATGTCGAAGCGTATGCGTGAATTTATCAAAAACGGCTGTTTTCTCTCGGTGGCAGCACTCGTCATGCGGACGGTCGCGGTCAGTTACCACGCCTATCTCGCCGAGAGCATCGGCGCGGAGGGAATGGGACTTTTCGCACTCGTGAACAGTCTCTACGGATTCGCCGTCACTTTCGCGACCTCGGGGATACAACTCGCGGTGACCCGTCTCGTCTCCGAATGTCTCGGGCGCGGGGAGCCGAACGCCGCGCGCGGCGCACTTCGCCGTGCGACACTCTATGCGCTGATTTTCTCGGGCGTCGGCAGCCTGGTACTGCTCGTCGGGGCGGACTTCTTCGGTCGGGTGGTGCTCCGCGACGCGCGGACGGTGCTGTCCATCCGCTTGCAGGCGCTGACGCTCGTTCCTGTCGCGCTCTCTGTCGTGATGAGCGGATATTTCACGGCGGTGCGTAGAGTTCTCGGCAACTCCCTGACGCAGATGGCGGAGCAGGGGATGCGGATTTTCTGTACGGTCTACCTGCTCGGTCTGTGTCTGCCGCGCGGAATGACATATACCTGCGCCGCGGTGGTCGGCGGTGCCGCCATCGCACAGTTCCTCAGTTGCGGCGCTCTCGCGGTGCAGTACCTGATTGACCGCCGCCGCCATGTATGGGGCAAGGGCGGAAGCACCGAGGGGCTGACACCGCGGCTGTTGCATATCGCCCTGCCGGTCGCGTTCTCCGCCTATATTCGCTCGGGTCTGCTCACCGTCGAGCATCTGCTCATCCCCCGTGCCCTGACCCGCGGCGGGCGGAGCATGGAGGAAGCGCTCGCCTCCTACGGGGTGCTCGATGGCATGGCGCTCCCCGTGGTGTTCTATCCCATGGCGGTCCTCACCTCTTTCGCGGGACTGCTGATTCCCGTGTTCGCCGAGCATCGCGCCCGCGGGGAACAGACGCGGATCGACCGCATCGCCTCCCGCACTCTGCACCTCACCACCGTCTTCGCCATCGGGTGCATGACTGTCCTTTTCGTCTTTGCGGGCGACTTCGGCATGGCGCTCTATCACAGTGAGGAAACGGGCGCGCTCATTCGTCTGCTCGCGCCGGTTGTCCCCCTTATGTTCCTCGACCATGTGACCGACTGCGCGCTCAAAGGGCTCGGGGAGCAGGTCTATACCATGTGGGTCAATATCGGAGACTCGCTCATCAGCATTCTGCTCGTGTTGTTGATTCTGCCATCGCAGGGGGCGGTGGGGTATGTCTATGTCATTGAGATCGCCGAAGCGCTCAACTTCGCGTTCAGTTTGGCACGGCTCGTGCGGGTGACCCGTATCCGCTATTCTTTTCTCAAATCGTGGGTGTTCCCGCTTTTGACCGCGGTCGTGACCGCGTTTGGCGTGCGCTCGCTTCTGCGCCTTGACCCCATGACTGTCGGGGTCTTTTGGCTGATGCTCGAAGTGGTCTTCGCGTTCGCCGTCTATTTCGGACTGCTCGCGCTTCTCTCGGGTACGCGGCATATTCTGCACCGTTCGGAGGATACGGCGCTTGACATTCTGTAAGAAGCTTGATATAATGCTTTTCGTATAACTATTTTACGATATAAAGGAGTGTGGTTTTTTCCATGGACCCCAGTTGGTGGCAGGTCATCGGTTATTTGGCGATGCTTCTTTGCAGCGCATTTTTCTCCGCGTCGGAGAACGCGCTGGCCGCCTCAAATGTCATTAAGTTACGCACTTACGCGGAAGAGGGGAGACGGGGAGCCAAGACGGCTCAACGCCTCGTCGAGAATTTTGAGAAGACATTAACCACCATTCTGATCGGGAATAATATCGCAAATGTCGGGGGCGCCGCGCTCGCGACGGTTTTCGCTTTTGACAAGGCTAAGGATGCGCTCGCAGCCGGACGGCTGAGTGACGGTGTCCTGACAGTCATTGTCACCGTAGTGACGACCGTCGTGGTTTTTCTTTTTGCGGAAATGACCCCCAAGAGCGTTGCGCTCGCGTTCCCGGAGCGGCTCGCCTGCGCGTTCGCGCCCATTCTCCGATTCTTAATGATTTTGTTTGCCCCGCTCGCTTGGATTTTCGGCGGGATAGGGACCCTCTCGCGTAAGATATTCGGCGGGAAACCGGAACCCACCGTCACCGAGGAAGAGCTGTCCGCCATGTTCGAGACGGCGGAGGAAGAGGGGACGCTCGATGAAGACCAGGAGGACCTGTTACAATCCGCGCTCGAGTTTTCCGAGACGACGGTCGCGGATGTCCTGACCTTGCGCGACGATGTCGTGGGCATCAAACTGGGCATGACCTATGATACCGTCATCGGGATTCTCGAAGAGAGTAAGTATTCCCGTTTCCCGGTCTATGAGAACGACCTCGACCATATCATCGGGATTCTGCAAATCCGCAATTACCTCCGCGCCCACCTGAACGGGGAGCGCCTGTCGCTCAAACAACTCTGCACCCCCGCCTTTTATACCACTTTGGACGCGGGGATTCACGACCTGCTCCGCGAGATGAGCCGTGCGAAAGCCACGATGGCAGTGGTGCGCGACCCCGCGACCGGGAAGACCCTCGGGATCGTCACCATCGAGGACTTTCTCGAAGAGCTCGTCGGGGAAATCTTTGACGAGGACGATGTGGTGAACGAGCGGTTTATGAAACTGGGCGGGAACTATTTCCGCGTCAGTGCCGACTGCACCATCGGGGAAATGTTCCGCGAAATGTCCTATACCGGACGGGTCAATATGAGCCGACTGAAAACCGTCGGCGCGTGGGTACAGGAGACCCTCGCCCATACGCCCGAGGTCGACGATACCTTTGTCTGGCGCGACCTCACCGTCACGGTCACCGACCTGACGGACGACGGGAAACTCGCGTATGTGGAGGTCAAACTGGCGAACGAACTGCTCGACAGCGTGACCGCCCCCAACCCCGTGGAAGAGGGAGGTGAGGACGCATGAGTAAGGAAGAGATTATCGTGTTGTTCTTAATCGTCGGAACCGTCCTCCTCTCGGCGTTCTTCTCTTCGGTCGAGATCGCCTACACCTCGCTCAATAAACTGCGTCTCGAAGCGCTCGCGGAGAAAGGGAACCGCCGCGCCAAAGTCGCGAAGCGCTTGAGCGACCGCTACGATGTAAACCTCTCGTCCATCCTCATCGGGAATAACCTCGTGAACAACGCGGCGTCTGCGCTTGCGACCATGCTCGCGGTCGCGTGGGCGGCGAAGTCCACCCTCGGCGAGGGGACGACCACCACCATCACGAGTGCGATCATGACCGCGGTGCTGCTCATCTTCGGGGAAATCGTCCCGAAGATCATCGCGAAACAGCACGCGCTCGGCTACGCCTGCCTGATGGCATACCCGCTCCAACTCATCTCTTGGCTCTTCTATCCCATCTCGTTTGTCGTGTCGAAACTTCTGAAAAAAGTGACCGACCGCGCGAGCGCGGCGAACGACAATGCCGTCACCGGAGAAGAACTCTCGGTGATGATCGAGACCGCGGAAGAAGAGGGAGAAGTGGACGAGGAGCAGGGAGAGCTCTTGCAGTCGGCGCTCGACTACCATGAGACGACGGTCGAGGACATATTGATTCCGCGGATTCAGGTCGAGGGGATCGACATAGAGGACACTCCCGCCGAGATTCGGGAACAGTGTCTCCATACCGCCTACTCGCGTCTGCCCGTATATGAAGAATCGCTCGACCATATCATCGGGATTCTGACCGTCAACCACTATCTGAAAGCCGCGGCGGACGACCCGCTTACCCCGCCCGACCTCCGTGCGCTCGTCAATGAGACGACCTATGTACATAAGACGGCGAAACTGCCGAGCGTGCTCTCCACCATGCAGGAGAAACAGGTACATATGGCGGTCATCATGGACGAATACGGCGGGACGATGGGGATCGTCACGATGGAGGATATCCTCGAACAGATTGTCGGGGATATATGGGACGAAAACGATGTGATCGCGCCCGACGATATTCGGGAAATCCGTGAGAACCTCTACGAAGTCGATGGGATGACCCCCATCTCCAACCTCTTTGAGCGGCTCGAACTCGATGACCGCGGGTTTGAGTCGGAATACACCACGGTCGGCGGCTGGGCGGTCGAGATGCTGGAAGAGGACCCCCACGAGGGCGATACCTTCACTTGGCGTTCTCTCACCGTCAAAGTGCTCGAAATGCACGATAACTTGGTGGGGAAAGTGGAAGTGTCCGTCGCCCCGCCGGAGGATGACGATGACTGATAGGGGGAGAATCTGCGCGTTTACCGGGCACCGCGCCGTGCCCGAACAGGAGCGGGACCGCATCCGAAAAGCGCTCGTCCGCACGGTGGAGTCTCTCTACGCCGACGGGTTTCGGACCTTCTGTGCCGGGGGTGCGATGGGATTCGACCGCATGGCGGCGGAGACCGTCCTCGCCCTGAAACAGAAGTACCCCGACCTCCGTCTCGCCTTGGTGCTCCCCTGTCGGGATCAGGCGGAGCGATGGGAGCGGGAAGAGCGGGATATTTATCTCCGTCAGATGCGTGACGCGGACGAAGTCGAGGTGCTCTCGGAGCGATACTATGACGGCTGTATGCGGGCGAGGAATCGGTCGCTCATCGACCGCGCAGAACATCTCGTCGCCTATGTCACCACATGCCGCAGCGGGTCGGCACAGACCCTCCGCATGGCGGAGGAGAAGGGTATCCCCGTGACCAATCTCGCGTGAGGCAGAATCCCCAAACCAAAACACAAAACCGAATGCAAAACAGGGTTACCGCGGTCTCGCGGTAACCCTGTACGGTTTTTCGGGAAAAACAAAACCCCCGAGATTCTCATGGAAAATTGCGGGGAGAATCCCCGACATGAAAAAGCGGGGAAAAGAAAAAAGTCCGAGCGGGAACCCGCTCGGACAGGGGATTATTCTTCGAGTTTGGCTTTGAGGTCGCCGAGGGACATATTTCCCTTGGAGATGGCGAGCAGAATGTCGTTGTAGTCATCGACCGTACCGACCATGCAGTTCACCATGTATTTCACGACATCGGTCGAGAGGTCACAGTCGCGGTAGGACTGTGCAATGCGATAGACGACCTGTCCGTCCGACATATCGTAGTCGAAACTGCCGTTGACGAGATACCAGTTGATCATCGTGGTGGCGACGGCGCCCTCGACGCGCTTCTGATCCCCGAAGTTGAAGGGGAGAACCGAGTGACCGCGAATCAGTCTGCGATCTTCGTCGATGCGGAGCACGATCGGAATGGAGAGGTCTTCACCGCGGAAAGAGGAGTTCAGCCGCATCTTTTCATCTTCGGTGGAGTACTTCCAGCCCTCCTTGTCAAATGCGCGGCTCAGGAGACTGTAATGCTGTTTTGCTTCTCTGGAATAATCGCTCATGGGATACCTCCGAAAAATGTTTTTGAGAAAGACACAAATGGGCGACACCGAAAAGCGTGACTGTGGCGTACAGCCATTTTGTATTTCCCTTGCAGATACTATTATTGCACACTTGTTTAGGTTTGTCAACAGAAATAGACATGATTTCTCACGAGTTTCGTGACTGAAACCCGCTTAAGCGCATACAATGGTACAGTGTAAAGAGAAAAACGAGGGGGATACCGATATGTGTTCCATTTGCGGCATATACGCACAGGGCGGCGTGGGGATCGGCGGATTTGCGACGGTGAGAGAGATGAGCCGCGCGATGGCGCACCGCGGACCCGACGGAGAGGGCGGTTTCTCGGGCGGGAATGTGGGGCTCCACCATAACCGCCTCGCGGTCGTCGATGTCACGGGCGGCGCGCAACCCATGACGGTCGTGCGAGAGGGAAAACGCTATATCATCGTCTATAACGGCGAGCTTTACAATACCGATGAGCTCCGCGCTTCGCTCGAAAAAGAAGGGGTCAGGTGTCGGACGCACTCGGACACCGAGGCGCTGGTCTACGCCTACGCCGTTTGGGGCGAGGACTGTCTCGACCGCCTGAACGGGATTTTCGCATTCTCCATCTATGACGACTTCAACCGCTGTCTCTTCTGCGCCCGCGACCGCCTCGGGGTAAAGCCGTTTTTCTACTGCGAGACGGACGGGAAATTCCTGTTCGCCTCCGAGGTGAAAGCTCTGCTTCGCTCCCCGAGTGTGAAACCCGCGCTCGACGCGGTCGGACTTTGGCAGCTTCTCTATCTTGCGCCCGTGACCCTGCCCGGGAGCGGCGTGTTCCGCGACATTCGGGAACTACTCCCCGGGGAGTGCTGCCGCGTGGACGCGGACGGGGTACACAGGCGGAAATACTGGACGCTCACCGTGCGCCCGCACACCGATTCCGATGACGAGACGGTGGCGCATGTACGGCACCTCTTCGTCGATGCGGTACGGCGACAGCTGGTCTCGGATGTCCCGCTCTGCACCTTCCTCTCGGGCGGGCTCGACTCTTCCGCCGTCAGCGCGGTCGCGGCGGAGAAATATCGCGAAGAGGGGAGAGTGCTCTCGACCTATTCGTTCGAGTATGAGGGAAACACCTACGCGCCGACCCTCTTTCAGCCGAATCCCGATGACGCTTATGCTCGCCTGATGGCGGAGCACCTCGGAACCGACCACACCGTCCTCACCGCCTCGTCCGACGAGACTGCAGACGCGCTTTTGCCCGCGCTCCTCGCGCGGGATTTCCCGGGGCAGGCGGATATTGACTCGTCGCTCTACTATTTCTGCGGGCGGGTGCGGGAGAGACACACCGTCGCGCTCTCGGGGGAGTGCGCGGACGAAATCTTCGGCGGGTACCCGTGGTTTTACCGCCCCGAAATGCTCGCGCGCGACTTCTTCCCGTGGATTCACGACCCGACCGCCCGCATCGGGCTCTTCGACCCGCGCGTCACCCGTGCGGAAGAGGGGTACGCCTATCTTTCCGAGGTCTACCGAAATGCGGTCGCCGCGACCCCGCTCGACGGGTCGGAGAGCGAGGAAGACCGCACCGCCCGCATCGCGACCAAACTGTCGGTCGATTACTTTATGGTGAACCTTCTTGAACGGAAAGACCGCATGAGCATGGCGCACGGTCTCGAGGTGCGTGTCCCGTTCTCCGACCATCGGATTCTCGAATATGTCTATCAGGTACCGTGGAGAATCAAGTTCGCGGGCGGTGTCGAGAAAGCCCTGCTCCGAAATGCCATGACGGGGTATCTCCCGCCCGAGATCCTTTACCGCAAGAAGAGCCCGTACCCCAAAACCCATAACCCCGCCTATGAGAATCGCGTGCGGGGGCTGCTGTTCGAGCGGCTCCGTCGGAAGAACTCGCGCTTGGCGTCTCTTTTGCGCCCGGGCGCGGTCGATGCGCTCGCAGCAGGGGACGACATCACTTGGCTCGGACAGCTCATGTCCCGCCCGCAGCTCTATGCGTGGCTGTATCAGTTCGATTGTTTCCTCGAAAAATACGAGGTCACGCTCGCGATTTGAGTCTGTCTGCCGAGTCGAGTCCATGCGCCCTAAAACCTCCTTGTTGCCTTATCTTGAAATTTGCCCGCCGTGCCCGGCGGGCATTTTTCTTGCGCGCACGACGCGTTTGTGCTATATTGAAAGAAAAAGGAGATGCGGCATGAAAGAAAAGTACAAAAAGTGGATGGCGAAACACGCACACACGCTTGCGGGGAAACGCGTGGTCGTTACGGGTGCGAACAGTGGGGTCGGTTTTGCCGCCGCCGAGGAGTTCCTCGCGCTCGGCGCGCGTGTCACGCTCGCCTGTCGGAACCCCGAGAGAGCGAGAGCCGCACGGGAGACACTCACCGCCTGCTATCCCACAGGGGAGGTCGATACCGAGACGGTGGACCTTTCATCGTTTGCCTCCATTGACGCATTTGCCGCCCGCCTGAAAGAATCGGGCTCGAACATCGATATTTTCTTACACTGTGCGGGGGTCTATTTCCCGAAAGAGCCCGTGACTGCAGACGGGTACCCCATGACGGTCGGGGTGAACTATGTCGGGACGGTGCGTCTTGCCCGTGCGGTGGAACCGCTGCTCCCGCCTGACGGAAAGATGATTTTCACCACCAGTCTGACCGACCGATTCGGGAAACCCGGGAAACAGCCGAAAAAAGAAACCGATGCGGCATACGCCGCGAGTAAGACGCTACTCTCCGCGTATGTCCTGCGCCGCGCCGCCGAGCGGAGGGCGGGGGAGCCGTCGTTCCTCGCCGTCCACCCGGGCATCACGGCGACCAATCTGCTCTCTCCCGAGAAGACCACGCGGAAACCGTGGTTTTTCCGTCTGGGACACGCGTTCCTGTTCCTCTTCACCCACTCACCCGAGAAAGCCGCGCTCACTGCCATTCTCGCGGGTGCGGGCAATGGGGAGAACGGGGATATCATCGGACCGCGCGGTCCCTTCGGCATCAGCGGCTATCCGCATAAGACCCGCTTCTGTCGGAATGTCCACCGCACGGCAGAGCACTTCCCCGACGAGGATTTAACGCTGATGCTTTCGAGGGAGTGAGATGGAGAGACGCTATCGCACCGCCTCGGAGCAGTTTTCCGAGCTCTTCGGAGGGAAGACCTATAAGATTTCTCTCTCGGGCGGCATGACCTGCCCGACGAGGGACGGGCATCTCGACACGCGCGGGTGTATCTTCTGCTCTGCGGGCGGGAGCGGGGAGTTCGCCGAGCCGTATGACGGGTGCCTCGCATCGCAGATCGAGCGCGCCAAAGCGCGGGTACGCAAAAAAGCGGGGGAGCACCCCCGCTACCTCGCGTATTTTCAGAGTTATACCAATACCTATGCTCCGACTGCATATCTCCGTACCCTGTATGAAGCCGCCCTCGCCGCCCCCGACATTGTCGGTCTCTCGGTGGCGACCCGCCCCGATTGTCTGGAAGAGACCACGCTCGACCTGCTCGGGGAACTCGCGCGCCGCGTCCCCGTCTTTGTCGAACTCGGACTGCAAACCACCTGTTCACGCTCGGTCGCGTATATCCGCCGCGGGTACCCGACCGAGGTCTATGACCGTGCGATGACCGCACTCAAACAGCGGGGCATCCATACCGTCACCCACATCATCTTCGGTCTTCCGGGAGAGACAAGGGAGGACATGATGGCGACCGTGCGCCATGCGGCGGAGATGGGGAGCGAGGGGGTCAAACTGCAACTCTTGCAGGTGCTCGCGGGCACCGACCTCGCCGAGGACTACCGTGCGGGGAAGTTCGCGACTCTGACGCCCGAGGAATACTATTCGCTTGTCGGCGAGGCGCTCACCCTCCTCCCTGCGGACACCGTGATTCACCGTCTGACGGGCGACCCGCCGAAGCGCCTGCTCATTGCGCCCCTCTGGGCGGCGGACAAAAAGCGCGTCCGCGCCGACATGGCGCGGTACTTTGACGAGCACGATATCCGCGCGGGGAGCCGATATGACAAATAAACAGCGCGTTGCCGGAAAATGTAGGCAACGCGCCGTATTTTTTTGATAAAAACCGAAGACACGAAAGCCGTGCTTACGGGAAGTGAAAATGATGAAATCGGTGTTTACGAAATCGACGAAATATCGTAGGGCGTCGACTGATAGACGAAGTAGTTCAGCCAGTTGGAGAAGAGCAGATTCGCCGCCGAGCGCCAGGTGACGATCGGCTCTTTCGTCGGGTCGTCCGCGGGAAAATAGTTGCGCGGCACCGGAGTCGACGGGTCGAGGGCACTGTCGCGCAGATACTCTTTTTTGAGGGTGTCGGGGTCGTATTCTCCGTGCCCTGTCAAAAAGATTTGTCTGCCGTGGCGCGCGGTGACGGCATAGACACCCGCCTCGCGGGAGGATGCGAGAATTTTGAGATCGGGGACCCGCTCGATGTCCGCACGGTCGATCCCGGTATAACGCGAGTGCGGGGCATAGAAAATGTCATCGAAACCGCGGAAGAGCATGGAGCGCTTGTATTCCACTTCATGCGGGAAAATGCCCGAGAGTTTCGCGTCGAGCATTTTTTTCGGGATGCCGTAGTGATAGTAGAGCCCTGCCTGCGCCCCCCAGCAGATATGGAGCGTGCTGTACACATGGGTCTTCGACCACTCCATAATCTCCGCGAGTTCCCCCCAGTATTCGACCTCTTCAAATGCCATGCGCTCGACGGGCGCACCCGTGATGACGAGACCGTCATAATTGTTATGTTTCACCTCGTCGAAGGTGCGGTAGAACGCATCGAGATGGCTCTCGGGGGTGTTCTTGGATATGTGGGTCTTGGTGTGGAGCAGTTCCATCTCCACTTGGAGCGGGGTGTTCCCGAGGAGACGCGAAAATTGGGTCTCGGTCTCCACTTTGGTGGGCATCAGGTTGAGGAGCAGGATTTTCAGAGGGCGAATGTCCTGTGCCGCGGCGCGGGTCTCTTTCATCACGAAAATGTTTTCTTCTTCGAGAATCTTGACCGCGGGCAGTTCATTCGGAATCTTGATAGGCATTTCAGTTTTCCTTTACGGCGGCGAGCGCCTGTTCGAGGTCGGCGATGAGGTCTTCTGCCGCCTCGATTCCGCAGGAGTAGCGGATGAGGTCGGGGGAGACCCCTGCGGCAATCAGTTCTTCATCGGTCATCTGCCGATGGGTGGCGTTCGCAGGATGGAGACAGCAGGTGCGCGCGTCCGCGACATGGGTCTCGATGGCGGCGAGTTTCAGATGTTTCATCATGGTCTCCGCCGCGGCTCTCCCGCCCTTGACACCGAAACTTACGACCCCGCAGGAGCCGTTCGGCAGATATCTCTGCTGTTTTTCGTGATAGGGGTCGCCCTCGAGGTCGGGGTAGTGCACCCAAGATATCTTCGGATGGTTTTGCAGATACTTCGCCACTGCCAGCCCGTTCGCGGTGTGCTGTTTCATGCGGAGGTGTAAGCTTTCCAGCCCGAGGTTCAGAAGGTACGCGCTCTGCGGCGATTGGGTACAGCCGAAGTCGCGCATGAGCTGTGCCGTGGCTTTGGTGATGTACGCCCCCGCGAGCCCGAATCGCTCGGTGTAGGTGATTCCGTGATAGCTGTCGTCGGGGGTGCACAGACCCGGGAACTTGTCGGGGTATTTTGTCCAGTCGAATTTCCCCGAGTCGATGACAGCACCGCCGACGGCGGAGCCGTGCCCGTCCATGTACTTGGTCGTGGAGTGGGTGACGATGTCCGCGCCGAACTCGATGGGACGGCAGTTCACGGGGGTCGCGAAGGTGTTGTCGATGATGAGCGGCACGCCGTGACGGTGCGCGACCTTCGCGAAGAGTTCGATGTCGAGCACGGTCAGCGAGGGATTGGAGATGGTCTCGCCGAAGACCGCCTTGGTGTTCGGGCGGAACGCCGCCTCGAGTTCCTCTTCGGTCGCATCGGGCGCGACAAAGGTGAAGTCCACACCCATGCGCCGCATGGTGACATGGAAGAGGTTATAGGTCCCGCCGTAGATGTGCGCGGAGCAGACCACATGGTCGCCGCAACCCGCGATGTTGAAGACGGCGAAGAAGTTCGCCGCCTGACCCGAGGAGGTCAGCATCCCTGCGGTACCGCCTTCGAGCGCGGTGATTTTCGCCGCGACACGGTCACAGGTCGGGTTCTGCAGACGGGAGTAGAAATACCCGCTCGCTTCAAGGTCGAAGAGTTTCCCCATATCTTCGCTGGTCTCATAGCGGAAAGTGGTGGACTGAATGATCGGGATTTGGCGGGGTTCTCCGTTCCCCGGGGTGTAGCCGCCTTGGACGCAGACGGTTTCGACAGATTGCTGTTTCACGGCAAAGTCTCCTTTCGGTTTCCCATGTGATTTTTGAATACTTGTCCCGAGGGGTGGGGCAGGCGGAACCCGCGAGAAAAACAAAAAAGCACCCGTCTCGTTCTTTGAGACGGATGACTCCGCGGTACCACTCAAATTCACGGAAATTTCCGTGCCCTCAGGCGCTGACACGCCCCGACGCAGTTTCGCGCGTCAAACGGGAGACCCTACCCGACGAATCGCTCGAATCTCCGGCTCAGAAGCCATAGACCGTTACCGCTCGACCATCGGCTCGCACCGCCCGCCGATTCTCTGTGCGCCTTGTGGTAGGGTCCTCTTCCTCAACGCCTTGTAATTTGAACCTATTATATCGAACTCGCGTGGCGTTGTCAAGCACAATGTCAAAAAACGCGTACCCCGCGCTTTCCGTATCGCCGAGTTTTGAATCCGAATCCATTCATTAGAAATCCTATTCATATCCAAATATATAAGAAATATCAATTTAGCACTTTACTTTCTTAAAGCGCTGTGCTATAATCAGTATCATCAAGCAGAAAGAGCGGGGGAGAGGGAACCGATATGCCCCCCGCGGGAGGCATATATGGAGAAGAAAATCGACGCGCGCACCGAGATGGAACTGCTGTACGGCGTGATGGCGACGCTCGACACCCCCGAGAAGGTGCGAATGTTTCTGTCGGACCTCTGCACCGATAACGAGCGCGAGAATATGGCACAGCGAGTGGAGTCCGCCCGTCTGCTCCTCGAAGGGAAGACCTATCAGCAGGTCGCCGCGGCGGTCGAGATTTCCTCCGCGACCCTCAGTCGGGTGAATCGGTGTATCAAGCACGGAGAGGGCGGATACCGCGATCTTCTCGCCGCGTACCTCGATGGGACGAAACCCGAGGGGACATCCGACTGATGCTCGTAAAGTTTTGGAACCCTCTTGACAATCCCCGCGTTCTCGTGTTATCATCAGTCGACCGCGTTGGATAAGAGAGTCCAAAGTCGAGGTGGATCACGCTTGACCGAGCGGAGTAGCTATGCGGTTGAAAATGGCCGCTTCTTTGAAAGCGGAGGGCTGTGAGGCTCCGTACTGAACCGTCCGAGAGATCGGTCGGTTCTTTCATTTTTTCCGTGCTTGTACTTCTAGCATAAGCACTATCGAAAAATCTGCTCGGCATTTTTGCGTTTTGCACTTGACAGTTTTCTGATTGCCTTATATAATAGTTTCACACTTCACTGGTGCTCCGACGAGGAGAGCCTCGGCATTGCGTAGAGGCCACGGGCAGAATCTTAGGTGATTTTAAGAGCTTCGGCTCCGGGTAGACTGCCTACCGTCTTGACTTCGGTCGAGACGGTTTTCTTTTTCGCCTATGGGGTCTTGACAAATCTATTGGCTTTTTGTGCCGAATATGCCGGAAGTTCCCCCTTGACAAACCCGCATCGTTTGAGTATACTGTTCCTATCTGAAATGCGAAGATGGTATTATGCTAAGGCATCCCCTCTCTTAAGAGACCTGTCGGTCGGTGCGAGACAGGAAGAGGCGCCAAGGCAGTCTCGTACCGGAGCAGGGTCCCCGAATCGAGTAAGGGATTCCGGTTTGACCCCGTAATCGGTCATGGCTTGTCTGAGCCTTGAGTGGTCGCCTAGGGGCGACAATGTCGGGTGGTACCGTGGTTGCTATGCAATCATCCCGCAGAAGTTGTTTTGACTTCTGCGGTTTTTGTATTTTCGGGAAATAACCAAAAAGGGGAAACATATGGAAAAGACGGAAATGAAACGGATTCTGGTGTCCGATAGGACCCTCTGCGACGGCGCGGTCATGCGGGAGCAGGGACTCTCGTTCCGCGAGCGTGCGAATGTCGCCGAGGCGCTGTTCGGGCTTGGGGTGGACGCGGTCGAACTGCCTGAGATCACCCGCCCGCGGGAGGAGACGGTCATCAATCGCACGATCAGTCTCGCGGCGGGCGAGGTCATGGTGAAGATTCCCGTAGGTCTTACCGAAGAGTCGGTCACGACCGCCTATGAGAGTGTCCGTGAGGCGAAACGCCCCTGCCTTCAGGTGGTGTTGCCCGTCTCCACTTTGCAGATGGAGTACCGTTGCCATAAGAAAGCGAGAGGGATGCTGGAGGTCGCGGAGAGTTTGTTCCGCGCCGCCAAAGCCCGTTGTGAGACGGTCGAACTCGTAGCCGAGGACGCCTCCCGCGCGGACGCGCCGTTCCTTGCGTCCCTCATCGAAAAAGCCAAAGCGTGCGGTGTGACCTCGGTCACCCTCTGCGATGATGCGGGAATTTGGCTCCCCTGCGAGGCGAAAGCGGCGGTCAAGGATGCGACCGCATCGGGCATTGTAGTCTCGGTCAGACCCTCGTCGAAAATCGGCATGGCGGCGGCTGTCGCCCTCGCCGCTGTCCGCGCGGGTGCCACAGGGGTCGTGACCACGGTCTCGGGAGACGGGCTCACCTCCGCCGCCTTCTCCGACCTCGTGCGTGCACGCGGAGAAGAAATCGGAGTGTCCTGCGCGCTCCGCGAGACGGGGATTCACAGCGACCTCGAACGGCTGAAGAGTGGTCTCGACGCGGGTGCCGCGGGCGCGTCCTCGCGTACCGATGCCCGTATCCGCCTGACGGGGGACGCGACTTTGAGGGAGGTCGCCGCCGCTTGTATCTCCCTCGGCTATGAACTCTCGGATAATGACCTCGGCGAGGTGCATCGCGAGGTACAGCGGGTCGCCGCAAAGAAAGAGCAGATCGGCACACGCGAACTCGAAGCCATCGTCGCCACCGCCGCCATGCAGGTACCCTCGACCTATCATCTCGAAAGCTATGTCGTCTCGTCGGGGAATGTCATTTCCGCGATGGCGCAACTCACCCTCACCTATAAAGACCGTACCCTCTCGGGCGTGAGCATGGGAGACGGTCCCATCGATGCCGCGTTCCGCGCGATTGAGCAGATCGCGGGACACCGCTATGAACTCGACGATTTCCAGATTCAGTCGGTCACGAGCGGAAAGGGCGCGGTCGGCAGCGCACTCGTCAAACTCCGTCAGGGCGGGAAACTCTATTCCGGACAGGGGATCTCGACCGACATCATCGGCGCGAGCATCCGCGCCTACCTCAACGCGCTGAATAAGATTATCTACGAGGAAGCATAAGATGAGACTTTCTTTCTCTTCGGATCAAGTAAATGCGCCCTCTTTCCTGTCGCTCTGCTCGACCGCGGCGGAATACGGCTATGAGGGGGTCGAACTCTACGACCTCGCGCAGGTGAGGGAACTGCCGGACGGCCTGTTCGGGGACGACCCCGCAGGCGCGAGACGGAAACTCCGCAACCGTCGGGTTTCGGCGGTCGCGCTCACCTATCCGCTCCCCGTCGACGATACCGAAGTCTCGCGGGAGGCGGTCGAGGACTATATTGCCGCCGCCACCGAGGCGGGTATCCCCTATGTCATTGTGCGCGTCGCCGACGGCGTGAAGCCCGAAGTCCTCGCCGCCGCTTTGAGAAATGCCGCACGGACCGCGGCGAAACAGGAGGTGAAAATCCTCTTCGAGACGGTCGGCGAACTCGCGCATACCGAACGCCTGATTTCCATTCTGCACGCCTTCGCCTGTGACGGGGTCGGGGCGGCGTGGAATATCCGCGCCACCTATTTCGAGGGTGGCGAGGGTGCCGAGGATACCATCACCACGCTCGGCGCGTATATCTCCTATGTCCGTCTCGGTGACCGCAAGAACGGTGCCGACTGCCTCATCGGGGACGGGGAACTCCCTCTCCGCGATTTTGTCAGCGCGCTCCGCTCTCTGAACTATGACGGCTATGCCGCCTGCGATACCGCGGACATTGAGGATTATGACCTACTCTTCACTCACTATGCCGCCACGTTGCGCCGCCTGACCGAGGGCGAGAAAAAAGCGATTTTGCAGAAGAACCGCTCAGGGACGGGGACCTTCCCGTGGAAGAAGTATGAAGTCGTGGACAAGACCTTTTCGCAGGTGCTCGACACTATGGTGGAACTCTATCCCGACCAGTACGCGTTCCGTTACCCCACTTTGGATTATACCCGCACCTACCGCGAGTTCCGCGACGATGTGGACCGTGTCGCGGCGGGGCTGATTTCCCTCGGTGTGAAGCCCGGATTCCATGTCGCCATCTGGGCGACCAATGTCCCCGCGTGGTTCCTCACTTTCTGGGCGGCGGTGAAGATAGGCGCGGTGCTCGTCACCGTCAATACCGCGTATAAGATTCAGGAGGCGGAATATCTGCTCCGTCAGTCGGACACCCATACCCTCGTGATGATTGAGAACTGTAAGGATTCCGACTATCGCGGCATCATGCAGGAGCTCTGCCCCGAACTCGCAAACATGGAGCCGGGAGACCCGCTCTATTCCGAGAAACTGCCGTTCCTCCGCCATATCGTCACCGTCGGCTTCTCCATGCCGGGGGCTCTGACATGGGAGGGACTGCTCGATCGCGCGGACACGGTTCCGCAGGAAGAGGTGCGCCGTCTCGCCGCGGGCGTGAAACCCGACGATGTCGTGAATATGCAGTACACCTCGGGTACCACGGGCTTCCCGAAAGGGGTCATGCTCACCCATCGGAATATCGTCAATAACGGCAAGATCATCGGCGACCGCATGGATCTCTCCACCGCCGACCGCATGATGGTGCAGGTGCCGATGTTCCATTGTTTCGGCATGGTTCTGACCATGACCTCCATCATGACCCACGGCGGCACTCTCTGTCCGCTCCCGTATTTCTCTCCGAAGTCCTCGCTCGCCTGCGTGACCGAGGAGAAGATCACCTGCTTTAACGGTGTCCCTACTATGTTCATCGCCATGTTCGCCCACGAGAATTTCGCCACGACCGATTTCTCGCATGTGCGGACGGGCATCATGGCGGGCTCGAACTGCCCCCCGGACCTCATGCGCCGCGCCGCGCGGGAGATGAACATGACCGAGATCATCAGCGTCTACGGGCAGACCGAGGCGGCGCCCGGCTGTACCATGGGGGAGGTCACCGAGGACCTCGACCACCGCGTCGAGACGGTCGGGACGGCTTTCCCGGGCGTGGAGTGTAAAATCATTGACCCCGAGACGGGACTCGACGTGCCCGACGGGCAGAACGGCGAGTTTGTCGCCCGCGGATTCAATATCATGAAAGGGTATTACAAGATGCCCCGCGCCACCGCCGCCACCATCGATAAGGACGGCTGGCTCCATTCGGGGGACATCTGTTGCCGCACCGAGGACGGGTATTACCGCGTGACCGGTCGTCTCAAGGACATGATTATCCGCGGCGGGGAGAACCTCTATCCGCGTGAAATCGAGGAGTTCTATCTCACCCACCCGAAAGTGCGGGATGTGCAGGTCGTCGGGGTCCCCGATGCCCGCTACGGGGAAGAGGCGTGCGCTTGGATTATCCTCCATGACGGCGAGACGGCGGACGAGGAGGAGATGCGCGCATTCGGACGCGCCCATATCGCCACCCATAAGGTGCCGCGGTACTTCGTCTTTGTCGACACCTTCCCGATGAACGCCGCAGGGAAAATTCAGAAGTATAAGATGCGCGAGATCATGTGCGAAAAGTTGGGTCTCAAACAGTAACGAAAAGAAGAGATTATGAGACAGGTTATCGATTGCCATTGTCATATTTATCCCGATAAGATCGCCGCGAAGGCGGCGGGGAATACGGGGAAGTTCTACGATATTCCCATGCGGTACGACGGGCGGCTCTCGACCATGCTCGAAGCAGGCGAGGCGGCGGGGATCACGCGCTACTTGGTTTTCTCGGTCGCGACCACGCCCGCCCAGACCGCGTCCATCAACCGCTATATCGCCGACACGGTCGCCGCGTACCCCGACCGTATGCTGGGACTGGGGACCATGCACCCCGATGAGGAGAACCCCGCCGCCGTGGCAGACGAGATTCTCGCTCTGGGGCTCAGGGGTCTCAAACTCCACCCCGATATTCAGGGGGTCGCGCTTGACGACCCGCGGTGTATGCGGATTTTCGAGGTGTGCGAGGGGCGGCTCCCCGTGCTCTTGCATACGGGGGATAAACGTTATCGGTATTCCAACCCCGAGGAATTGATCCCAGTTCTGAAAGCATTTCCGCGCCTGACGGTCATCGGCGCGCACTTCGGCGGCTATTCGGTCTGGCAGGACGCGGCGGAGAAGCTCGCACCTTACTCCGGACTCTATGTCGACTGTTCCTCTTCGCTCTTTGCCATGACAAACGAGGAAGGGAGACGGTTGGTGCGTCTTTGGGGCGCGGAGCGGGTGCTCTTCGGCACCGACTATCCCATGTGGGACCCCACCGAGGAACTCGCGCGTTTTGATGCGATGGAACTTTCCGAGCGGGAGAGCGCGCTGATTCTCCATGAGAACGCCGAGCGCCTCTTCGGGTTCCCGCCTTGCGAGAACGCATAAAAAAATCACCGAAACGGCTTGACAAATTCCGAAAAGCATGGTATTCTTATCCCATCCAGAAAGACTATGACGAAGCCGGAAGTTGAACCGGACCCCAGAGAGTCGGCGGTTGGTGCGAGCCGATGCGACGGTTTGACAGTTTCCTATCCCTTCCGAGTCGGAGTGCCCAAAACGAGTGTGAGTAGGTGTTCCCGTGATGCCGCGTGAGTGCACAGGACTTGATGGAGTCCGATGAGGGCACGGTTTTATCCGTGAATTTGAGTGGTACCGCGGGTTATTTGACTCGTCTCAAAGTGTTTTGAGACGAGTCTTTTTGTTTTTGAAATTGCAAACGGAGGAAATACAGTATGCAGGAAACCCCCATGACACAGATAAGCGAAATCGCCGCCCGTATCCGCGGGATGCGCGAGATTCTCGGCTGGACACAGGGCGAGATGGCGGTGAAGACCGAGGTGAGCGAGGCGGATTACGGTGTCTACGAGAGCGGTAAGACCGACCTCCCGTTTACCTTCATCCACAAGTGCGCGCTCGCGTTCGGGATGGAACTCACCGAGCTGCTCGAAGGACGGGTGCCGAACCTCTCGTCCTATACCGTCACCCGCCGCGGAGAGGGAGAACAGACCGCGAAAGAGGCAGGGATTCTCATTCGGAACCTCGCGCCCAAATTTCGCTCGAAGATAGCAGAACCCTACTGGGTGCGGTATGAGTATTCGGAAGAGCTCCAAAATCGCCCGATTCATCTGACGCGTCACTCGGGGCAGGAGTTCGACCTCATTCTGCGCGGGAAACTCAAAGTACAGGTCGGCGAGCATACCGAGGTTCTCTCCGAGGGCGACAGCATCTACTACAACAGTTCGACCCCGCACGGCATGATTGCCGTGGACGGCGAGGACTGCGTGTTCTGCGCGGTCGTGCTCCCGGGGTCGGATGAGGAGAACACCGAGGACACCAAACTCACGGCGGCGGCGACCACCCCCGACGAGGACCTCGTGGTCGATAAGTTCGTCGAGACCAAGGTCGACGCGCAGGGCGTGCTCACCGAAGTGAAGTTCAAGAACACCGAACATTTCAACTTCGGGTTCGATATCGTGGACGCCATCGCCGAGAAGTCTCCCGACCGCCTCGCGATGCTCCACCTCGACTGCCATAAGACCGAGCGGCGGTTCACCTACCGCGACCTCCGCCGCGCGTCCAACCGCTGCGTCAACTATTTCCGTTCGCTCGGCATCTCCCGCGGCGATAAGGTCATGCTGGTCCTCAAACGCCACCATCAGTTCTGGTTCTCGATGATTGCGCTCCATAAGCTGGGGGCTATCGCGATTCCCGCGACCTCACAGCTCAAAGAGCATGACTACGCATACCGCTTCGAGGCGGCGGGCGTGGATGCCATCATCGCCACTTCGGACGACGGCGTGCCCGAGACCGTGGAGGCCGCGGCGAAAGCGGGGAACGCACCCGAGATCCGCGTCCTCGTCGGCGGGAAACGCGCGGGCTGGCACGACTTCGATGCCGAATACCCGCTCTTTTCGAGCCACTACGAGCGCCCCGCGGACGCGCCCGGCGGCGACGAGACCGCCCTCATGTTCTTCACTTCGGGCACGACGGGGAACGCCAAGATGGCGGCGCATAAGCACACCTACGGGCTCGGGCATTTCGTCACCGCGAAATACTGGCACTGTTGTGAGAAAGACGGGCTCCACTTCACCATCTCCGATACCGGCTGGGGGAAATCCCTCTGGGGCAAGCTCTACGGGCAGTTCATGTGTGAGGGCGCGGTGTTCGTCTACGACTTCAACCGCTTCTCCGCGTCTGATTTGCTCCCGCTCTTTGCGCAGTACCATATCACCACTTTCTGCGCGCCGCCCACCATGCTCCGCATGATGATTAAAGAGGATCTCTCGGCATACGATTTCTCTTCGGTCAAGCACATGACCACCGCGGGTGAGGCACTCAACCCCGAGGTGCAGAAACAGTTTCTCGCCGCGACCGGGCTCACCATCATGGAGGGCTTCGGACAGACCGAGACCACCCTCACCATCGCGAACCTCGCGGGCGTACAGCCCAAACTCGGCTCGATGGGGAAAGCGTCTCCCCAGTACCCCATCGTCCTCGTCGACCCGGACGGCAAGCCGGTCGGGAACGGGGAAGTGGGCGAAATCTGTGTCGACCTCTCGAACGGCGCACCAGTCGGACTCTTCTCGGGGTATTACCGCGACTCCGAAAAGACGGCGGAGGTCATTCGCGGAGGTCTCTATCACACGGGCGATACCGCGTGGCGGGATGAGGACGGCTATTTCTACTATGTCAGCCGCGTGGACGATGTCATCAAGTCCTCGGGCTACCGCATCGGACCCTTCGAGATTGAGAGCGTGATTATGGAACTCCCCTACGTCCTCGAATGCGGGGTTTCCGCCGCGCCCGACGAGGTGCGCGGACAGGTGGTAAAGGCGAGCATCGTCTTAACCCAAGGCACCGAGCCGACAGAAGAGCTCAAAAAAGAGATTCAGGAGTATGTCAAGAGCCATACCGCACCCTATAAGTACCCCCGCATCGTGGTCTTCCGCAAGGAACTCCCCAAGACGGTCAGCGGGAAAATCCAAAGAAATCTACTGTAAAAACACTTGACACAATTTGCGAAGTATGATAGGATAATACCAAATTTATTAAAGGCGATGAAGAAAAGGGCGTTTGTTTTGCTTCTTCAGAGACATGGCGGTCGGTGCGAGCCATGGGGGCGGTCAAATGTTTGTAGTTTCCGAGCCGAGAGGAAGAAAGGGAGACCGAGTAGACCCTCTCCGTCACTTGCCGCGTCAGTGCATAGGACTTGTCAGAGTCCGATAAGGGCACGGAGTTTTCCGTGAATTTGAGTGGTACCGCGGGTTTTACGACTCGTCTCAAAGTCATACTTTGGGGCGGGTCTTTCTGTTTCCCGCCGAAGGAGAATTTATGCAGAAAACACGGGATTTGGAAGTAAAGATTCTCGAAATGGCGCAGAGAATCCGTGCGCTGCGCGAGATCGTCGGACTGTCGAGTGCGGAAATGGCGGAAAAGACCGATGTCGAAGAGGAAGAATACCTCGCCTGCGAGGCGGGGAAAGAGGACTTAAACTTCGCATTCCTCTACCGCTGCGCACAGGCGCTCGGGGTCGATGTCACCGATATCATCGAGGGGACGGGGCCCCGCCTGTCCTCGTATACCGTCACGAGACGGGGAGAGGGACAGAAAATCGAACAGGCGCACGGCATGGTGTACTATAACCTCGCCGCCGCGTTCAAGAACCGTATCGCGGAGCCGCTGTATGTCTGTTCCGCCTATTCCGAGGAAGCGACAGGCAAGGACATTCCCCTGACCACCCACCTCGGGCAGGAGTGCGATATCATCGTCAAAGGTGTACTCAAAGTGCAGGTCGGCGACCATATCGAGATTCTGCGCGCGGGCGACAGCATTTACTATGACAGTTCGACCCCGCACGGCATGATTGCCCTCGAAGGGGCGGACTGCTGGTTCTACGCCATCGTCCTGAACCCGACGGGGGAACCCATGTCCACCCTGACCCACAGCGGGGTGCGCGAGTTCATCACCCTGCCGCCGAAGTTCACGCCCAAGCACCGCTTCGTTTGGGAGGACTTCATCGTGGCGGAAGAGGACGAGACGGGCGCACTCAAAAAACTGACCTTCAAAAATCAGGAGAAATTCAACTTCGCATTCGATGTCATCGACCGTCTCGGCACCGAGCAGGCGGGGAAACTCGCGATGCTCCATCTCGACAGAAACAAAACCGAGCGCCGTTTCACGTTCGGAGACCTCAAACGCGCGTCGGCGCAGGCGGCGAACTATTTCCGCTCGCTCGGAATCAAACGGGGTGATCGGGTGCTTCTCATTCTCAAACGGCATTACCAGTTCTGGATTGCCATTTTGGGGCTGATGAAACTCGGGGCGATTGCCATCCCCGCGCCCAACCAGTTGCGCGAGCACGATATTTCCTACCGTCTGAACCGCGCCGAGATTAAGGCGATTCTCTGTACCGCGGACGGCGATGTCTCGGGCGAGGTGGACGCGGCTGCCGCGTCGGCACCCTGTCTCGAAACAAAAATCATGGTGGACGGGCACCGCGACGGCTGGCATGACTTCGATGCTGAATACCCGCTCTTTACCGGCAAATTCGAGCGCACCGAGGACACCCCCTGCGGCGAGGATATTATGCTCATGTACTTCACCTCGGGCACCTCGGGGAATCCGAAAATCGCCGTACATAACTACGAATACCCGCTCGGGCATTTCCACACCGCGAAATATTGGCATTGCGTCGACCCCGACGGACTCCATTTCACCGTGTCGGACACGGGATGGGCGAAAGCCGCGTGGGGGAAAATCTTCGGACAATGGCTCTGTGAGGCGGCGATCTTCGTCTACGACTTCGACCGCTTTGACGCGGCGGATATTCTCCCCATGTTCGCGAAATACCACATCACCACTTTCTGTGCGCCGCCCACCATCCTCCGCATGATGGTGAAGCAGGATATCGGGAAATACGACCTCTCGTCGGTCACCCACATGACGACCGCGGGCGAGGCGCTGAACCCCGAGGTCTTCCGCCAGTTCGAGGCGGCGACGGGGCTCACCATCATGGAGGGCTTCGGACAGACCGAGACCACCTGCGCCATCGCCAATCTGGTCGGCACCCGTGCGCGTCTCGGCTCGATGGGGAAACCCGTGCCGCTCTACCATATAGAACTATTGAATCCGGCGGGAGAACCCGTGCCGGACGGCGAAGTCGGAGAAATCTGTATCGATGTCTCAAACGGTGCGCCCTGCGGACTTTTCCGCGGCTACTACCGCGACGAGGAAAAGACGGCGGAGTGCTGGCACGACGGGTACTACCACACGGGCGATACCGCGTGGCGTGACGAGGACGGCTACTTCTGGTATGTCGGACGCATCGACGACCTCATCAAGTCCTCGGGCTATCGCATTGGACCCTTCGAGATTGAGAATGTCATAATGGAACTCCCGTATGTCCTCGAATGCGGGGTCTCCGCCGCACCCGACGAGGTGCGCGGACAGGTGGTGAAGGCGAGTATCGTCCTCACCCCGGGGACCGAACCGACAGAAGAACTCAAAAAAGAGATTCAGGAGTATGTCAAGGCGCGTACCGCCCCGTATAAGTACCCGCGTATCGTGGTGTTCAAGGACGAACTGCCCAAGACCACGAGCGGTAAGATTCAGAGAAATCAACTGTGAGAAGGAGATAGATGATGGAAATTCAATTCACGCCGACCGCGACCCCGAAAGAAAAGCCGAAAGACGAGAGCAAACTCGGCTTCGGGAAGATTTTTACCGACTATATGTTCGTCATGGACTACTCCGCCGATAAGGGGTGGCATGACGCCCGCATTATCCCTTACGGACCCCTTGCTCTGAATCCCGCCTCTTCGGTGCTTCACTATGGGACCGAGATTTTCGAGGGGCTGAAAGCCTACCGCACGAGCGACGGTGAAATCCGTCTGTTCCGCCCGTGGGAGAACATTCGCCGCATGAATAACAGTGCCGAGCGTCTGTGTCTGCCCGAGGTGGACGAGGAATTTGTCCTCTCGGCGTTCGACCGCCTCGTCACGCTCGAAAAGGACTGGGTGCCGCACGAAGAGGGGACCTCGCTGTACCTGCGCCCGTTCATGTACGGGAACGACCCGCACCTCGGCGTGCACGCGGTGCATGACGCGACCTTCGTCATCATCTGCTCTCCCGTCGGCGCGTATTACGCCGAGGGCATCAACCCCGTGAAGATTATCATTGAAGATAAAGATGTCCGCGCCGTCCGCGGCGGTACGGGGTACGCCAAGTGCGGCGGTAACTACGCCGCCAGTCTCCGCGCAGGGAAGAAAGCAGAAGAAAAGGGCTATACGCAGGTTCTTTGGCTCGATGGCGTGGAGCGGAAGTACATCGAGGAAGTCGGGTCGATGAATGTCATGTTCAAGATCGACGGCACCATCGTCACCCCCGCGCTCCTCGGCTCGGTGCTCCCGGGCATCACCCGGAAATCCTGTATCGAACTTCTGAAATCTTGGGGCTACAAGGTCGAAGAGAGACAGCTCTCGGTCGATGAACTGGTTGCCGCCATCAAGGACGGGAAACTCGAAGAGGCATGGGGCACGGGGACTGCCGCCGTGGTGTCTCCCATCGGGACCCTCTGCTATGAAAATGTCGAGTATACCGTGAACGGGAGTAAAATCGGCGAGATTACCCAGCGGCTCTATGACGAACTCACCGGGATTCAATGGGGCAGACAGCCCGACCCGTTCTCTTGGTGCCATACGGTCTGCCGCGCATGACCGCGACATTACCACCCCCGCACCGCGTGACCCTGTTCGCGGGGCATTACGGGAGCGGGAAGACCAATCTGGCGGTCAATCGGGCGCTCGCCCTGCGCGCGGCGGGTTATCCCGTCGCCATCGCCGACCTTGATATCGTCAATCCCTATTTCCGTACCAAAGACAGCGCGGCGGAACTCGCCGCGGCGGGGATTCCTCTGATTTCCCCCGCGTTCGCGAACTCGAATGTCGATCTCCCTGCGCTCCCCAAAGAGGTCTATGAACTCGTGGACGACCGCAGTACCCTCGCCATCTTCGATGTCGGCGGAGACGACCGCGGCGCGTACGCGCTCGGACGGTACACCCCCTCGATTCTCGAAGAGGGCGACTACGAGATGATTTTCGTCGCGAACTTCTGCCGCCCCTTGACGCGCACCGCCGCGGAGGCGCTCGAAGTCATGCGCGAGATTGAGGCGGCGGGCGGGATTCCCTTTACGGGAATCGTCAATAACTCCAATATCGGGGAAGAGACCACCCCCGAGACCCTGCGCGCCACTTACGCGACGGCGGAAGAACTCGCGCGCCTGTCCCGGCTGCCCATCCTCTTTTGCTCGGCTGACCGTCGTGTCGCTATGCAGATGGAAGAGCCGGTATTCGGGATGCAATTACAGAAAAAAGTATTTTGACTGAGAAGGAGAAATGAGATGCCAAAGGTAACATTTCGGTCAGACCTTTGTAAGGGGTGCGGACTGTGCGTCGCCGCCTGTCCGAAGAAGATTATCACCCTCGCCAAAGGGAAAATCAATCAGAAAGGACATTCCCCCGCCGAGGTGACCGACCCGAGCGCGTGTATCGGTTGTGCATTCTGCGCGACCATGTGCCCGGACTGCGTGATTACGGTGGAGAAGTGAGAGGAGAGACAGATGGCTGATAAAGTACTTATGAAAGGCAACGAGGCGATTGCGGAAGCGGCGATTCGCGCGGGTTGCCGTCACTACTTCGGATACCCCATCACCCCCCAGACCGAGGTGGCGGCGTATATGGCGAAGCGGATGCCGAAAATCGGCGGCGTGTTCCTCCAGGCGGAGAGCGAGATTTCCGCCATCAATATGGTGTACGGGGTCGCGAGCGCGGGTATGCGCGTCATGACCTCTTCGTCCAGTCCCGGGATTTCTTTGAAACAGGAGGGGATTTCCTACCTCGCGGGCGCAGACCTGCCCGCGCTCATTGTCAATGTCCAGCGCGGCGGACCCGGGCTCGGCGGGATTCAGCCCTCCCAGTCCGACTATTTCCAGGCGACCAAGGGCGGCGGGCACGGCGACTATCATCTGATTGTCCTCGCCCCTGCGTCGGTGCAGGAAATGGCGGATATGACGGGGAAGGCGTTTGACCTCGCGGACGAATATCGGATGCCCGTCATGCTGCTCGCGGACGGGACGATGGGACAGATGATGGAGCCGGTCACCCTGCCCGAGACGGCACCCCGCACGGTCGAGAAACCGTGGGCGGTCACAGGTACGCAAGGGAAGCGGGAACACAATATCATCAACTCGCTGTACCTGAAACCCGAGATTCTCGAACGCACCAACCTTGAACGCTATGACCGCTATCGGGTCATCGAAGAGAAAGAGCCGCTGTGGGAGGAATACCTCACCGAGGACGCGGATATTTGCGTGGTCGCGTTCGGCATCGCAGCCCGCGTGTCCAAGAACGCGGTGAAAGCCGCCCGCGCAAAGGGCATCAAAGCGGGTCTCATTCGTCCCATCACCCTTTGGCCGTTCCCGAAGGCACCGCTCGCGAAAGCCGCCGAGCACGCAAAGGCGTTTCTCTCGGTCGAACTCTCGATGGGGCAGATGATCGAGGATATCGAACTCGCGATTCGTTGCCGTCGTCCGGTCACGCTCTGTAACCGTACCGGCGGTATGATTCCCACGCCCGAGGAAGTCCTCGCGGCGATTGAAAAAGCGGCGGGAGGAGAGAACTGATGATTATTTTTGAGAAACCGAAATCCCTCGCGGATGTTCCGCTTCACTATTGCCCGGGCTGTACCCACGGGATTATCCATCGTCTTGTCGCAGAGGCGATCGACGACCTCGGGATTGAGGGGAAGACCGTCGGCGTTGCTCCCGTCGGATGCGCCGTCATGGCATACGACTACTTCACCTGCGATATGGTCGAGGCGGCACACGGCAGAGCGCCAGCCGTCGCGACGGGCTTAAAACGCGCGATGCCCGAGAATATCATCTTCACCTATCAGGGGGACGGCGACCTCGCCTCCATCGGGATGGCGGAGACGGTGCACGCCGCGACGAGAAACGAGAATATCACGATTATCTTCGTCAATAACGCGATTTACGGCATGACGGGCGGGCAGATGGCGCCCACCTCGCTCCCGGGACAGGTCACGCAGACCTCGCCTTACGGGCGGGATGTGCAGACGGTCGGCTACCCCATCCGCGTCTCCGAGATGCTCGCCGCACTCGACGGACCCTACTATATCGAGCGGGTCGCCGTCAACAGCGTGAAGCACGTCCGCGACGCGAAGAAAGCCATTCGCCACGCGTTCGAGAATCAGGTGGCGGGAAAGGGCTTCTCCCTCATCGAGGTGGTGTCCTCCTGCCCGACGAACTGGGGCATGACCCCCGAGAAGGCGCTCGCGTGGGTGGACGAGAAGATGATTCCGTACTATCCGCTCGGCGTGTATAAAGACAAAGATAAGGAGGCGGGAGAAGCATGACCCATGAAATTCTGATTGCGGGATTCGGCGGACAGGGAGTCCTCTTTGCCGGGAAATTCCTCGCCTACCGCGGGCTGATGGAGGAGAAACAGGTCAGCTGGCTCCCGTCCTACGGACCCGAGATGCGCGGCGGCACCGCGAATTGCAGCGTCATCCTCTCGGACGACCCGGTCGGCTCTCCCATCGTTGCGCACCCCGATGTTTTGATGGTGATGAACCTGCCGTCGTTTGATAAGTACGAGTCCGAGGCAAAACCCGGCGCAAAAGTTTTTGTGGACTCCACGCTGATTGAGCGGCAGGCGACGAGAGACGACATCGAGACCTTCTATATCCCCGCCACCCAGATGGCGCGGGAAGCGGGTGTCCCCACCCTCGCGAACATGATGATGGTCGGGAAGATGATGAAGGAGGTCGGCATCTCGTTCGACCATGTCGAAGACGCCCTCCGCAAAGTCGTCTCGGCGAAACACGCCGACCTCTTTGACGCGAACCTGAAAGCCATTCAGACGGGCTACGCCTACGAGGGCTGACCCCCCGCGGGGCACCGCCCCCGCGCTTCATTAAGAAAAACACCCGAGAAATCGGGTGTTTTTCTGTTTCTTTCCCTTGCACATCTCCGCCTCGGTATCATCATCCGTTTTTCGCTTGGAAACAGGAGACAAAAGCCTCGTTTACTGTTTTCTCTCACGGTATTCGTGCGGGGTGACGCCGATATATTTCTTGAATACCCGCGAGAAGTGGGCGGGGGAAGAGAAACCGAGGTATTCGGAGATGGAGATGATGGTCTTGTCGGTGTAGCGCAAAAGACGCTTGCCCTCGATGGCTTTTTCTTTCAGAATATAGTCGGTCAGTGTCACCCCCGCTTCCTCTTTGAATTTGGTCGACAGGCGACTGCGACTCATAAATACGGCGGCGGCAATGTCCGCGGTCTTGATCGGCTCCGAGAGGTGGTGCAGGACATAGTTGGTGACATCCATTGTGAGTTTGGTCGGCTGTTTGCCCCGACGGATACGCTCGACCCGCTCGGTATAATCCAGCGCCATGTGATAATGCAGTTTCGTAATGGCTTCCATGCTCGTGAGCAGTTCGCACTCCTGGATGTAGGAGTCGCTGAGCGCGAGCGCGTCATGGACATCCATGCCCCCGCGGATGGCGCTGCGGCAGATGACGGTCGCCGTCACGATGAATGTGTTCTTGTACTGCCGCAGTTGGTCGTGCGCGAGGATTCCCGCCTCGACGGGCGGCGCATTCGCCACCCATTGACGGAGGGAGGCGGTGTCGCCGTGGCGGACGATATTCGTGATGGTCTGTTCGAGCGCGTAGGAGTTGCCGACGCTCTCTGGGAGTGCACCCGCGCTCGCGCTCTCTTGGCTTTCCGTTTGACTGTCGAACAGTTTTTTGCGCTCTGCTTGCTCCGCGTCGTAGATTTTGAGGTCCAAGAGGGTCAGCCGCTCTCCGGATAGAACATGGTCCACCATGAGGAGAATTTGCAACACGCGGTCGAGGGGCATCCGCGTGATATTCTGCATCGCGAGAATGAAGTCGTCGGTATCGACCGCAGGGACATCCGCGCGGAACGCGAGTTCTCTCAGCACATGCGTCTCGGCGGGGATCTGCCGCGCGGGACCCAGCACCACCGCGAGTTCTCCCGAACGCACGATGCCGTAATAGTTGAAAATCGGCGTGATGAAATAGCCGACGCGCTCGCGGATTTCGAGGATTTTATCGAGGTAGAGACAGATGGGGTCGCGGGGGAGGTCGACCACCGCGTGGTAGAAAATCTGCTCTCCCTCACGGTAGACGCGAATCGGGACCCCCGTTAAATTCCCGATGACGGTACAGAGATAGGGGATATCGACTGCCATGGCACACCTCCGAAAATCGAAACAATTATACAATAAATGAAACAAAAATGCAAGATATTCCCCCGAAAAAGTGCCATAATAGAATTGAAAAGAAAGGGGGAGCCAATGGATATTCAAAAACTTTTGGGCGAGCTGACCGTCGAGGAAAAGGCGGCACTCGTTTCGGGCACGGATTTCATGTACACGAATCCCATCCCACGACTGGGGATTCCCGCGGTGTGTATGTCGGACGGACCCCACGGACTGCGTAAGCAGAAAGAGGGCGGGGATAACGGCATTTCGTCGAGCGAGCCTGCGACGGCTTTCCCGACCGCGACGGCGACCGCCTCGGGGTGGAATCCCGAGAATACCCGCCGCATGGGGCAAGCCATCGGGGAGGAATGCCGCTACTACGGCGTCCATATCCTGCTCGGTCCGGGCGCGAATATCAAGCGCAACCCCCGCGCAGGCAGAAACTTCGAGTATTTCTCCGAAGACCCTCTGCTCGCGGGGACGATGGGCGCGGCGGAAGTCGAGGGCGTGCAGTCGGCAGGGGTAGGGGTCTCCCTCAAACACTTTGCTTTGAATAACGCCGAAGAATACCGCTTTATGGGGGACAGCGTCTGCGACACCCGCGCCATGCGGGAAATCTACTTGAAAGTGTTCGAGCACATTGTCAGACAGGCGCACCCCGCGACCGTCATGTGCGCGTACAATAAAATCAACGGGACCTATTGTTCGGAGAACCCCCGCTTGCTCACGGACATTCTGCGGCGGGAATGGGGATTCGACGGGGCGGTCATGACCGACTGGGGCGCGACCCACGACCGCGTCGCGGGTCTTGAAGCCGGGCTCGACCTCGAGATGCCGGGCGACTGCGCCATCTGTCGGAAGTGGATTCTCGATGCGGTGTCCGACGGCAGTCTCCCGATGGAAGTGCTGGATACGGCGGTCGCGAATATCCTGCGTCTCGCCGCCTGCGCGTCCGAGACCGAAAAGACCGAGACCCCCGACTTCGAGGCGCACCACCGCCTCGCCGCGGAGATCGCCGAGGACTGCGCCGTGCTGATGAAAAACGACGGGGTTCTCCCTCTCGCCCCCGATGGGGCATACCTCGTGGTCGGAGACCTCTTCGAGAAGATGCGGTATCAGGGCGCGGGCAGTTCCATGATTCACCCCACACGGGTCACCACCCCGAAAGATGCGTTTGACGCGCGGGGGGTGCATTACGGCTTCGCACGCGGCTACCGTGAGAACCGCTTTGATATCCAACCCGACTTGATAGATGAGGCGGTTCACCTCGCGGCGGGGTATGAGACGGTGCTCGTCTTCGCGGGTCTGACCGACTATGCGGAGAGCGAGGGCGCGGACAGAGAGACCCTTTCGCTACCGCAGAACCAACTCGCGCTCATCGATGCGCTCGCCGAAACGGGGAAGAAGATTGTCGTCGTCCTCTTCGGCGGCTCGGTGGTCGAACTGCCGTTTGCAGACCGCGTCCACGCCATTCTCAATATGTTCCTCCCGGGACAGAATGGGGGGACGGCGACCGCCCGCCTGCTCTTCGGGGAGAAGAACCCCGCGGGGAGACTCTCCGAGACCTGGGTCAAGTGCGCGGCGGATATCCCGTTCGACGCGGATTTTTCCAAACAGAAAACCGAAGTCTATAAAGAGAGCGTGTTCGTCGGTTACCGCTACTACCTGACGGCGAAAAAAGAGGTGCGGTACCCCTTCGGCTATGGGCTGTCCTATACGACTTTCGCCTATCACGACATCGAGGTCGAAAAGACCGAGGGACGGTATACCGTCAAATGCCGCGTGGAGAACACAGGCGACTATGCCGGTGCCGAGGTCGTGGAACTCTATGTCAAGGCGCCGAAAACCGAAATTTTCAAACCCGAGAAAGAACTCCGCGCATTCGGGAAGGTCTATCTCGCCCCGGGCGAGAGCCAAATCGTGACCCTGTCGTTTTCGGAAGAGGATCTGCGCTTCTATTACGACCGCGAGAGCCGCTGGGTCTTGGAGGCGGGTACATACGAGATACAGATTTGCTCCGACTGCGAGACGGTGCGCCTGTCCGAGACGGTCACCGTCGCGGGCGAGACCATCGCCTGCCCGTGGGACGAGAGCGTGCGTGAGGTCTACGGGCAGGCGGATATGGCGCGCGTCACCGATGCACTGTGGGAGAAGATGAGCGGACTCAAAATACCCGTCCCGACCCCCACGCGCCCCGTGACGCTCGAATCCCGCTTTACCGATTTGAAGGAGACCCTCCCCGGGCGGATCCTGTTCTCGGCGGTGCTCGGTGTCGCCGGGCGACAGATGAAACGGGCGCAGAAGATGCCCGACGGGGTCGAGAAAGACAACGCCGTCAAAGGCGCGCTCTTCATGAAGCGCATTTTGGAGAGCAATTCCCTCATCACCATGTCGATGAGCGCGGGGAAGAGTATGCCCTACCACTTCGCACGGGGATTTGTCGAGTTCGCGAACTGGCATATCCTGCGCGCGATCGGATGCTTCCTCGGGAAACCGAAAGTGCCGAAATTGCCGAAAGAGAAAGATAAGGAGGAATCATAACCGTGGGAAAAAGTCAGATGCTGAGCGGTCGGCTGTTTGACAGCCGCGTCCACTCGAAAAATGTAGAAGGCAAGGAAAAATGGCTGGGGTACCTGCTCGGTCCCTGTGGTGCACTGCTGCTCAACGCCGTCCTCGCTACCTATCTGAATGTCTACTATACCGATGTCCTGAAACTCACGACTGTTTGGGGCGGCGCATTCTTGGTCGTGTTCCCGCTGGTGTCGAAGATTATCGATGCCGTCACCAATGTTCTGATGGGATACATCATCGACAGAACGCGCACCAAACAGGGCAAGGCCCGTCCGTGGCTGTTGCTCTCCGCGCCGCTTCTCTTTGTGACGGGGCTGCTCCTGTTCATCGTGCCGAGCGGGAACCTCACCATGCAGATTGTATGGGTCATGGGTTCGTATAACCTGTTCTATTCGTTCGCGTTCACCATTTATAATATGAGCCATAACCTCATGTGCCCGCTTTCGACGAGAAACACGGTTCAGCGCGGCGGACTTTCGGTGTTCAACCAAATCTCCACGATTATGATGAGTGGGATTCTGGTCGCACTCGTGTTCCCCATGGCAATCATGCCTATGCTCGGGGTCGATAAATCGCGTTGGATTGTAGTCATGGGCATTCTGTCGGGCATCGCGCTCCCGCTCACCTTGCTGGAATACTACTTCACGAAAGAGCGCGTCACCGAGGAGCAGATGGGGACGGACGAAAAGAAGATCCCGTTTCTCACACAACTGAAGGTTGTTCTGACCGACAAGTATATGCTGGTCACCTTTGCGTACTTTCTCATCTATACGCTGGCGTCCTCTTTGAAAAACATCGGGCTCGTCTACTACTGTAACTATGTACTGGGAACATACAACGACGGCATCACGCAAATGCTCGTCTCGGTCATCGGCGGCATCCCGATGGGCCTCGGCATTTTCGCCGTCTGGCCGCTCGCCAAGAAGTTCGGGAAACGGAATGTCACCCTGTGGGGCTTCGTCCTCTATTCGCTTGGGAGTCTCGTCTGCTGGCTATTCCCCACGAACTTGCCTATCGTCCTCGTCGGGCAGTTCATCAAGAATATCGGCGGTCTGCCCTGTGCCTATGTCTTCATGGCGCTGTTCGCCGACGGGCTCGACCATATCGAATGGAAGAGCGGCATCCGTTGCGACGGTACGGCGATGTCTGTCTATAACATTATCGCGGTTGCCATTGTCGGTGTCTCGACCGCACTCTTCAACGCGATGATTTCGGGTGCGGGCTATATCGCCCCCGAACTGGTCGACGGTGTCACGGTCGCCGCGGCACAGCCCGACGCGGTGAAAAATGTCATCACCTTCGCTTTTGTCGGACTGGAATCCGTGACCGGCGTAATTCTGGCGGTGCTTCTCGTGTTCCTCTCGGTCGAAAAGACGATTGCCCGCAAACAGGAGATGATCCGTGAACGCCAAAAGGCGGCGGCGCTGGCGCGGGGTGAAGAATGGGTCGCGCCCGAAGTGCAGGCGGAAATCGACGAAAAGAAATTCCGGCAAGAGGGCGAAAGAATTTTCGCGGAAGAACTGGAAGCGAAGTGTCGAAAGAAAGGTCTCGACTACGCGGCAGAACTGGAAAAACACAAGAGAGCGGTCGCGGAAGCGGACGAAAAGAAAGCCGAAAAGAAGCGTCTCGCAGACGAGAGAGCGGCGGCGAAAGCCGCGCGAGCCGACGCAAAACGCGCTTTGAAACTGTCCCGTCTTACGCCCGAGCAACTTGCCGCGCGTGAAGGAAAAGCCAAACGCCGTCAGGCACGCGACGACGCGGCATGGGCGGTCGAACGCGAAAAAGGCGAAGCGTTTTACACGAAAATCCAAGCCGAACTCGCGGCGAAGCAATCATAAAACGGCAGACTCAAAATAGAGTTTCTATTTGCGACCTGATAGGAGGGTATCCATGAAACCGATTAACCTGAGAACCGAATATTTGGAGAATCCCCTCGGCATCGATTTGCAAAACCCCCGTCTCTTTTGGAACTGCGAGGGCGGCATCAAGCAGACGGCGTACCGCATTGTCGCGACGAGCGGCGACAGAACCGTGTGGGATAGCGGGAAGGTGCCATCCGACAGCATGAACGCGACATATCCCCATCCGCTCATATCCCGTCAGCGCGTGGAATGGACGGTCACTCTTTGGGACGAAAAGGGGGAAGAGGGCGAGAGCAATACGGCATCCTTCGAGATGGGACTGCTGTCGCCCGCCGACTGGCAGGCGAAGTGGATTGCCGGCGATTACCGTGTCGACCGAAAAAAACGCTATCCCGTGGATTGCTTCAAAAAATCTTTTGCGGCAGACGGTATCCGACGCGCACGGCTGTATATTTCGGCTTGCGGCATATACGAAGCGTGTATCAACGGTCAAAGAGTGGGGAACTTCTGCCTCGCACCCGGACACACCGATTACAGAAAGCGCGTGCAGTTGCAGACCTACGATGTCACCGCCCTGATACGCGACGGCAATAACGACCTCACGGTGGAACTCGCGGACGGCTGGTATCGCGGGAGTTGCGGCGCGTGGGGACTGAAAAACCAATACGGTCGACAGACCAAACTGATTGCGCAACTCGAACTTGTCGGAGGGGATGGAAAAACGACCTTTGTCTCTTCGGACAAGAGTTGGGCGTGGTCGAACGACGGCGCGATTCGGTTCGCCGACAACAAAGACGGGGAGATCGTCGAGGCATACCGCACCCCGTCCTATGCGGGGAGAGCGAGAACCGCAAAACACGCTGTTCGCCCCACCGCGTCGAATAGTGTCCCCGTGACCGAACACGAGCATTTTTCGGTCAAACAGGTGGTCAAGACGCCACGGGGGGCGACCGTTCTCGACTTCGGGCAGAATATCGCGGGCTATGTTGCGTTTTCCGTCCGCGCAAAGCAGGGTCAGACGGTAAAACTGCGCTTTGGGGAAATGTTTGATAAAGACGGAGAGTTCACCCAAAAGAACATCCAATGCGCGAACAAAAAGCGCACGAAAGTGACCCCCTTACAGCAGATTGTCTATACCTGTCAAGAGGGGATCAACCGATACAAAACCAAGTTTGCCATCTTCGGATTCCAATATGTCCTGATCGAAACCGACGCGGAATGGAAAGAAGAAGACTTCACGGCTGTCGCGGTCTATTCGGATATGCAGGAGACGCTTTTGTTCGACTGTTCGCACCCGCTCATCAATCAACTGGTAGAAAGCACCCGTTGGTCGGCAAAGAACAATCATGCCGATGTCCCGACCGATTGTCCCACGCGGGAACGCCACGGTTGGACGGGAGACGCACAGATTTTTGTGAATACCGCGAGTTATCTGTTCGATTATGCGGCGTTCGCGAGAAAGTATGTGAGTGATATGTGCGACGGACAGCGCAAAAACGGGACATTCCGACAGATTTCCCCGCGCGGCGGCGTCGACTTCTATATGAATACCATGGACGGCTCCGCGGGGTGGTCGGACGCAGGCGTGCTCATCCCCTATCGCATCTATCGGAAGTACGGTGATAAACGCATTTTGGAGAACAATTACCAAGCGATGAAGCGTTACGCGATGCGTAAAATCAAGACGCTCGGGAAATGGTATCTCACGGCATTACCGACAGGCGTGGGCGTGAAGTACCGGAAGTATATTTCCAATTACGGGCAGTCCTACGGCGAATGGGCGGAACCCACGGATGTCAAGGCGTTCAGCATATCGGATTTTGTCTGTCCCCATCCCGAGGAGACCACGGCATATATCGTCTATATGCTGGAACACATGACGAAAATCGCCGAAATCCTCGGGGAGAGCGAGGACGCGAAACTGTATCGGAAGTACGCGGACAGAGCACGCATCGGCTACCGCAAACTCATCGAGACGAAAAAGTATTCCTATGATACGGACAGACAGGCGAAACTTGTTCGACCGCTCTATATGCATCTGTTGGACGAGAATCAGACCGCATTTGCCAAAGAGAGGTTATTGAAAGCGCTCGATCGGTACGGTTGGAGACTCGGCACGGGCTTTTTATCGACGCCGTTTATCCTCTATGTCTTGCAGGAAATGGATATCGAATACGCATATCGCTTGCTGGAAAACGAGGAGATGCCGGGCTGGCTGTTCATGCCCAAAATGAATGCCAATACCATTTGGGAGAGTTGGGAAGGCACGGAAGCGCAAGGCGGCATCGCCTCTCTCGACCACTATTCAAAAGGTGCGGTTTGCGAGTGGATTTTCGATTCCATGTGCGGTATCAATGTGGGCGAGAAGCCGAACTCCTTCGTCATCAGACCCATGCCGGGCGGCACCCTGACACACGCGAGCGCACGTTATCGGAGCATCTACGGAGAGGTAGAGTGCGCGTGGACGCGCGAAGGCGACGAGACGGTCGTCGTGGTCGTCCTCCCGCCCAATACCACCGCCTTGATTCGCCTCCCGAACGGCGAGGAATACGAGCGGGAAGCGGGCACCTACCGTTTTTCCTACGGGAAATAAAATAGACAGCAGCACAATGAAACACAGAGAGGAGCCGATTTTTCGGCTCCTCTTTGACAATTCGGATGTTTTATGTTATAAGTACACCCGTTTCACGCGGGGACCGATGCCGGTGAGCAGTTCGTAGGGGATGGTCGAGAGCGCGTGGGCATACGCCGAGGCGGAGGTCTCGGGGTCGGGACCGAACAGCGTCACGACCTCTTCGGGCGCACCGCCCGTGTCGGTGAGGTCCACGAGGGTCGCATCCATACAGACTCGCCCAATGATGGGCGCGTACCCCCGACGGCAGCCGACCTTGCACCCGCGTTCTCCCGCCGCTCGGGGAATCCCGTCCGCGTAGCCTAGAGGGATCACACCCACCCGTGTGGGTCGCGTCGTGACATACGCGCCCCCGTACCCGAGCGGAATCCCGCTCGGGACTTCGCGCACCGCGATGAGGGGTGCTTTGACGGTTAAACACGGGGTGACGGGCAGGGGATGGATGACCTCGCCCGGCAGGTACCCGTAAAGGAGGATGCCCGCCCGCACCATGTCGAGCCCCGCCTCGGGATAGTCGAGGATGCCCCCGCTGTTGGATGCGTGTCGGAGGAGCCGACCCGTCACGGTCTCCGCGACTTCCACACCCCGGTGGAACGCGAGGAGTTGCCCCGTCGTCTTGGCGACACCCTGTTTCCCCGTATCCGCGGACGCGAGGTGGGTATAGATGCCGGTATAGGCGATTCGCGGGAGACGCACGACCTCTTTGAGCGCATCCTCTTCCCGGGGGAACGAAAACCCCAGCCGCCCCATCCCCGTGTCCAGTTTCAGGTGTGCGGTGAGGACGCGCCTCGTCCCCCGCATCGCGGCAGACAGCCGTCGCCCCTCTTCCAAAGAGTAGACCGTGACCGTGAGACGGTGTTCGAGCACCTCGGGGAGCAGGGCGGGCGACGTGTAGCCGAGAATCAGAATGGGCACTTGAATCCCGCACCGTCTGAGTGTGAACCCCTCTTCGGGGTTTGCCACCGCGAGCATTTCCGCCCCCAATTTTTCAAAGAGCGTCCCAAGGACGCACGCGCCGTGCCCGTAGGCGTTCGCCTTGACGACACAGCAGACGGGACGTACCGCGCGCTTTTTCACCAGTTGATAGTTTCTTGCCGCGGCGGTGAGCGAAATCTCCGCGATGCCCCCCTCGTATTTTGTTTTTTTCATGCCGTCACCCCCTCTTTGTAGGGTATGCGCGGCAGGCGCGCGGCGGGCACTTACGAGCCACAAAAAAGAAAAAAGCAACTCCGCGGGGTTGCTTTTCGTGAGTAAATGTGTGCGGCTTTCAGAGCACCGCCTGCTCGTTGATATACAGGCGGAACCGCAGATTCAGTTTCTCCGCCGCCTTGCGGGACATCACCATACGGGTGAGGAAGATTTCAAAGTAGTCCATCACCGCGCTGATGGTGGTATCGATTTTGAGACGGAGAATGACTTCCTGTTTGTCGTCTGACAGGGTGAGACGGGACTCGACCACCGAGTAGTTGACGCGGTCGTGAATATCAAAGGTCGCAATATCGCGGTTCCGCACGCGGGAGCGGCGGACATCGGTCTTGTCCGCGAGAATCAGCGCGGCGCTCACCGCATTGACGGGGAAGCCCGTCCCCTCGTCGTGGTTGCCGATCGCGGAGACGACGGTCGAGATTTCGGCGGGGTCCATGCCCATGCCATTCAGCAGACGGAACGCCATCACCGCCCCCGTCTCGGCGTGGTGGGTGCGGTTGACGAGGTTCCCGATATCGTGGAGATACCCCGCTATCTTCGCGAGTTCCACCGTCCGCTCGTCATAGCCGAGCGAGGTGAGAATCATCGCGGCGGTCTCGGCGGCCTTGGTGACATGGGCGCGCCCGTGGTCGGTGAATCCCATCGCCGCCATCGTGCCGTCCGCCTGTTCGATATAGGTATTGATTTCGGGGTTTTTCCGAATCTCCGCATAAGTTACCATCGTATGCTCCTCTTGTGCCGGCAGGAACGCTCTCGCTTCTCGCCATGCATCGTTTCTGACTGCTTTTAACTACAATGTAACAGATTTTCCCGTCTCATGCAAGGCTTTTTACAAAGGCTTTACAGAACACCGCATCTGCCCCCGCTCTTGACGGGGAGACGGAAAAACCGTGTCATAAATACAGATTGCGGCACGTCTCAAAAGAAGAAAGAGCAAAAACCTTAAAATAAGTCAGATATGCCATTGCACATTTTCTGCCGCAAAGATAAGATAAGTATGAAATTACAAGCCCGACGGCAAGAGCGGATTTCCAAACCCGAGAGGGACCGCCGTCCGACCGCAGGGCATGAAAGGGATTTGCAATGGAAAGTGCGCTGAAAAAGAAACCGGTCGTTACCGCGCTGGCACTCTTCGCCGCGCTCCTCTGGGGCATCGGGTACTCCTGTACCAAAAAGGGGTACGAACTCTTCTCCATCGCCAAAGACGACATTTTCGATAAATTCGTGTTCGCGGGTTCGCGCTTTGTGCTCGCGGGTCTCATTTCCCTCGGGCTTGCATGGCTTGTCGCGAGAAAGCTGCCGAAGTTTCCCGTTAAGAAGACGGGCGGCGTCCTGCTCTTTTCCTTCTTTCAGACCTTCTTGCAGTACCTCACCCTCTATATCGCCCTCGGCTACATGAGCAGCGCGAAGAGCTCGATTCTCAATCAGACGGGCGTGTTCGTCCTCATTCTGCTCTCTCACCTGATTTATAAGAGCGATCAGTTCAGCGCGGTGAAAGCGATCGGATGCGTCGTGGGATTCGCGGGCATCGTCGCGGTCAATTTCCGCGGACTGAATTTCGAGTTCACCTTCCTCGGTGAGGGATTCATTCTTCTCTCGTCGTTCTCTGCGGCGATCGGCTATATCATCAGTAAGAAACTCTCGGCGGGGGAAGACCCGATTGCCCTCACCGGCTGGCAGCAACTCATCGGCGGCGCACTGCTCTTGATTGTAGGTCTTTGCGCGGGCGGGCGTCTCCGTTTCACCGCGGGACTTGCGTCGGTCGGGATGCTCCTGTTCCTCGCCTGCTCCATCTCGGGGGCGTATGTCCTGTGGTCGCTGCTCCTCAAATACAACGAGGTCTCCACGGTCACGGTGTATAAATTTGCCGTCCCCATTTTCGGGGTCATCGCCTCGGTCTTGATTCTCCGCGAGAAGTCGATCGACTGGGTGACCGTCCTCTCGATGATTCTCGTCTCGATAGGTATTTTCCTTGTGAACTTTGCCCCGCGCCTGACGGCGATTCTCGCCGCCCGTAAACTGAAAAAACAAACCGCGTCCCCCGTGCCCGATGAGGAACCGAAAGACGAGGTCGAAGACACGCACGCCGAAGAACTACAACCCGTTTGTGATAAGGAGGATTCCCAATGAAAGCCATGCTGCTCGATGCTGACAAGAATTTTCTGTGGACCGATGTCCCCACCCCGACCCCGAAAGAGAACGAGGTGTTGATTGAGATTCATGCGTGCGCCCTGAACCGCGCCGACCTGCTCCAACGCGCAGGGACCTATCCCTCGCCGAAAGGATGGCCCGAATGGATGGGGCTCGAACTCGCGGGCGTGATTACCGAAATCGGACCCAACCCCGTGAACAAGACGCTCAAAGTCGGTGACCGCGTCTGTGCGCTCGTCGGCGGCGGCGCGTATGCGGAGTATATCGCCGTGGATTCCCGTCTTGTCATGCCCATGCCCAAGAATCTCTCTTTTGAGGAAGCGTCCTCGCTCCCCGAGGCGTACGCCACGAGTTACCTCAACCTGTTCTATGAGGCGAAACTCACCGCGGGCATGACGGTCTACATTGCCGCAGGCGCGAGCGGACTCGCGAGCGCGGCAATCCCGCTCGCCAAAGCCTGCGGGCTGAAAGTCGTGACTTCCATCATCGATGAAGCCAAGCGGAGTGCCGTCGAGAAACTCGGTGCCGATCTCATCGTCAACACCAAGACCGAGAGTCTTGCCGATGCGTTCAAAGCACTTGCCGACGCGGGTGAACCCGTGAACGGCGCGATGGACTGTATCGCGGGCGACTCGCTCGGTGATGCCATGCAGTATATGGCGGAGGGCGGCTACTGGGTCCTGATTTCCACCCTCGGCGGCACGACCGCGAATATCCCCCTGCGCCCCGTCCTGACAAAAGGGTTGCACCTGGTCGGCAGTATGCTCCGCAAGCGCACGAACGATTTCAAAGGCGAACTTCTCTCTAACCTCAGCAACAACATTTGGAAGCATTTTGAGAGCGGAGCCATCAAACCCTCCATCTATAAGATCCTCCCCATCACCGAGGCAGAGGAAGCACACCGCATCCTCCGTGACAGCGAGAATGTCGGCAAAGTGGTCTTGAAGGTACGCTGAAACTGAATCCCTGCGAAAAATACAGAGACACATCCCCGAAAAACATCCCCCGTTTGACACAAGCTCAAACGGGGTTTTTGTTTTGGACGCGTCATTCAGTCCCCGCAAGTCGCGAAATCACGACTTCTTCTATCGAGGTGATGCAAAAAACAGACAGCTCGTTCTTTGCAAAAAGGATGAAATGTGTTATAAATAGATTGTAGAAACCACCCGAAGAAAGGTGAATGGAGTACCGAAATGAAGAACAGCGAGAAGTTTAACCGCATCCGGCCCTTGAAGATCTGGGAGATTCTGCAACGCGAGACCGACGAGGACCACCCGATGGGGACGGAAGAACTGCGCGCGTACCTGATGGCGTGCGGCATCGAGGCGCACCGAACCACCATCTATAACGATATGAAACTGCTCAATGAATGCGGCTATGAAGTCCTCACCCACAGAGGGCGCAGCAATCAGTACTATGTGATGGACCGCAAGTTCTCCAATCCGGAGATTCATATTTTGATGGACGCCGTGCAGGCGGCGAGCTTTATCACCGAGAAGAAGACGGCGGAACTCGTCGATAAGATCGCCCAGCTCGCGGGGAGCCAAAAGGGACTTGTCCTCAAAAAGAACATCGTCCGCTTTAACACGGTGAAAAGCTCGAACGAGAGAATCTATTACAATGTCGACGAGATCGTCACGGCCATCAATAACCGACAGAAGATTATCTTTCTCTATTTCGATTACGACCACAACCACAACCGCGTGTACAGGAAAGACGGACACCACTATGTTGTGAGCCCGTTTGCGACGGTGTTCGACAGCGGACACTACTATCTCGTCATTTACGATAAGCGGTTCAACAAAATGACCAATTATCGGATCGACCGCATGGATAAAGTCGAGATCATCGAGGAGCAGGCAGACCTGCCCCCGAAAGAACTTGCCTTCGACATTGCGACCTATAAGAAGTCGCTGTTCGGTATGTTCTCGGGAGAAACGACCGCCGTCACCATTCAGATGCATCGTTCTTTGATTGACGCGGTGTTTGACCTCTTCGGAGAAAAGACGAAAATGATATCCTGCGGAGACGATACGGTGCGTTTCACCGCCGATGTGCAGGTCAGCCCGCTGTTTTTCGGTTGGTGCTGTTCCTTCGGCGAGAAGCTCAAAGTGCTCGGACCCGAACCGATTATCGAACAACTGAAAGCATATACCGACACCGTCAAGAGTCGGTATGAGGAGACTTGAATTTCATAAAGGAGTATACCGTATGTATATCATCGCCGATGTTGAGTGGGTAGAGAATCAATCATATAAGAAGTGCCCCACGCAGCTGGCGGCGGTGCGTGTGGACGAGGAGTGGAATTTTGTGGACGAGTTCTCGTCCTATATTCGCCCGTTGGATTACACATTCCACAATTGTAACCATGTTGCCTATACGGGAGGAGATCCCTACAACTTTGTGAACGCGCCGGGTTGCTACAAGGTGTTTGAGGAGTTCAATCAATGGGTCGGTGAGGATACGATCTGCTGGTGGTGGGATCAGTCCGCTTGTCTGCACGCCCAAATCAACAGAATCGTTTTGAAACAGAACACAACGAAACCGGCAATCATTTTGTGCGACTATATACGAGGCTTTTTGGACGGTGAGGAGTATTCCAGAGGAAATGCGTATCAATTGGCAAGAGCCAGAAACATCGCCGTCCCGTGCGTCGAGCACAATTCGCACAACGATGTCATCGCCATCATCAGTTTGCTGATAGGCATCTCATTCCCGCAGAAAGCACTCTTGAAACCGCCCGTTCAGCCCGCGCCGAGATATAACAGTCCGATTTGTCGGATGCTGGAATACCAGTATGATGCCACAAATGACTTGCTCCACAAGAAAGGTTGCCCGCTGATTCCCGTAAGTGTCGATATGCTCGGTTACAGTACGCTCATGACACCGCTCCGAAAAGGGTACAGAGCTTGTGCCTGCGTGCGGGGAGAGATGCGTTCGGCAAGGCGCGAGAAGGTCATCGATGTGCTCAAACGGGTGCCGTACACCTATCTCTATACCGAACACGGACAGGTGTTTCACAGTCGTGACTGCGGACTGCTACATAACGCGAGCCATGTTCTCGGCACCACCAAATACCGCACCGTTATTGCCAAAGGATTGCGCCCGTGCAAGGTATGCCGACCTACCGCCAAGTATGCGCGTGACCTTATGTCCGTTCGTAGGGTGGTGCCGTCGATTCCTTTACCCGCGAATGTTCCGACCCCGAAGACGACAAAGAGAAAGAAATCCAAATTGGCAACGCGAAATCTGACAACACCCGAGCGCGCCGCCATCACCCGGATGCAACAGTCGCAAAAGGAACGCTATTCGGGCGTCTTGGATACCGAGCTGACCGAGCAGGAAAAAAACGATTTCTATACGCTGACGCAACCGCGATTCGGCTTCTTTGCGGCGAAGGGCTATCGGAATTTTCATTTGAGAAACTGCGCCCGTTTGGTCGGAAAAGATCAAATTCTCGGCTTCGATACTTTCTCCCACGCGAGGCACGCGGGATTCACCCCCTGTAAGCAGTGTAAACCCACGGAGAAGCAGGATATCCTTGTGTCAATACCGATTGATAACATGGTGCGGGACGATGAAACGGTTGATGACTTGGAAGTGCTGTGTGAACAATTCGGATATGCATACAGCTATCATAAACGGGTATTTCAGTTATCCACCCCCGCGGGCAAGTGGAAAATTCATACGGGTTCTCGCCCGATCACCCTCGAACATATCAACCTCGTGAAATCCCCCGGATGCAAGAAATACCATCGCCAGCATCGGATTTTTCTCTCGATGGTTGACGCCTTGCGCTATATTCACAGACACGATTCCACCCTGCTCGTCAGTGCCGAAAAAAGCAAGAAAGGCGCCTCTTAATCGGTGAGAGAACCTTTTGGAAATGTAATCGATGTCATTCCCTTTGGTTCATCTTGTGAGTATTCCTCAAAAACAACTCGCGCCCGACCTCCGCATGGCGGCTCCCGAAGGAGTACCTACACGCGGGAAGTCAGGCGCGATTTTTATCCTAGCCGATTGCAGGGGGGCACAGGCGAACTTCATAATAGGCGTTTTCAAGCACAAGTTTTCGCACGCAAATAGCCAAAAGGCATTCTCACACGTGGTTTTGTTACAGGGACGACAGCACCGAGCGGAGATACGCCGTCGGGGTGAGTCCCGTCTCTTTGCGGAACGCCGCATCGAAGTAGTAGACACTTCCGAACCCCGCCCGCTCGGCGATCTCCGCGATGGAGTATTCGCCTGTGAGGAGCAGTTCTTTGGCGCGGTTCAGTTTCAGGGTTTGTATGTACTTCGCGGGAGAGACCGAATAGAGACCGACGAAGAGTTTACGGAAATAGGAGGTGCTGACCCCCGAGAGCGCGGCGAGGGTGTCGTTGTCGGTTTCCCCGTCCGCGAAATGCGCTTCGATGTATTGGAGCGCAGGGCGCAGAATTGCCGCCTTGCTCCCGGGGAAATAGGTATCCTCGCTCACGGTCATGAGATGGAGCAATTTGTAGAATTTGCTCATCACCTCGTATTCGTACCCCGGGCGCTTGTAGGCGAGGATGCGCTCCATCTCCGAGAGGAGTTCGAGGAGGGGCGCGGAAGCCGAAATCTTACAGGATACGACCTCTGTCGGGAGCGGCTCCGCCGTCTCAAAGTCAATCATGCAGCACTCGCCCCGCTCGGCGAAATCAATCTCATAGGACGAGTTTTTCGGGAGCAATACACAGGTTTTCGGCGCCGAAATCACTTGTCTGTCCCCTTGTGTATAGACGGTTTTTCCCGCCAACTTAAAGGTGAGGGAATTGGTGATTCTTTTGTCCCGTCTGTCTTTTTTGAGAGCCACATTCGGGCGGTACACCGCCCGCACCCTCGTGGGTACAAATTGAAACATGGAGAACCCTCCGTTTCATGTATTTGATACTAGTCTAACCGATTTTTTGTGCTTTGTAAAGTACCATAATTCAGTTTTCTGCTTTGCGGGAAATCAAACAAAACACTTTTTTGGATTTTTGTTAAGTACTTGCCGAATTTTTGCAAGAACCAGTACGCTGCTTTCGTCTCACAAAACTCTTGTATTGATTGCAAAATCCACGGAGAATATTCCGTATCACGGAAACTGATTTCATATGAAAAAGCACTTGCAGACGCAAGTGCTTTTTTGAGAAAATGAAATGTATCAATATTTTTTTGTAAATTTGCATTGGGGATAGTTTGAGCAACCGTAGAATTGACCGTTTTTTCCGTTTCGTAAAACAAGTTTTCCGCCGCATCTCGGGCAGATTCCTTCTTGCAGTTGCTCTTGCATTTTATGAATGTTCTCTACATGATCTTTTATGTTAATAGATGTGTTGTTTTTCAAGTCTATAAGCAGATTATAATAGCGTTCCATTTGTTCAACAGTTAATGAAACATCTGTAATTCGAGACTTGATAGACGCTAATTTATCAATAGAGTAAACATTGTTTGCGGCTACATGAGATATATCGGCACGCGATAAAAACACCACAATATTTTGAAGTGCGTTGTATTCGTTCAAAAACTTTGACAGATGATAAATATGAGTTGCATTTTGCTTAATGGGATTATAAAACTTGTTTTTCTTCTTGCCGTAGGAAAGAACTTGCGTCCACTCTTGCTGGTTTTCATTTCCATAAATATAACCCGCATAGTTTTTGGTTTCAATAACCCAAATCCCGTGTTGATTGATATAAATATGGTCGATTTGACAAGACTGTCCCGAATTGGTACAGAACAACAAATCATTGATTACATATTGTACACCTTCAATCGTGTCACCTAATACACGAGCAATTCGTTTTTCCCCATATTTCCCCTTTTCTTTTGGCGAATACAGTTTGTAAAAAATAATTGCAGTGATAATGATAGCTATTATGAAAAAAGTAACGATGGCAATTAACATTTGAAATCTCCTTGGTTCAAAAATCCTGTCTGTTTGATCAAAAAGCTAAATGATTACGGTTGAAATCAAGTATGGTGTTCTTCATAAAGATGCGTTAACACATTGTTCCCAAATACGGAAATCTATCCTATACGATATCACCACGGCATAATTCTCAATGAGCCGTAAGATTTTGTAATTTATGTTATAATTCTAATCAAAAATAGACGGTTTGTAAACCCCGCAAAAGAAAAAAGCCGCAATCGTTCGTTGCGGCTTTTGTATTTCACAAGTTTTAAGGTCACTGTGTCGCGTTGGGGGCTCTAAAATACCAAGACGACTCCGAATATCCTTTCATCATTTGCCTATGTCGCTTCACTATGGTAGAGGAACTCTTCCTATTTTTCGCGTGGGATATGATACCACTTGGCAAGTATGGTTGTATTTGTCCGCCGTCCGCGGGGGATACAATTCCGCACCGCGTAGCGTGCGGCACAGAATCGCTCGGCGAGCCGAGCGTATGGAATCCGCCGTCAGGCGGCATGGAATCCGCACAGCGTGCGGTATGTTATCCGCGCGTTGCACGGAATGTTTTCCATTCGACGAAGGTCATCCGCCCACTTTGCGGGCGATGCCATGCCCGACTTCGTCGGGATTCCATCCGCGCAGCGACGCGATGCCATACCCATTCGGCTTCGTCGAATGGGATAGAAAAAACGCAGTCCGTGACTGCGTTTTTTCTGGTGGGGGAAGCTGGATTCGAACCAGCGAAGTCATGGACAACAGATTTACAGTCTGCCCCCTTTGGCCGCTCGGGAATTCCCCCATATCTTTGGCTGTCTTCACGAGTATACCATAAAGATTTGCTTTTGTCAACGGTTTTGATAAAAAAAGCGTTTGCGGTTTTATTGCGCCGATTCGGGCGCGCGGAGATACGCGGAGAAACGCCCTTTCGCGGGAGGAAAGCACACTGGATTTACAGGCGCGAAAACCGCTTGTGCTGCCTGCATGGCGCGTACTGCACCCGTGAAAAGTGCATTTGCCACGCTCGCACGGCACCCATTCGGCTAAATTTCGACCGTCAATACGATGAAAACATAAAACACCGAAAATCTCGCGCTTTTCTGTTGACAAACTCCGCCGGGCGTGGTAAGATAATCGCAAAGTAAACTTTCCAAGGAAAGGGCGTTTTCCATGAAAAACCGCGTAGAAGAATTAAGACGGCAGTACGGTATCAAACAGGAGGCGTTCGCCCACGAGATGGGGGTCTCCCGCCAGTCGATCGGCTCGATTGAAAACGGGCGGTATAATCCGTCCATCCAGCTCGCCATCCGCATCGCGCGGTATTTCGGACTCGCGGTCGAAGATGTCTTTCTCATGGACGGCGCACCCGCGTGGCTGACGGTGGAGATGCTCTCCAAAATGCCCGCCGACTCGCTCCTCGCCAAGAATCGGGAGCATAACCTCTCGATCACTCTGCCCGAGGGACCCATCACGGGGCAGGGAAATCGGTTCCCGTCCCAGTTCTCTTACTCCACTTTCATGACGGCGTTCAACGGTGCGGAGCCGGTCGCCGTCTATAATGCGCTGACCCTCACGGGGAGACCCGTGCCGTTCGCCGATATTCTCACCGAATTTGAGGGGAACGGACTGCCGCTCCTCGACGGCTACGCGGGGACCGATCCGCGCGAGCTCGGGCGGTACTTCGAGGCGCATGAAATCCCGTTCCGTACCTTCACCTTGCAGAGTGAGTTCAATGCCGCGGTTTCCGAGGGGAGCGTCTTCGTCATTTCTCATTGGAATGACCGTTTCTTCCGTGAACTCAAAGGGATGCGGACGGTCGCAGGGGTGTTCAAAAACGGCGCATGGACGCTGTATAACACCCACACCGACGACACCGAACCCCGCACCTATCGCACCCTCGCCGAGGCGCTCCGCGGAAAGAAGTTCTTTCTCGGGTATCTCTTCGTATGAGACTGTTTCTGATTCGGCACGGGAAACCCGATTACGGGAAAGACTGCCTTCTCCCCGAGGGGCAAAAACAGGCGGAGATGCTCGCAGAGAAACTCGCGGGGCAGCCGTTCGATGCCATCTATTCCTCGACTTGCGGCAGAGCCTACGAAACCGCGCTCCCGACAGCGGAAAGCCACGGGCTTTCGGTGACGAAACTCGCCTTTATGCGTGAAATCGGATGGGGCACCCCCACGGCACCCTATTCATCGGATTATCACCCGTGGGAACGGGCGGACGCATGGGCGGCAGAGGGGAAAGACCTCTTGACCTTCGACGCATATCATACCCCCTATTGGCAGGGGACTCTCCTCGAAGAATCCTATCGCACCGTGTCGGAGGGTTTTGACGCTTGGTTCTCCGAGTTCGGCTTTGTGCGCGAGGGGATCGGCTACCGCGTGACCCATACGCCACCCGAGAATATCGCGCTCTTTGCACACGGCGGCTCGGGCACCTGCCTGCTGTCCCACCTGACCGGCATCCCGCTCTACTATCTGTTCCATACCGTGAAACCCTCGTTTACGGGAATCACCGTGATTGAGTTCGACAGCACCCCGGGCGTATTCACCACCCCGATCTTGCGTGTTTTGAACGATGCCTCCCATCTCCCCCTCGACCCGCCGCCCTCATATAGCCATTGACGACGCGAAAACGGTCGGAAAACGAAAGCACAAACGGATGCGGGAACGGAAAGGAAACATTCCTTTTCTGCCGTCTGCCGAAAAAATGATAAATCCCAAGAAAACAGGTGCCTCCGACGAAAATCGGAGGCATTTTCTCATTTTGGTAAGAGACGGGATAAGCGATAGATTACACGGTCTTATTCGGAAATGTCAAGCACGCCTTCCGTTACTTTATCGTCCCGTTTTTCCTCTTTTCCATTTCGCCCGCAGGGCGTTCAGAATCGCGCGGTGATGTTCACGCAGATAGTGATAGAATTGCCACCACATGACTCACTCCTTCCCGTAGCACGCTTCCCGCAGGAGGGAGAGCGCGTCCGAGATGCCCCCGATGCGGTCAATCAGACCGCACCCCACCGCCGTCTCTCCGTCGATGACCGAGCCGATGTCGTTCGTCAGGTCTTCGGTCGAGAGCATCATGCGGTTGAGTTCTTCTTCCGAAACCCGCGAGTGCCCCGTGACGAATTTTACGATGCGTTTCTGCATATCCGAGAGATAGTGATAGGTCTGCGGCGCGTGGATGACCGTCCCGCTCGTCCGCACAGGATGAATGGTCATGGTCGCGGACGGGACGATCACCGAGGTCTTCGCCGACACCGCGAGCGGGACGCCGATGGAGTGCCCGCCCCCGAGGACGAGGGAGACGGTCGGTTTTGTCATGGAGGCGATCAGTTCTGCGATGGCGAGCCCCGCCTCTACATCGCCTCCCATGGTGTTGAGGATGAGGAGCACCCCGTCCACCTTCTCGGATTCTTCGAGCGCGACGAGCAGGGGGAGCAGGTGCTCGTACTTGGTGGTTTTTTGGGTGTTGTCGAGGACATAGTGCCCCTCGATTTGCCCGATGATGGTCAGACAATAGAATCGGTCGTGGCGGTTCCCCGTGTAACTGCTTCCCGTCTCAATCAGACGGTCCATCGCGTCTTCGGGGGAGTCGTGAGTCCCCGTCAGACCGCTTTCTTTGATTTCGTCCGTTTCCGTCGCCTTGCCCACTTTTCCGAAACCTCTCTTCTTTTTTTCTTATTTTTTGTCAAAGTTTTTCTCACTATAACATTTACTTTTTTCCTTTTCTGTGTTAGAATGGTTGACGGCAAAAATGAAATTTGAAAAAGGAGTTTTTCAGATGGCAAAGTTTATCGTGGAAACTTCGGCACGGCATATCCACCTGACCCAAAAGGATTTGGATACGCTGTACGGCGAAGAGAACTATCAGCTGCATCCCAAGAAGAACCTGAGCCAGCCCGGTCAGTTCGCGTGTGAAGAGAAACTGACGGTGGTCGGACCCAAGGGAGAAATCAAGGCGTCCATCCTCGGTCCCGTCCGCCCCGAGTCGCAGGTGGAACTTTCGCTCACCGACGCGCGCGCAATCGGCGTGGTCGCCCCCATCCGCGAGAGCGGAGATGTCAAGGGGAGCGGCGCTTGCAAATTGGTCGGACCCGCAGGCGAGGTCGAACTCGCGGAGGGTGTCATCGCCGCGAAACGCCATGTCCACATGACCCCCGCGGATGCCGAGATTTTCGGCGTGAAGGATAAACAGATCGTGAAAGTCAAGGTCAACGGCTCCCGTCCCCTGATTTTCGACGATGTCGTCGTCCGCGTCAGCCCCAAATATGCCCTTGCCATGCACATCGACACCGATGAATCGAATGCGGCGTACGGTGTGACCGAGGGCGAAATCGTAGAGTAATTTTTTAGAAGGAGAATACATACCATGTGCGAATACGCGATGAGCAGTCATGTCGCAGGCATGACGCAGGTTGCCAAAGGACCGAAACACGGTCCCGCCCCCATTCCCGAAGAGGGGAAGTGGGTTGAGGCAAAACAGATTACCGACATCTCCGCATACACCCACGGCATCGGCTGGTGCGCTCCCCAACAGGGCGCGTGCAAACTCTCTCTGAATGTCAAGAACGGGATTATCGAGGAAGCGCTGGTCGAGACCATCGGTTGCTCGGGTATGACCCACTCGGCAGCGATGGCGGCAGAAATTCTGCCCGGAAAGACGTTGCTCGAAGCGCTAAACACCGACCTCGTGTGCGACGCGATCAACACCGCGATGAGAGAACTCTTCCTCCAGATCGTCTACGGGCGTAGCCAGTCCGCTTTCTCCGAGGGCGGTCTCGTCATCGGCGCGGGTCTTGAAGACCTCGGGAAGGGGACCCGCTCCATGGTCGGTACCATGTACGGCACCAAGGAGAAGGGCGTCCGCTACCTCGAAATGACCGAAGGCTACTGCACCAGAATGGCGCTGGATGCCGACGATCAGGTGATCGGCTATGAGTTTGTCTCTCTCGGGAAGATGACCGACCTTGTCAAGGGCGGTATGGAACCCAACGAGGCGTATGAGAAATCCAAGGGTCATTACGGTCGGTTTGATGAAGCCGTCAGATACATTGACCCCCGCAAGGACTAAGAAGGAGGATTTGACGAATGGCAACTTTTGAAGGTTACGAGAGACGCGAGGCGAAGATCCTCGCCGCTCTGAAAGAATACGGCATTTCCTCGATTGACGAATGCAAAGAGATCACCCTCGCGAAGGGCATCGATGTGGACGCGATCGTCCGCTCCACTCAGCCCATCTGCTTTGAGAACGCGGTTTGGGCATACACCGTCGGCGCCGCGATCGCCATCAAATCCGGCTGCACGAAAGCGGCTGATGCCGCCGCCGCCATCGGGATCGGTCTCCAGAGCTTCTGCATCCCCGGCTCTGTCGCCGAGAACCGCAAAGTCGGTCTCGGACACGGGAACCTCGGGAAGATGCTCCTCTCCGAGGACACCGAGTGCTTCTGCTTCCTCGCGGGTCACGAGTCCTTCGCCGCCGCCGAGGGTGCGATCAAAATCGCTCTGAACGCGAACAAAGTGCGTAAGAACCCCCTGCGCGTGATTCTGAACGGTCTCGGCAAAGATGCGGCGTTCATCATCTCCCGCATCAACGGCTTCACCTACTGCGAGACCGAGTTTGACCCCTACACCGAGACGGTCAAGGTGGTCAAAGAGGTGCCGTATTCCAAGGGTCCTCGCGCCGATGTCAAGTGCTACGGCGCGGACAATGTCCCCGAGGGTGTGGCTATCATGAAACTCGAGAAAGTCGGCGTTTCCATCACCGGTAACTCGACCAACCCGACGCGCTTCCAGCACCCCGTCGCCGGCACCTATAAGAAATGGTGTGTCGAGAACGGCGTGAAGTACTTCTCTGTCGCATCGGGCGGCGGTACGGGTCGTACCCTGCATCCCGATAACATGGCGGCAGGTCCGTCCAGCTACGGCATGACCGACACCATGGGCAGAATGCACTCCGACGCCCAGTTCGCCGGTTCCTCCTCGGTGCCCGCCCATGTGGAAATGATGGGTCTCATCGGCATGGGGAACAACCCGATGGTCGGCGCGACCGTCGCTGTCGCCGTTGCCGTCGAAGAAGCGGCAAAGAAGTAATCGCCCCCGATTACCCGCTCAAAATTTCAGACTCTCGAACCTCGGTTCGGGAGTCCTTTTTTCTTATTGCTTTTGTCCGCACCTCGTTCTCGCAATTCTCCCGCCACGCGCGGAATGTGTCGGCGGAATAGAGCGTCAGACAGTTGTGTGGAAAGTTGTGCAAAACCGTTGCACTGTCCAAATTATCTAATTTTGCGGTAATATTTTTGTGTATTCCGCGCGGAATGGGAAATTATCGGCGCATTTTTTTCTGTTCTTTTTCCCATAGAAAAACGGACAGACGCGTGATAGAATACTATTGAAATCCATAACCCACCAAAAAAGAAAGGATTTTCCGCTATGGTTTTCTCAACGCATGATAAAACAGTCCGCATGGTCGAGTTCGCCGTTCTGACGGCGCTCACCGTCATTTTGCAGTTGCTCTGCTCGGTTCTGACCTTCGGGCAGATTTCCATCACGCTTTCGCTCGTCCCTGTCGTGATCGGTGCGGCGCTCTTTGGTCCCGGAGGCGGCGCGATTCTCGGATTCATCCTCGGTGCCGTCAACTTCATTTCGAGTTTCTTTAACCCCGTACTCCTGTTCCTCTTTCAGGCATCGCCCGTCGCGTATATCATCACCTGTTTCGGGAAGACCGTACTTGCAGGGGTTGTGGCGGGACTTCTGTACCGTGCATTCCGTGAGAAGCATCGTTATATCGGCGTGACCCTTGCCGCCCTCTCCGCACCCATCGTCAATACCGGTGTGTTCTTCCTCATGATGATTGCGTTCTTCCAAAAGGCGCTCGTCGAACTCTTCTCGCTTGAGGCAGGCAGTGTCGCCGCCTTTGTCATTACCGCGTTCATCGGCGTCAACTTCCTCGTGGAGTTCGGGCTGAATGTCGTCCTGTGCCCCGCCATCGCGCGCATCATCGATGTGGTGCGCCATACGGCGAAGAAGAATGCACGGGAAGAAGTGCCCGCGGATGCCGAAAACGAGGACGGGGAAGAGGACGCTTAAAGAGCGCCGAAACCCGTTTTCGGACAACCGCCGCCTTGATCGGTTGCGCGGGGGTCAAAATTGCCCCTGAAAACCGCAAAAAAACGGACATTTTCCCGCCGCATGTATCTTTTACAAAAAAACACGATATTTGTCGTACTTTTGTTTGACAATACGGTTCTTTCATGCTAAAATGAGCATAGAATTTCATGAAAGGAGATCGGAATCATCATGGCAGGGAAATCTGATTACTTTGGGCTCAGCTGGCTTGTTAGCCTGATTTTGGCTATCATCCCGATTACCGCTTGGGTTTGCGGCGTTGTGACGCGCATCCAGGAAGGGAAGATCGTCGCGGGGATCATTCGTATCTTCCTCGGCGGGTGGATTCTTTGGGTTGCGGACCTGATTTGCATGATCCTCAACAAGAAGATCTTCCGTCTGCTCAACATTTGATTTGAGCGACATAAAAAGCGTTGCCCTCGGGCAACGCTTTTTATCTTTTTTTCGGGGAATGCTTTTTGCCGAATCTCTATCAAAGAGGAGCCGTAAACACGGCTCCTCTTTCCTGTTTTTTCGTTTTTCTGCTTTGGCAAAACGATTCCGATAGGGCATGGTGAATCTACTGTCAAGGATTGCGCTTCCCTTGACAATTCGTTTTTTACGAGCCCCCGAAACTGCGTCCCGCGTTCGGCAGGGTGGGGACAAACGGACGGAGAATCCTCGTCTTCTCGTTCAGAAGGAGCGAGGCGGGATAGATGGCGTACTTGCCATAGCGGCAGGTGATGTCGTCCATCGCGGTTTCGAGGTCTTCCTGCCGCTGTCCTGCGCGCGGGTCACGGAACATATCGATTTGGTCGCCCTCGCGGGTCGGCGAGAGGCGGGTCGCCCGAATCGTGAAAGCACGGAGGGGGAGTTCCAATTTGTACTTCGCGCGGAAGAGGGCGAACCCCTCTTTCGCGAGTTCTTTCCCGCTTTGGGTCTTGGCGGAGAGTACCGCGTCAAATTGCTTCACCGTAAGGGCGCGGTCTTTCACCGCGATTTGCACCCCGCCCGCCCAGAATCCTTGTGCGCGGAGCTGTCGCCCGATCTCCTGTGCGAGTTCGAGGAAGATGCGGAAAATCTCTTCTTCGTCGGTGACATCCGCCGAACAGGTGATGCCGTGCCCGATGCTCTTGGGCGCGACGCTCTCTTGAAAATCCGCGACGCGGGAGTTGTCGCGCCCGTCCGCGAACGCGCGGAGCATGACCCCGTTCTTGCCGAGTAGATGTCGAATCAGCCCCTCGTCGGCGCGCGCGAGGTCGCCGATGGTGTGGATGGCGTAGCGGTGCAGACGCGCAGCGGTAGAACGCCCGACAAAGAGTAAGTCTTCGACAGGTAGCCGCCATACCATCGTCTTGTAGTTCTCTCGGGTGACGAGGGTGACGGCATCGGGCTTCTTCATATCCGACGCGAGTTTCGCGAACACCTTGTTGAAAGACACCCCCACCGAGACGGTCAACCCCAGTTCCCGCGAGACGGTCTCGCGAATCTCATCGGCGAGGGCGAGAGGGCTCTCATAGCGGAAGATGCCGTCGGTCATGTCGAGCCAGTTCTCGTCGAGACCAAACGGCTCGACAAAGTTCGTGTAGCGCAGATAAATCTTCTTCGCAAGTCCCGAGAACAGCGCATAGTAACGGTAGCGCGGCGGGACGAGAATGAGGTCGGGACAGAGTTTCTTCGCCTCTCCGTTGGTCATCCCCGTCTTGACCCCCGCCTGCTTGGCGAGTTCCGACTTGGCGAGGACGATGCCGTGCCGCTCTTTCTCGGAGCCGCAGACCGCGACCGCCCGCCCGCGGAGCGCGGGGTTCAATACCGTCTCGACCGAGGCGAAAAACGAGTTGAGGTCGACATGTAAAATGACGCGATCGGGCATCCCCGCGCTCCTTTCCGAGGTGCCGTCGCGCCTCTTGTTATTCGGTCTCTTTGATGGAGAACCAACAGCCGGTGTCCGGCTCATAATAGATTTTCTTGTGGGCACCGCCGATTAAAACGAGAAATTCGATGGGCGCGATACACGCCACGACCTGCGGGCAGAACCGCTTATGCGAGAGCACCCGCTCGATTTCATAGGTCTCGCCGCCAAATTCCAGACGGCGGGGCAGGAGACGACCGTCGGGCGTGAAGAGAACCTCCACCGCCAGCGCCATACGCCGATATTGCTTCATGTTAGCTCCTTAATCACGCGGAGCGCGACCCCCTGTATCAGGGCATCCCGCACATAGAGATCGCTCATGGCGGTATTCTCGGGGTGGAGACGAATCCGATGCTTCTCGGGTTCGGGGTAATAGCGTTTCAGTGTGGCTTCCTCCCCAATCAGCACCACGGCGATCTGCCCCGGCTCCGCCGTCGCCTGCTCTCTCACCAGTACGAGGTCGCCCGGCGTGATGCCCACATCGACCATGGATTCCCCCTTGGCGCGGAGCAGATAGCAGTTCCCGTTCCCCACGAGTGCGCGGGGCAGGCGCAGATAGGACTCGATGTGTTCCTCCGCGTAGCTCGGCAGTCCGCAGGCGACCTCTCCGAGCAGTGCCACGGTCACGAGGTCGGACGAGGTCTTTTCGCTCATATCGGTCGTGATGACACCTCCTGCGTAAGAGATTTCTCCCGCCTCTCCGAGCGCCACCAAATGCCGCTGTACGGTGGGGCGGGGGATGCCCGTCCCCGCGGCGATGGCGCGGATGGAGGGGGTCTCTCCCGTCTCCCACTCGTATCGCTTAATATAGGTGAGGATGCGGCGGGAGGTCTCCCGATTCTTCTCTCTCATAGTAAACCTCCTATATGAGACACTCCGTCTCATTTACGAGGATAGTATACCACGCGTTTTCGCGTTTGTCAAGCGGGGGAAAAGAAATCGGGGGTCTTTCTTTACTTTTTTTCGATTGCGTGTTATACTAATACAAATGACATGGCTCGCCCAGGGAAGGCGAGGGGGATGCGACCTAACGTGGCGGGGATAGCGAGAACCGCCCGAGTCGCACGGGAATGGAGAATCTGATGACGGACGAAAAAACACGGACGCTCCTCGGCTGGCTCGGGAAGATCGTGACGGTGCATTTGGATGCGGAGCAGACACCCGGGCAGTCTTTGAGACGCGGGCACCTCACCACGACCCCGAACGACGGGAAGGGAAAAATCTCGGTCTATTTGATGGAATGTTCCCCGGTGGGAGAGTCCTATACGGGCAGAGTGGTTTCGGTCATGCGTGCGTTTCGCGGCGACGGGGACTGTCTGATTGTCTCTCCGGTGGGGAAAGAACAGTATGAGCCGTGGATTCGCGCGGCGGTCGGAGGGATGCAGTCGGTCGAGGACACCCGCTTTTTCTGTCTCTATGAGAAGTCCTGCGGCGTGATTCCGTATCGCTTCCGCGATGGGCATCTCGAATATCTGGCGCTCTATCAGAGCGGCTCGGGGACATGGAGTTTCCCGAAAGGGCATATGGAACTCGGGGAGGACGAACTCGAAACCGCGCGGCGCGAGGCGTATGAGGAGATCGGGGTATCGCTCACCATTCCGCGGGATTTTCGATGCGAGATTTCCTATTCGGTGCATAACCGCCGCTCCAAGAAGAAAGTGGTGCTGTACGCCGTCCCGTTCGACGGGGAAGTGACTTTGCGCGCAGGCGAGATCGAGGACGCCAAATGGCTCCCGCGCAGCGAGATTCAAAAACTCTTCGGGCATCGGGAACTCCGCGGGATTTTCAACCGACTCGAAAAGACCGTGACCCCGACCCCCTCCGACAAATAGTCGGAGACGCTCGCCGAATATCCGATTGACACCCGAATTTTTCTCGGGATTTTCACTCAAAAGAAGAAGGCGGAGCCGCATTTGCGGCTCCGCCCCGTTTTTTATTCTGCTTTTCGGAATCGAGAAAATCCCGCCCCCGCGTCAGGGTTTCGCGCGGCTGGTGTGACAGCAGATGTAGAGAATCTGCCGCTCGCCCGCGATGCGAGAGAGGAGCGCCATCGCGTATTTCACCTTCTCGTCGTCCAGATTGATGAACGGGTCGTCGAGGATAAGAAAAGGTTTCTTCCCGCCGAAGAGCGCGTCCGAGATGGCGAACCGCAGACAGAGTGCGACGAGGTCGCGCCCCCCGCGCGAGAGCGCCTCCGAGGGTTTTGTCTGCCCGAAGCGGGAAATGTTCACCGCGAAGTCGGGGGTGACGGTGTAGGTCTCCGCCGCGTACTCGTCGGAGGTCGGCGCATCGGTCTGCTCGCCCGTCAGGAGTTGCATGTAATGGCGGAAATGCAGTTGAATCTCGCCGAGATAGCGGGTGGTCAGGTTCGCGTGTGCGGCCTTTAAGAAGTCGGATGCCGCGAGGATGGTATCGAGGCTCGCCTGATACTCCCGCCGCTTGGCTTCCAGGGAGGAAATCTCCTGCGCGCGGGCGGTGTAGGCACCCGCGTCCGCCGTATAGCGGGCGACCTCGCGCTCACAGGCGTTTTGCTCGGCGCGCAGACGGTCGACCTCTTTTTGGATTTCTTCTTCTTTTCGGCGGAGTTCCTCTTCTCCGTCGTTTGTCCCGCGCGGGGCGGTCAGTTCGGGGTGTGACAGACGGAACGACTCATATTGGCTCTTCGCCTGTTCCTCGTCGTGCACCGCCATGCGGTATTCTTCCACCTTTTCGCGGATTGCCCAAAGCCGTTTTTCGCACCCCTCGCTCGGGGTGTTGCCCGGGACGGCAGGGTAGGCGGAGAGGAAAGACGCGATCTCGCCCGTGATGCGGTCAAAGTCCTCACGGTCGGCTTTCGCCCGTGCGATTTCATCGGTGCGTTTTCTCTTCAGATAGGAGAGCAGAACCCCGCCTCCGATGAAGAGCACTCCCAGGACAGAGCCGAGAATGGGGAAGACGAGATGAAGTTTGTGGAGGAGAATCCCCACGGGAATCAGAAGCACCCCTGCGATAAAGAGCAGAATGGGGAGGAGCGCGGGATATTTCATCTCGGGGACGACCGGCGTTTTCTTATCGCGGAGTGCCCCTGCGTTGCGAATCATCTCGTCGGTCTTTTGCAGAGTCGGCGGATTTCCGGCGAGCAGGGTGATACAGGCGGCGGTGTGCTCTCTCGCTCCCCGATAGGTTTCGGCAAGTTCGGCGGCATGCGCCGAGAGTGCGCGGGCAGAGCGCGCGGCGATGGATGCCTCGGTCTGCTGTCGCAGGGTGCGGAGCTCGAGCTCTTTGTCCGCACACGCCTTCGCGTACTGCTTGCTTTTCTGATTCAGCGTGCTCACCTGCGTGAGCGCTTCCTCGCTCCGCGCGAGGTCGTCGCGCAGACGGGCGAGCTTTTGGTCGATATCGTAAATCGCACCGCGCCCACCCTGTACGCGGTAGTATTTCCGCCGCTTGTCGAGGCGGTCAATGGCAATCTTGAAGTCCGAGAGGTCCTGCATATCCACCAGTTTTGCCTGAATGCCGGTGTAGTCTCCGTTCGCCTCGGCGGTGAGTTTCTCGGAAATGTAGGTCGACTTCTCATACCCGACGGCATCGATGCCGAAGAGTTCCTCGCCGAGTTTGGCGGTGAAAGCCGAAGAGGGGGCACCCGTCACCCCGTCAAAAAGACGGAAGGTGTCGTCCGACTCCTTTTGCCCGAAAGTGCGCTCCACGCGGTAGCGCGCCCCGTCGTCGGTCTCGAAGGTCAGAGAGCCGCCGCAGAGCCCGCCCTGCCACGGTAAGAACCGCTGACGCTCGTTCTGCGAGAGGTTCTGCGACCGGGAGGAGCCGAGACCGTAAAGCATCGCCTTGATGAACCAGGCGAAGGTGCTCTTGCCCCATCCGTTCTTCTCGCATAAGACATTCATGCCGTTGCCGAAGTGATAGAAGAACGAGGAGAGCCGTCCGAAATTCTCAATGTAACATTCGATGAGTTTCATTCCAGAATCTCCTCTCCGTTCAGCGCGCGTATGCCGCACTGAATGATGCGTTCCTGTACCTCGCGCGGAAGACCGCTGCGCATGACGGTGCGGACGAACTCCCCGCGCAGGGAGACATCGTGTTCGAGCTCTTCTTGTCTGAGCGACAGATTGCTCTTGTCCTCGACCGTGACGAAGAAGAATTGCCCCTCGAGACGCATCGCGATCTGCCCCGCATCCTTGTGCATATCCGCTTCGGCGTACCCGCGGAGGGTGACCCGCACGAGGTCGTTCGCAGGGATGCCGCGGACGGCGGCAGTCACCGCCTGTTCAATGTCTTTTTGCGAGAACAGACGGCTGATATCGACCGTCACCTGATGGATGGTGCGCTTTGCAAACGGGATAAAGACCGAGGACAGTTTTTTCTCCGCGGTCTCAATGAGGACGAACCCCTTTTCGCCCGTCTCGTCGAATCCCCGCCCCTCGGGCGTGCCCGAATAGCACCAGACCCCGCGCGTATCGAGTTGTTCTTTCCGATAGGCGTGGTAGTGCCCGAGCGCGAGATAGTCGATGTTGCGGTTCTGATAAAATTTGAGATTGATGCCCGCGAGGTCGGTCGTGCTGTCGGTCAGCGCACCGTGGAGCATCACGATATTGACCGTGTCGGGAGAGAGCGGGGGCAGGGCGGCGAACGCGCCGCAGTCCTCACAGCCGTAAATCACCACATTCCCGTAGCCGTAGGACGAGAACGAACGCGCGGGGAAAGTGTGATAGTTCGCGGGCGGGTCGAGCGGACGGTAACTCCCGCCGTGATTGCCCGTGAGGACGAGGAAATCGATCTGCGGATGCGCGGCGATGACCCCGAGGACATAGGACTCTGCATCGGGCGCGGGATGCGGCGTGTCGAAGAGGTCGCCCGCGATGAGGATGACGGGGACCCCGTTCTCTTGCGCATAGGTCACCATGCGATCGAACGACAGGAGCAGTTCTTTTCTGCGCGTCGCCGCGAGGGTGGGGTCGAGATTCGCTTCCAGGACCGAGTCCAAGTGCAAGTCGGCTGTATGAATGAGTTTCAAGGAGAACCTCCTTTGAAAATATGGAAAAATGAAAGAAAACTGTTGAAAATATTATACCGTCCGTGTCGGTTTCTGTCAAGCGAGAACCCCGCCGCACATGTCCTTTTTTCGCCTCATAAAGTGTGTAACACCCCTGTGGACGGCGTGTATGCCCGCAAGATGCATGCCGTAGAAAAATCAAGAGTGAATTTGCCGTTTTGCACAAATCGGTATTGTGAAACTGCCTAAACGC
>JAQYLJ010000053.1 GCA_028720145.1 Clostridia bacterium
GCGCAAGCGTGACGGAAGGAGCCCGCGTTTGCCAGGGTTGCAACTTTGTAACGCTTTTCTTTGCACACTCTCCCCCAGCCGCGCCCTCGCGGCTGCTGTCGCCCCCCGCGGCAGCCCCCTCTCGGAGGGAGCCATGATAAGACCTTACCGTAGGGCGGGGGCTTGCTCCCGCCGCAAGGTGAAGTTTTCCGCTGTGCGGAAAGTGAAGTTTCGTCTCGCGAAGAATGTGACGCTGTGGCGCGGTGCGCCACGGTGAAGTTTCGTCCGCGACGAAAAGAGATCATTCCTTATTGTAGGGCGGGGGCTTACTCCCGCCGCCTTGCCTTTGAATCACAAAACAGCGAGGATATGGTTCAGTACCGTTCATCGGTCTGCGCTCTGAACGGATTTGGGAGATTAGTTATCCTTTGTTTCGGCGGGAGCAAGCCCCCGCCCTACGACTTCCGCCGCAGATTGCCTCTCACTTCGGGAGAGGTGGCGCGCGGAGCGCGACGGAGAGGGTATGCCTCCCTCCGGGAGGGAGGTGGCACGCGCAAGCGTGACGGAAGGAGCCGGCGTGTGTGAGGTTTACGACTTTGTGACACTTTCCTTTACGCACTCTCCCCCAGCCGCGTCCCCGCGGCAGCCCCCTCTCGGAGGGAGCCATGATAAGACCTTACCGTAGGGCGGGGGCTTGCTCCCGCCGCAAGGTGAAGTTTTCCGATACGCGGAAAGTGAAGTTTTGCCGATGCAAAGTAAAATTTTCCGCTATGCGGAAAGTGAAGTTTCGTCTGCGACGAAGTGAGAATCGCCCTGCGGGGAACCGCCGCATATGAAAAAAATTGACAAATATCGCTCGCCGTGTTATATTAAATAACGCAAAAAACGGTTATGATAGGAAAATGAATGCCCCCAAGAAAGGAGGAGACCGATATGTCGAAACCGCTCGTTGCCATCGTTGGCCGCCCGAATGTCGGGAAATCCACTCTGTTCAATAAACTCATCGGTCAGCGCCTCTCCATCGTCGAGGACACCCCCGGCGTAACGCGCGACCGCATCTACGGCGAGACCGACTGGTCGGGACGCAAGTTCAGCGTCATCGACACCGGCGGGATTGAGCCGGACAGCGAGGATATCATCCTGAAACAGATGCGCTTTCAGGCGCAGGTCGCCATCGAGAGCGCCGATGTCATTATTTTTGTCTGCGATGTCCACGCGGGTCTGACCCCCGACGACCGCGAGATTGCGCTCCTCCTCGCGAAGAGCGGGAAACCCATCATCCCCTGTGTCAACAAGGTGGACGGCACGGGTGACCTCCCCCTCGCCTACTATGAGTTCTACGAACTCGGGCTCGACGAGGACCCCATTCCCCTCTCCTCTCTGCACGGCACCGGCACGGGCGACCTGCTCGACCGCGTGATTTCCTACTTCCCCGAAGAGACGGAAGAAGAGGACGACGACGATATCATCAAGGTCGCCGTCATCGGAAAGCCGAATGCCGGGAAGTCCTCGATTATCAACCGATTGGTGGGGGAAAAACGCCTGATTGTCTCAAATATCCCCGGCACTACCCGTGACGCGGTGGACACGACCATCGAGAACCAATACGGGAAATACTGCTTCATCGACACCGCGGGGATTCGCCGCGCGGGCAAGATCGACAGCTCGATCGAACGCTATTCGGTGCTCCGCGCCCACATGGCGGTGGAGCGTGCCGATGTCTGCCTCATCATGGTGGACGCTGAACAGGGCGTGACCGAGCAGGACGAGCATATCGCGGGCATTGCGCACGAGGCGGGGAAAGCGTCTGTCATCTGTCTCAACAAATGGGACGCGCTCGAAAAGGACTCCTCGACCGCCGGTGAGGCGACCAAGCAGGTGCGGGAAGCTCTCGCCTATATGCCCTACGCCCCGATTCAGTTCGTCTCCGCCAAGACGGGACAGCGGGTCGAGACCCTCTATGAACTCATCAATCAGGTCTACTGCGAAGCGCGCAAGCGCATCTCCACAGGCGTACTCAACGACCTGCTCTCGGACGCGGTGACGCGCAACCAGGTGCCGTCCGACAAGGGCAAACGGCTCAAACTCTACTATATCACCCAATCGCAGGTCGCACCCCCGACCTTCGTGGTCTTCTGCAACGATGCGGAGCTCTTCCATTTCTCGTATCAGCGATATCTCGAAAACTGCATCCGAGAAGCCTTCACATTCCGTGGGACTCCTATCAAACTGGTCATCCGCGAAAAGGGTGACAAGGAGGGATAACCCATGTTTATCGACATTGTAACCATTTATGTAAAAGCCGGAAACGGCGGGAACGGTGCCATCGCCTTCCACCGTGAGAAGTATGTCCCGAACGGCGGTCCCGACGGCGGCGACGGCGGACGGGGCGGCAACATTGTTTTCCGCGTCGACGAGGGCTCCAATACCCTGCTCGCGTTCCGCTACCGCAGGAAATTCATCGCCGAGAACGGCGAGGACGGCAAGGGGCGGAAATTCCACGGGAAATCGGGCGCGGACACGATTATCACCGTCCCCCCGGGGACGCTGATTAAGGACCCCGAGACGGGCAAAATCATCTTCGATATGTCCCGCGACCGCGAGTATATCGCCTGTCACGGCGGGCGGGGCGGATGGGGGAACCGCCATTTCGCCACCCCCACGCGGCAGATTCCCCGCTTTGCCAAATCGGGTGCCAAAGGGGAGGAAAAAGAACTCCGTCTCGAACTCAAAATGCTGGCGGATGTCGGGCTCCTCGGATTCCCGAGCGTCGGAAAATCTTCACTGCTCGCGCGGGTCAGCGCCGCGCGCCCGAAAATAGCCGACTATCATTTCACCACCCTGTCTCCGAACCTCGGTGTCGTCTCGCTCGGCGGCGAGGGGCGCGGGTTCGTGATGGCGGATATCCCCGGACTGATTGAGGGGGCGTCCGAAGGGCTCGGTCTCGGTCACGCGTTTCTGCGCCATGTCGACCGCTGCCGCCTCTTGCTCCACCTCGTGGATATTTCCGCGTCCGAGGCGAGAGACCCGATCGAGGACATGAAGACCATCGACCGCGAGCTCGAACGATACAGCCCCGACCTCGCGAAACGCCCGCAGATCGCGGTCGCGAACAAGGGCGACCTGCTCGCCCCCGAGAGCGATAACGCCGCGCGCTTCCGAGCCTATTGCGAGAGCATTGGGCGGGAGGTGTACTTCATCTCTTGTGCGACGGGCGAGGGCATCGACACCTTAATGGATGCGGTCGGAAAGAAACTGGACACCCTCCCCCCCATCACCGAATACGAGTCGGAGATCACCCCCGAGGATGAGGCGACCGCAGGCGTCGGTTGCGGCATCGAGACCACCGTCCGACAGGTCAACCGCACTTTCTATGTCGAGGGCAGATGGCTCGAAAACTTCATGGGGCAAATCAACTTCGACGATTACGAGTCCCTCGGATTCTTCCAGCGGGTACTCAAAAAGAACGGGGTCTTCGACCTGCTCCGCGCGAAGGGCATCCAAGAGGGCGACACCGTCAACATCTACGATTTCGAGTTTGACTACGTCCCGTGAGTCGGGACTCTCCCCGCAAGGCACGCGTGAGCGCGCCTGAACTGTGGGAACCCGTCACACCAAAAACACGGAGAGGAGCCGAAAAAACGGCTCCTCTTTGTATTTTCGGTGTCAAGATGATGCCGTGCGCGGCATCCCGACCGCCGCCGCTCGCAGGCATGAGGCGCGACGCCCCGAGGCAGAGCGACCCATCGCCGGAAATCGGCCATACAGACGAGAGTTCCGCCCGAAACGCGCGGATTTTCCCGCCGCGGCACTTTACAAATTCTATTTTCTATGTTACAATGTATAAGTTCCGACGGAAGCGCGCTCCGCGCGCGTCGCGCACCCGCATGAGAAAACGCATCCCGCGCACCCGTCAGCCGTTCGGGTTTTGCGGCACCGTGCGCGCACCCAAACGAAAGCCGCAACGGAAACGCAACAAACCGAAAACGAAACCGAAACAAAACGGAAAATATAAGGGAGACCCAAGATGAAATGTCCCTCCTGCTCCTGCCATGACAGCCGCGTGCTCGACAGCCGTCCGGTCGAGGACTTTTCCAGCATCCGCCGCCGCCGAGAGTGCGTCGCGTGCGGAAAGCGGTTCACCACCTACGAGATGGTCGAGACCGTGCCGCTGTTCGTCATCAAGAAAGACGGCACGAAAGAGCCGTTCGACCGCCACAAACTGCAAAGCGGGCTGATGAAGGCGTGCCAGAAGCGCCCGGTCGATGTCGAGGCGCTCTGTGCCGATATTGAGAACGAGCTTGTGAACACCCTCGAGAGCGAAGTGTCCTCCATCCGCATCGGAGAGATCGCGATGGAGAAGCTCAAAGGGCTGGACGAAGTGTCCTATGTCCGCTTCGCGTCGGTCTACCGCGAGTTCCGCGATCTCGAAACCTTCCTCGAAGAACTCAAAACACTTGTCAAAGGAAAGAAAAAGAAGAAATGATGCACTCCATGACCGCGTTCGGGCGGGCAATCGGCGACAGCGGAGACGCTGCTGTCTCGGTCGAGATCAAGTCGGTCAACAGCCGCTATTTGGATGTCTCGTTCCGCCTCCCCCGTTTTCTCTCGTTCCTCGAAGAGAAAATCAAAGCGTACCTTGAAGCGAATGTCATCACCCGCGGCAAAGTGGAAGTGAGTATCACCTACACCTCGCGTGCGGTCTCCGATCGGACGGTGGCACTGAACGCCGCATACGCCGACGCCTATGTCCTCGCGCTCAAAAATCTGCGCGACCGCTGCTCCCTGCCCGACGATATCACCACCATGTCGGTGGCGCGGAATCCCGATGTCTTCACCTCCCTCTCCCGCGAGGTCGATCCCGCCGATATCTGGGAGCGGATTCTGCCCGTGCTCGAAGAGGCGGGGAAAGCCCACCGCTCCATGCGCGCGGCGGAGGGGGAAAAGACCAAAGTCGACCTCTTCGCGAAACTCGAACAGATTGCCGCGTGGGTCGATGAGATTGAGACCCTCTCGAAAGCCGATACCGTCACCTACCGCGACCGACTGGAGAGTCGGATTCGGGCGATTCTCGCGGATAACAAGGTGACGGTGGACGAGAACCGCCTGCTCACCGAATGCGCTGTCTGGGCGGATAAGATCGCCATTGACGAAGAGCTCACCCGTCTCCGCGCGCACTTCGGCGCGTTCCGCGAGATTGCGGAAGAACCCACCCCGTCCGGCAAGAAACTGGACTTCCTCATGCAGGAGATGAACCGCGAGACCAACACCATCGGCTCGAAATGCTGTGATGCACAAATCGCCCGTCTCGTCGTCAATATCAAGAACGAACTCGAAAAAATCCGCGAACAAGTGCAGAACATTGAATAAGGAGTACCCATGAAACTCATCAACATCGGATTCGGCAACCTCGTCGCGGCGGAGCGCGTCGTCGCCATCACCTCGCCGGATTCCGCCCCCATCAAACGGTTGGTACAGGACGCGCGCGAAGCGGGTCGCGTCATCGACGCCTCCTGCGGCAGACGCACGCGCGCCGTCATCATCATGGACTCCGACCATGTCATCCTCTCCGCCATCCAGACCGAGACGCTCTGGAACCGCATCGACGCGGAGGTCGAAGAGGAAGAGGACGAGACCGAAGAAGAGGACTGATTCCCACACGGGATCCCCTCATGGGACGACCGCTTGCGGGGCTGCCCCCTCTCCCGTTTTCCTCCGTCATTTCACTCGATTCCCCCGTTATTTCCGAGCCGATTCGGCTCTATCTTATCTATCCACGCAAAGGAGAATTATCATGCTTCACCCGACACCCGATGAACTCACCCACGGACAGTTTAACCGTTATGAACTCGCAGTCGGCATCGCCAAGAGCGCACGCCTTGTGACCGAGGAATATGTCCGTCAGCGCAACGAAGCGCAGAAAGCCATCGACGAGCACCGCGAGAGCGGACTTACGCTCGCGCAAATGATCTCGCCCGAATACCGCGATCAGAAAGCCGTCACCATCGCCGTCGGTCGTCTCGCGGCAGGCACCTATCGCATGGTGCATGTCCACGACGGAGACTGATACGGGAGGGGCTCTCCCTCCCGCGCTCTCTCGCCCGAATCCTCTTGAAAGGAGCGTCCCCACTTGCGAGTACCCGCTGTCAGCGTCCGCGTGCTGGACGCGCCGTTTCATATCGACCGCCCTTTTGACTACGCCCTGCCCGCCCATATGGATACTCTCCCCCGCGGGACCCTGGTCCGCGTGCCGTTCGGCCGCGGCGACCGTCCGGTCTGGGGGATCGTCATGGGAGAGGCGACGCCGGACGAGGGGCTCGCCTTAAAGTCCGTGCTGTCCCGTCTGGATGCGGCGTATGCCCTCGACGAGGAGATGCTCGGGCTTTGTCTGTTTCTCGCGGACTATTACCTCGCGTCCCTCGGGGACGCGGTGCGGTGTATTTTGCCGCCCGCCGTCTTTCAGTCGAGCGGGAACAATATCTACCGTGTGCCGACCTGTGCCCCGACGCTCTCCCCCGCGGAAACCGAGGAACTCCTCGCGGGAAAAGCGCTCCGCACCGACGCGCAAAAACAGATTCTTTCGTATCTTGCGGAGCATGGGAAATGTCTCCGCAGCGAACTCTGCGACGCGCTGGGGGTCACCCCGCAACAGATTTCCAATCTCGCGAAAAAAGGGTATCTCACCGAGGGTTCGGACGAAAAGTACCGCAACCCCTATGAGAAGTTCGGAGAGGGGCGGAACCTCACGCCCATCCACCTCTCGCGGGCGCAGACCGCCGCGTTCGAGACCCTCGCGGGACTGCTCGACACCCATGAGGCGAAAGCCGCGCTCCTGCACGGGGTCACGGGGTCGGGCAAGACCCAAATCATGCTGCGGCTCATCGACCGCACGCTCGAAGGAGGTAGGACCGCCATCGTCCTCGTGCCCGAGATCGCCCTGACTCCGCAGACGGTACGCATCTTCTGCTCGCGCTACGGCGCGCGGGTCGCGGTCATCCATTCCTCCCTCTCGGCGGGCGAGCGGTTCGACGCTTGGCGGCGCATCAAGGGCGGGGAGGTCGATGTCGTCATCGGGACGCGGAGCGCGGTCTTTGCCCCCCTCCCCCGCTTGGGGCTCATCATCGTCGATGAGGAACACGAACACACCTACCAGTCCGAACAGGACCCCAAATACCATACGCGGCAGGTATGCGCCTACCGCGCGGGCATACACGGGGCGCTGACCGTCCTCGCTTCCGCCACCCCCTCGTTTGAGAGTTACTACGCCGCCGTGACCGGCAGGTATACCCTCGTCTCGCTGACCGAGCGGTTCGGCGGGGCGCGGCTGCCCGAAGTCGACATTGTCGATATGCGGAAAGAACTCCGAAGCGGGAATGTCTCGCCCCTGAGCCACACCCTCTACGATGCCATAGGCGAGGTCAAAGAGCGCGGGGAGCAGACCATTCTGTTTCTCAATAGGCGGGGGTATCACGCCTCCCTGCAATGCAAGAGTTGCGGCACGGTCGTGACCTGCCCGCATTGTTCGGTCGCCCTGACCCTCCATGTCTCGCCCTCCCCGCACCTGCTCTGCCATCTCTGCGGATACAGCGCACCCCCGCCGAAGGCGTGTCCCGCGTGTGGGGAACCCCACTTATTCCATGTCGGGTACGGCACCGAAAAGGTGGAGAACGAACTCGAAAAACACGAGAGCCACCCGCGCGTTCTGCGCATGGACGCGGACACCGCGAGCGGGAAACAGGCGTATGACCGTATGCTCGGCGCGTTCCGCGCAGGAGAATACGATATTCTTCTCGGGACGCAAATGGTGACCAAGGGACACGACTTCCCGAAGGTCACGCTGGTCGGCGTGGTTCTCGCCGACACGGGGCTGTATGCCAACGACTTCCGCGCCTCCGAGCGCACCTTCTCCCTCATCACGCAGGTCATCGGGCGTGCGGGGAGAGCCGACGCCCCGGGGCGGGCAATTATTCAGACCTATTCGCCCACGAATGATGTGATTCGGCTCGCGAAAGAGCAGGATTATGTCGGGTTCTACGAACAGGAGATAGCCCTGCGGCGTGAGATGTGTTTCCCGCCGTTTTGCGACATGGTGCAACTGACCCTCTCTTCCGAGGACGAAGAAAAACTCTCACGGGCGGTCGAGCAGGTGACCGAACAGGCGAAGACCCTCGCGAGCACCAGTTACGCCGATGTTGCCCTCTCGCTCTTCGGACCCCTCGAAGCACAGGTCTACCGCGCGGCGGAGCAATACCGTATGCGCTTAATATTCAAATGCCGATGGAATAAGCGCACCCGCGCTTACATGAGAGAACTGCTGCTCTTTGCGGCAGGGCAGCGAGGCGTTTCCGCCTCGGTGGAAATCAATCCCCTGCACGCTTGACACTTTCCCGAAAGGAGAAAACCGAATATGGCATACTTAAAAATCATACATGAGGGCGACCCGATGCTCCGTCAGACGAGCCGCCCCGTCACCGAAATCACCCCCCGCATCCTGCAACTGCTCGACGATATGACCGACACCATGCACCGCGCGAACGGGTGCGGGCTCGCCGCCGTACAGGTGGGGGTACTCCGCCGCGTGGTCGTCATTGAGGTGGAAGAGGGAAAGACGCTCGAACTCATCAACCCGAAAATTGTCTCTTGGTCGGGCGAACAATGCGAGGTCGAGGGCTGTCTCTCGCTCCCGAAGAAATGGGGGAAGACCCGCCGTCCCAAAGCCGTCGTGGTGCGCGCTCTCAACCGACGGGGAGAAGAGGTCGAATACCGCGGCGAGGATCTGCTCGCGCGGGCGTTCTGCCACGAAATCGACCACTTGGACGGGAAACTCTTTACCGATGTTTTGGTCGGGAAACTCGAATACGAAGACTGAACGCCGCGAGCGCGAGAGGTAACAAGCATGAGAATTGTCTTTATGGGGACGCCCGAAATCGCAGCGGTGACGCTGGAAGCACTCCTCGCCTCCCCGCATGAAGTAGTCGCGGTGGTGTCTCAGCCGGACAAACCCGCCGGGCGCGGCTATACCCTCACCCCGCCGCCCGTCAAAGTACTCGCGGAAAAATACCGGATTCCCGTCCTGCAACCCGAAAAGGTCCGCACGCCGGAGTTTGAATCTTGGCTCCGCGCGCTCGCGCCCGACCTCGCGGTCGTCACCGCGTATGGGAAAATTCTCCCGAAGTCCATCTTGGAAATTCCGCGCTACGGCTGTATCAATGTCCATGTCTCCCTGCTCCCCCGCTGGCGGGGTGCCGCACCCATGCAGCGCGCCATTATGGCGGGAGACGCCGAGACGGGTGTCACCATCATGTATATGGACGAGGGCATGGATACCGGGGATATCCTCTTGCAAGAGGCGTTCCCCATCACGAAAACCGATACTTTCGAGACCGTCCATGATAAGAGCGCCGCACTCGGTGCGCGCCTGCTCGTCCGTGCGGTGGACCTCATCGACCGTGGGGAAGCCCCCCGCATTCCGCAGGACCCCGACGGCGTGACCTATGCCGCGAAGATTGAGAAGTCAGAATGTCTCATTGACTTTACAAAGAACGCGATCGACCTCGACTGTATTCTGCGGGGTCTTACCCCCATTCCGCTCCCCTACACCATTCTGCCCGACTGCAGAATACTGAAAGTCCTCTCTGCCCGCCCCGTGCGCGGCGCGGGGGAACCGGGTACCGTCCTCGCCACCGATGAAAACGGCGACGGCAGTATCACGGTCGCCTGCGGCGAGGGGGCACTCGCACTTGTCAAAGTGCGCCCCGAGGGAAAAGGCAGCATGACCGCCGCCGCGTTTCTGCGCGGCACCCACCTCGCCGTGGGAGAGAGGCTCGGAAGATGAACACCCGCCGCATCGCGAAAGACCTCCTCGTCCGCTGGGAGGCGGGGGACGCGTATATCAACCTCGCCATCGGGCGCGCCTGTGAGCGGCTCTCGGACACGGACAGGCGGTTCCTCACCGCGCTGGTCTACGGCACGGTCGAGCGGAAACTTACCTTAGACTACGCCATCGGCGCGCTCACGCACCGCACGGATGTCTCCCCCGCCGCGAGAGCCATTTTGCGCCCCGCGCTCTATGAACTCGCCTATCTCCGCACCCCCGTCTTCGCGACCGTGAACGAGTGGGTCTCCCTCGCGGGGAGCCCGTCTGAAAAGAGATTCGTGAACGGGGTACTCCGTGCCGCAGCGCGTCTAAGTGCCCTCCCCCTCCCACCGCGGGAAAAGAATGAACTGCGCTACCTTTCAGTGCGCTATTCGGTGCCGGTCGATACCCTGCGCCGTCTGTCGCCCGTACTCGGTGGGGATCTCGAAGCATTCCTCTCCGCAACCGAGACCCAAGCGGGCATCACCCTGCGGGTCAATACCGAAAAGATTTCGCGCGATGACTATCTCGCGCGTCTCGCCGCGTGTGGTATCGAGGCGGAGCCGACAAACTACGCACCGTGCGGTGTGCGGCTCCCGAAATCTCATCCCCCGAAAGACCTGCCCGGGTTCTCCGAAGGACTCTTCTTCGTCCAGGACGAAGCATCGCAATTAGCGGTGGAAGTCCTGTCGCCCGAAGAGGGTGAGACGGTGGTCGACCTCTGCGCCTGCCCCGGGGGGAAATCTTTTGGCGCGGCAATGCGGATGCAAAACCGCGGGCGGGTCCTCGCGTTTGATTTGCACGAATCGAAACTGTCTCTCATCACAAACGGCGCCGCCCGCCTCGGCATCACCTGCATCACGGCGGAACAGCATGACGGGCGAGAGCCGCTCTCGGGTCTTACCGCGTCCTGTGATCGCGTCCTCTGTGACGCGCCCTGTTCGGGTCTCGGGGTACTCTCCAAGAAGCCCGACCTCCGCTATAAAGACCAAAGCGCGGCAGACGAACTGCCGTCCCTGCAATCGTGTCTTTTGGATACCGCCGCCGCGTGTGTGAAACCGGGCGGGGTTCTCCTCTATTCCACCTGTACCGTCAACCCGCGGGAGAACGGAGAGGTCGCCGCGGCGTTCCTTACCCGCCACCCCGATTTCGTCCGCGAGGACTTCTCGGTGGGGTCTCTCTCGTCCGAGAACGGGGAACTCACCCTCTACCCGCATATGCACGGAACCGACGGATTCTTCCTCGCGAAATTCCGCCGCGAAAACCCGACGAAAGGACAGCTATGATCGACCTGCTCTCCCTCCTACCCGAGGAAATCGAAACACTCCTTGCCGAGGCGGGAGAACCCCGCTATCGGGCGAAACAGATTTTCGACTGGTGCCGCCGCGGTGTCCCGTTTTCCGAGATGTCGAACCTCCCCGTCTCTCTCCGCGAATACCTCACGGAGAGATGTGAGTGGCGGCTCCCGACCGTCGAAGAGAAACAGGTCAGCCGTCTCGACGGCACGGTGAAGTATCTCTTTCGGCTCCTCGACGGGAACTGCGTCGAGAGTGTGCTGATGCACTATGCCCACGGCTCCACGCTGTGTATTTCGAGCGAGGTCGGCTGTCCGATGGGGTGCAAATTCTGCGCCTCGACCATCGGCGGGAAAGTGCGGAATCTGCTCCCGTCCGAAATGCTCGGGCAAATCATCGCCGCGGCAAAAGACGCAGGAGAACGCATCGACGGCGTGGTGATGATGGGGATTGGGGAACCCCTCGATAACTATGAGAATGTCATCAAGTTTCTGAAACTGGTCGGGCACCCCGACGGGGTGAACATCGGCTACCGCCATATCTCGCTCTCGACCTGCGGGATTGTCCCCCGCATCTACGACCTCGCAGAGGAGGACTTCCCCATCACTCTATCGGTCTCCTTACACGCCGCGACCGATGAAGCGCGCTCGCAGATCATGCCGATAAACAAAGTCTATCCCATTCAGGCGCTCCTCACCGCCTGCGCCGACTATTACGCCAAGACGGGGCGGCGCATCTCCTTTGAATACACCTTGATTGCGGGACAGAACGACCGCCCCGAGGACGCGGATATGCTCGCCCGTACCCTGCGCGGCGCACTCGGGAAAATCCCGATTCATGTCAACCTGATTCGGGTGAACGAAGTCAAAGAGACGGGCTTCCGCCACGGGAGCCGCGAGAGTGCAGACGCGTTTGCGAGACGGCTCTCCGAGCGCGGCATCAACGCGACGGTGCGCCGCCGTCTGGGCGCGGACATTGATGCCGCCTGCGGGCAACTCCGCAAAAAACACACCGAACAAGAAAAACGAGAGGAATCGTAATTAGGATGGAAGATGCCTTACTCGGGAAAGTCCTGAAAGGACTGGGCGGACTGTACGAGATTCGCGTCACGGACGGGGATTCCGTCCGTCGCGTCTCCTGTCGTGCGCGGGGGATTTTCCGCCACGAAGAGGAGAAGGTCGAGGTCGGGGATATGGTGTCGGTGAAGTTCGACCCTGCCGACCCCGAGAATACCTCGGTCATCGACGAGATTCTCCCGCGGAAAAATTCCCTCATCCGTCCCCCGCTCTCAAACCTCGACTACCTCTTTTGCGTGATTGCCGCCGTCCGCCCGACCCCGGTACTCGAAACCCTCGATAAACTGCTCGCCATCGCCGAGCACAACGGGATAGAACCCTGTCTTGTCGTCACCAAGTCCGACTGCGACGAGGCGGCGAGCGCGCACTATACCGACCTCTACCGTCAGGCGGGCTTCACGGTATTCCCCGTCTCGGGGGCGGCGGGCACCGGCACCGACGCGCTCAAAGCGTATTTGCACGAACACCTGACGGGGGGCAAGAGCGCCGCCTTCGCGGGCGCGTCCGGGGTCGGGAAGTCCACGCTCATGAACTGCCTGTTCCCGCATCTCCACCTCGCGACAAACGATATCTCCCACCGCATCGAGCGCGGGCGGCACACTACCCGCCATGTCGAACTCTTTCCGCTCTCGGACTCGCCCGACACCGGCTTCCTCGCCGATACCCCCGGGTTCTCCATGCTGGACTTCATGCGGTTCGACTTCCTCACGCTCGACGACCTGTTCGACGCATTCCGCGACTTTGCGCCCTACCGCGGGCAGTGCCGCTACCCCGACTGCACCCATACGGGCGAGGGGGTACGGGAGTGCGCGATTGCCCGCGCCGTCGCAAATGGGAATATTGCCCCCTCCCGCCACGCGTCCTATCAGACCCTCTACCGCACCCTGAAAATCAAGAAGAACACCTATTGACCCGCCCGACGGCATCCGCCGTATGAAAAACGGGCATCGGGCGACGGGAATCATGGGTTCCAAATAAGAACCGATAAAAAGAACGCGGACTCCGCTCCTCGGAGTCCGCGCTATTTCTATTGTCTTTCGGTTTTTCTCATCTCGGTTTTTCCCGCTTCTCGGAGCGGGGATTCAAATTCCGCGCGGAGCCGTGAAATACGGGTTTCTATCCGCGCGGAGCCGTGGAATACGGCTCCTCACTCACCGAGCAGGGACTCGGTCAGGTCCTTTTTGTCGATGAGGTCATGCTCATGGGTATTCGCGACAAAGACGATATAGTCCGAGAGCGGCAGCGGATACGAGTAGTAGTATCCCTGTACCGCGTCGCACCCGAGTGCGATGAGACGATCGAGGTCCTCTTTGGTCTCGACGCCCTCCTGTGTGACTTTCATGCCGAGGTTCTTCGCGAGGGCGATGATGCTCTTGAAAATCGCCTCATCACGCACCTCCGAATCGCTCTTTTCGAGGAAGAATTTATCGAGTTTGATCTCGTCCATGGGCAAGGACTTCAAAATTCTGTACGAGGAATACCCGCACCCGAAGTCGTCGATGGAGCACTTAAACCCTTTGGCGTGCAAACCGTCGACGATCGCGCGCAGGGTCGTATAGTCCTCATAAGCGAAACTCTCGGTAAACTCAATCATGATGAGACCGTCCGAGATGCCGTATTTCGTCTTGACCTTATAATAGTAATCGATAAAATCCGGCTGTACCGCGGTGATACGCGAGACGTTGACCGACACGGGGTACACCGTCCTGCCGTGCGCGATGGAGTAACTGATATACTCGCACACTTTGGAATAGACATATTTATCGATTCGCACGATGAATCCGTTGGTCTCGAACAGCTGCATGAAGAGTGCCGGCGGATTGAACTTTTTGGTCTTCGGGTCGTACCATCTGACGAGCGCCTCACAGCCGTCCTGTCTGCCGAGCTGCAAATTGTATTTCGGCTGATAGAACAACTGGAATTCCCCGTCTTTCAGAGCGCCTTCCATCCGCAGTTCCATATCTTCGTTCATCAGGCGAATCTCGCGCAACTCTTTGCTGTAAAAGTTGAACTGCATACTGACATTCTGCACGGTGGCGTGGGTCAGCGTGTTCGCCTCGGTGGCAAAATCGATCGCCTGCGGAACCGTGATGTTCTCCGTGGGGTCAATCTCATAGATGCCGAATCGCAGAATGATATCGAACTTGTGCGTGCCCCGATACTGATTGGCGAGATACGCGAGGGTTTTCAGACGGGCGACCAGTTCGTCTCTGTCTCTCGCGTGGAGCAACAGGACAAATTCCCCGTCGTAACAATGCCCGTAGTTTTCCTCAATGCCGATCATCTTCGAGATGGCGGTCGTCAGATGGCTGAGCAGACGCGCGGTCTCTTCCTCGCCGAAGGAATCCTTGATATGTTTATAGTGCCGCAGGTGCATGGCGATGATGAAGAAGTCGGACGCGACCAAATTGTTCCGCCCCAAAGTCTTCTGCGCCAAGGTCTCAAAGCCGCGACGGTTCGGGCATTGGAGCTCGGTATCCATCGTCTCCATATTATAGAACGCTTTTTTGCGGCGAATGCTGTGCAGAACAAGATAGACAATCACGGCGACCGCGATGAAAGCGAACAGGATAATGATCATCAGAATGGTGTCGACGAGGTCGAGACTGTTCGCACATAGGATATCTTCGGCATACAGCTCCACAATCGCGAGATCATTCATCTTCTCGCGGTCGGCACAGACCGAAACGACATACCGTTTCGCCTGAATCTTCATTCTGACGGTGCCGTCGACCCCCTCGTGAATCAGTCTGACGACCTCGTTCACCCGCTCTGCGTCGCCCGAAAGCAGGCGCAGGGTCTCCTTGATGCTGGGTGTGGACAGATCCTCACCGCCGACCAGAATCTCATTTTTGTCGTTATCCAGAGCGAGGACCGAAAACTCCGCGTCCGCGCCCCCGTCGTCGGTCGAAAACAGCGTGGTGAGCTTCTGCCGCGGATAGTAGAGCACGACCGCATCCGCAAACGAATCCGCGGAGACGGGGGCGTAGAACCCGATCATGCTCATCGTGCCCTCCGAAGAGGAATTGTCGTCGAAAACGCCGATATACCCGGGCGTATTCGGATACGCCGCACGGTACGCCCGCGCGGCATCCGTACCGGTAAATTCCGTGCCGCTATCGGTATACAGCGTATCTCCCACGAAATAGCGCACCATACGGACATCGCGATACTCGGTCTTGCTTCTGATATCGGAGACCGTGTTATAGACCGCATATTCGTCCTCGCAGTCGGAGAGCAGCAGCGCCATACTCACCGCACGCGAGGTGTAGTCGGTCAGTCGCTCATACACCTTCTCTTTTTCCTCGGTCGTGCGTATTTGTGCTTCCGACACCGCGCGTACCGCGAGGTCTTCCGAATAGCTCGACAGCATGGAGATGGCGGCGATGAGCAATACCGTGCTGACTACGGCGAGAATCGCCATGAGAACGGTTTTACCGTAATCGGAGAATCGTTTTCGCAAAGTATGCCTCCTTGTCGCTTCCGTGACCGACCACGGTCGGTATTCGGTCGGTCAATCCGCCGTGGGAAATAGAATACGCATCAATCGGACTTGTGAGAGTCGTCCCCGTCCTGCGGGTGGCTCTCTTTGCGCTTCCGCTCGTTCTCTTCGAGCCGCGCCACCTCTTCTTCTACCAGGCGGTCGAATACTGCCTGTTTGGAGGCTTTCCGCAATTGCAGAAAGTAGCGGCAGAACCAGAACGCCATTCCGGCAAGCATGAGAAGAAGACAGATGACAAATCCGACGGGCGAGGTAAACACCCGCCCGAAAAAAGTGAGTACGGGCAAATTCCGTACATAGACCGCCTGTATGTCTTCGGGGAGCACCTTCTGCGGGTCGACTGCCGCCCCCATGCGGTCCCCCTTGGTGACGAAGGCTTCGTGATCCCCGACAATCTCGGTCACGCGGTGCGTGTTGAGACTGCCGCCCAGCGCCGCATCCCGCGAGCGGAACGTGATGATGTCACCCACCCGTATCTCTCCGGGTTCCGCCCGCTTGACGAGAATGTAGCTCCGCGCGGGAATGGTATCCTCCATGCTGTCGGTCAGCACCCACAGCACCGAATACGGAAGTACGCTTTTCCCCGTCACCCGAGAATAGACCCCGAGCGCAATACAGATGCAGATTCCCGCCATCAGCAGGATGAACAAAACATTCAGGACGATTTTGACCGCGCTTTTTTTACGCATCGTCATCCTCCCCGCCGTCCTCGGTCGGGTGTCCCTGCGCGTTGCGTGTCGCGAAATAATCCGTTCCGCGCGCAACGGGGATTATCTTGACGAGCGGCTCGGGCAGATTCGCGAGTTCCTCGGTGGTTTGGTACGGGCGGGTATAGTCGACCGAAGGGGTCTCGGTCTTTTGGAGACCATATGCCCGCATCAGGTCACTGACGATCTCTTTCGCGTATTTCACCCCGCGCGCCGATTTCACCTTCATAAGGAGCGGCAGCTCGGGGGTTTTCCCGCCGTCCGACAGGTCTTTCACCCCGTATTTCTTCCCGACATAGTTCGCGGGAGAGAGGGCGCAGTACAGGTAGAGCGCCTTTCCGCGCATCTTCATTTTGACAAGCGTGCGCCTGCCCGTGTGGAATCTCTCGTACCCAAACGCCATCCCCGCCCGAACAGTCGCGAACGACAGCAAATGGTTCTTGATTTCTCCGTAAAACGCCTGCAAAGACGGCTCCGCCTGGATGAGACGCGCGAGGAATGAGTAGCGATAGCGGAATGTCGTTTCTCCCTCGGCGCAGACCTCTCCTGCGTCCTCGTCCACGGTCGGCGCCCCGGACGGTTCAGCCACGGCGATATTCTCAACGGGCGAGACCGAAGGCTCGATAACGGTGTCGGGTGCGGTCGCGGGGGTCGGTGCGTTCTCCTCGCCCGTCGGGTCTCCCCCGAGAATCTTCACAAGAGGCGGCACGCGCATCGCCATCTCTTCCCGGGTGGCGAGAGGCAAGTGATAGTCGTCCGAGCGGAGCCGTGACGGCTTCCCAATCCCGAGCCCCGCCATCACGCGGTCGATGAGCGCGAGTGCATTCTTCACCCCGCGCGCCGTTTTGACGCGGAGGAGCGACGGGAATCCCTGCTCGGCAATCGTGCCCGAGACCGCAGTCAGGCGGTATTTCTCATCGACCTCCCCGACCGTAAGCGGCAAGTAGACGAACAGCGTCTTCCCCTTGACATTCAGGCGGGCGCATTTCTTACGCCCGACCGAATAGGATTCGTGTTCCCAGCTCACGCGAGACTTGACTTTTTCGTGAGAGAGCAGATAGTTTTTGATTTCGGTATAATGGTCCTGCACGGGGTCGCCCGCGAGGATGAGACGCGCGAGGAAAGAATAGCGGTAGCGGAAACGCGGCTCCGCCTCGTGCTTTTTTCTCTCCCGTTCTCGCTCGGCGAGGATTCTGTCCGCGGCGATGGCGACACGAACGGCATAATCGATCCTGTCCTGCATCTCGCCCGGCGCCTCCCTGTCGTCGGGGCACAGATCGGGCAGCTTGTCGGTATAGGTGAAGTCGCGCGGAGAAAGGGGATCCGGCTCGGTCCTCACGCGGTACGGGATCGTCTCACCGTCGGACAGGTCGTGCGGGGTTGTATCGCCCACGCGGGTGCCGAGATGCCCCTCAAACAGCAGATACTGCTCCGCAAAGGTCTCGTAATACGCGCGAACACGCGCGTCGGAAATGGTCTCTGTCTCTTCTTTCACGAGGGTTTCATACCCGAGGTTCTCGTAGCTTTCAAGAAACTCCCACAGCGCGAGACAGCGGCGAAAATCGACATTTTTGAGCAGCAGATTCGTCCGCATTACGGGCGGACGCACAAAGTTCTTCCCCATCATCTGCGAGAAGGGGGAAGTCATATAAGAGGTGACGAGACTCTTGACGCGGAGGACCCGCTTCCAGAGGTCTCCCGAATAGACATAGTTCTTAACAATCTCGTTCTCATTCGGCTTTTCGGACAGCTCGATGCGGAGCGAGACTTTCCCATGCACGTCCCCGTCGGCAAACGGCTGTTCAAACGAGAGCGAAGACAGCTTCTCGTCCGTGCCGCACTCTTCCGCGGCATCGACGCGCAGACAGACAAAGGCGTACAAACGGTTGATGAGAGTATTGAGAAAACGGTTCTCGTAGGTGAGTACCGTTTCGTCCTGATAGACATTCAGCAGTTTCGAGGGTATCACCGAGCCGTCGGGTCGAATCTCGTTGATGAGATCGGTATGCTGCGACAGATGCTGAACCGAACGGGGCGTGACCCGTCTCACCTGCTCGACCGCGCGCAGCTCCTCATTTTCTTCCAGCAGTTTCCCGGGGTGGCGGATGATGACATCGATCGACGGAATGGTGTCCTCGATCATCGTCACCCAGGTCTCGTCGATGGCTTTCAGCATCCAGCGTTTTTTCACCTCGACGGTGCCGGTGCCCTCCCGAAAAAGACCGAGCGCCCGTCGGATGTCGCGGGAATCCCGCGTGAGCGTTCCCCGTTCCCAAGTAGGCGCTCCCGCACCGTCGGACGGTGACGGGGCGGAGCCGTCCGGCGAATGATTCAGTTGTTCCCGATAGGTTCTCTCGCCGTCCAAAATACAGTCTCCTTATCTACGCCGAACCGCTGCGGACCACCTCGCGGGCGTACGGGCGCGAGGCGCAAAATCAATACGACTTTTGCAGTCGTCTCAGGAACGCGATACACTCGGTCATGCGATCCTTGCCGAAAGTCGCGTCCAAAAAGTTGATAAGACCCTTGATCTCGTCGCGGATCAAACCCAAGTTCAAACTCTCGAATTTGCGGAACACTTTGGTCGCGAGCAAATAGTCGAGCCCTTCGGTCTCGTCGCCGCCGCACGCGATATAGACGGGGACGAACACTTTGAGTTGTTTCATAATTCGGTTCCCGAACGCCACGCGGAAATGCTCGATCACATAGTTATCGAGCTTCTCGATCTTCCCGAGCGTCTCATCCGAGACGGGATGCTCCTGCACGGCTTTTCGGTACAGAGCTTCCACGCAGTGATAGCTGATTCTTCTCGCCTTGGTCTCGGGGGCATCGAACGGCACGCCCTTACTGTCGAGATTGATGACAAATGCGCGGTCGTAGACCTTATCCGACACGGCGAAGGTCGAGTCGTCGTTGTTCGCCGTCCCGATATACCAGACATTCTGAGGAATCTTCAGTTTCCCGTCGGTGAGCAGAACGGGGTCGTTCGGCCAGACGGACGGAACCAACTGGATTTTCCATTCCTCGGGGTCGGGCATTTCCAGAATCGAGAGCATTTCCGCGAAGTAGTATTCCACACGTGCAATGTTCATCTCGTCGAGGACGATGATATTGATATCGTCGGTGTACGCCGATTCGTAGATGCGCCGCAGAACCTCGGTCTCGTTGAATTTCTTGGTGAACTCGTTGAAGAACCCGAACAGCTCGGAGCGATCTCTCCACGAGGGCTGCACCGATGCGATGGTCGCGCCGTTCTCGAAATACTTGCCCATGACATACGGGAGCGAGGTTTTACCGGTCCCGGAGATGCCTTGGAGCAGAATCATCTTGGTCGATGCCAGTCCCGCTATCATCAGCCGAATGGTCTTAATCTCATAATAGAGGTGCGAGCTGCTGCACGCATAGTTGCGCAGATCCTCGCAGAGGTCGGTGAGGGTCACCCCCTCATCCTCGTACACGGGCGGCACAAAGTTCGTATATTTTTCGTCCACTGCGGCGAGCCGGTAGAACCGCGGCTCTCCCGTCTGTGCCTTGTCGGTCGCCGAGAGGTCGGTCGCGCCGAGCAATTCGCCGTGATGCGTCTCGGTCGCATCGTCTGCGTCTCCGTCCGCCCCTGCCGTGCCCTCGTCTCCCGCGGTTCCGCCGGTTTTCAGTCCGATGATGCATTCTTTCTCTTTGGTGAGGCGCGCAACCTCTTTTTGCAACACGGAAATCTCGTCCAGGAGATCCTCGTTGACGGCGAGCGACGCGCGATAGCGAAAGAATCTGCGGATGCCGAGGACCAGAAGAAAGACCAGTCCGAGCCAGAACGCGTATACGAGAATGAGCGAGAGCACGGCGAGGATCCAGCCGCCGACGCCGAACCCGCTCTGATACTTCGAGAACAGTCCGAAGTAGATGCCGAAATCAAAAATGTGAATGATGCCGAGGAAGAACGATTTGATGCCCTGCCAGATGCCGCTGAACATGGTGGTGATAAAGGCAAAAAACCAGTTCAAAAATGCGTCCATAATGCCTCCAATAAGCGCAAGAAAGGACTTCGGTGCCTGTTTTTCAGCCCGAAATCAATGTCAGAGTGCCCGCGGGGGTCTTACGAATCCCGTTTCTCGTCGGAGTCGGCGGGATTCGCCTCGGGGGCGTCGTCGTCCGCAGTCGTGCCGTCCTGTCCGGCGTCTTGCTTCGCCTGACGGGCGAGGTATTCTTCGACCGCGCGCTGCTTGATGAGTTCTTCGTCCTCTTTGGTGATCTGCTTTTTATCTTTGTTGCGGATCTTGTTGATGGTGTTGATCATCACGACCAGCTCATAGATAAAGAACGCCGCGAGCGGGAGCACGATGCAGACGAGGAATCCCGTGCTGCTGCGCAAGAACGACAGGATGGCACCGATGCCGCCGATGCGTTTCCCGTTCCACTTCGCCTCGATATCCGAGGGTCTGATGGGTGCGTCGGGCGCGAAAGACACCTCTCGGTTGTCACCCTGCGTAACATAGGTGACAGCGCCGTTCTCCGCCACTTTTCTCTCGATGATGCGGTGGGTGTTCAGCACTTTCTCGGTCGTGCCGTCTCCCGGGAGATCGGCATAGAAGGTCACTACATCGCCGACTTGCAGATTGTTCTTCTCCTCGTCGGTCAGGACGTGCGAGACGATCAGGTCGCCCTTCTTAAATCCGTCGGGACCGTTCATGGAATCGGAGGAAACGGTCAAAAAGCAGGTGTTCCCGAATTTCGGGTACCCCGCGTTGCTCGCCTGCGCGGAAAACGCGACAATGGTCATGACGAGGGCAAGGACAAGATACACCCACAGAAGCACATTGACGACGATTTTGACGGTTCTTTTTGCTTTCGCGTTCATACTGTTTTCCTCAAATCTATTTTTATTTCTGTTCCGAAACACTTTTGTGGCAGCCACGCACGGGAGCGTCCGTCTAGGGGACGGGATTGTTTGAGATGGCGGGGAACCCGTCGGCACTCGTCTCCCGCGTGCCGTCGGCACCTAAAGAGGAGAGCGTCGTCTCGCTCACGGGGACATTGCCGTCGGTGTAGTAGTGGACGAGTTCGTCCGCAAAGACGGCGTAATAAAATGTTTGCAGAGTCCCGCTGACAGCGGTGGTCGTGCCGTCATTGATCGCGAGGACGGGCAGGTGGATGGTGTCGAAGCTCGAGGGAGAAGCCGAGAGGAAGTCGATTTTTTCCAGCACTTTTCCCGTCCCGGACGGCGCGGTGCCGGAATACTCGTCCGAGCCCGCCAGCATCATGTAGAAGAATGCGGCGTTCCCCACATCCCCATACCCGCGCCCGATGACATACTCGTACTGCAGGTCGTCCTCCGAGAGCGCGATCTCGTAGTAGTTGACACTCTTGTTCCCGTGGCTTTTCGTCAGTTGGAAGCGCAGTTCTTGCAATTGCGTAATCTCGGGTGCGCTCTCCGTCCCGCCGCGTTTGTAGCGGAACAGACTCATGTAGTCGGTCGTGTTGTTGCGCTGATGCGCGAACGCGAGGACACATTTCCCCGCCGCCCGCGGCGTGAACCAAACGCAGTTTTGGAGATTGTCCGGATTCATGCCGTCGTAGATGGTGAGCGCCTGACCGAACTTGATATGCTTTGCGCTGCGCGCCCACTTCCGGTAGTACGCGTAGAAGTCGGCTTTTTCCTGATTGGACGCGTCGACCGATGTGGGATTCTTCGTCCAGCCCGTGGTGCTCCCTTCGAGGATGGTCGTGCGGTTGGCGGTGGTGGAAGAGTTCTGCGTGAAAGAGCCGCCCGCAACATACGCGGGATAACTGATGGTCGTGTTGTAGAGCCAGCAGCCGTTGAGAGAGCCCGAGGAGATCTTGATGCTGTTCGAGGTGGTGCTATCGAGAAAATACGCCGTGTCCGCACTCGCGCCGGGCACCGCCTGCTTATCGTTTTTCAGGGTGGCTCCCGCGTTTCCGCTCGTGAATGCGTCGGTGATCCGATACGGGCTGTCGGCGTCGGTGTTGTTCGGCTGAATCGAGAGACTTCCTCCCGAGCCGGAAGAGCCGGGAGCGTCCGTCCAGATGACTTCGGCATCCGTCTTCCCGATGAGCGAGTAGTCGCTGACGGGGACGGCACCGCTCTTGGCGGTGATCTTCGCACCGATGACCCCGATCTCGCTGACAGACGCGTTCACCTTGCCCGCGATAATGCCGACAGAGCCGTCGGTCGCGGTCACATCGGTGGTGACTTCGACTTTTTCCAGATAGAAATTGCCCACATAGGTCACATCGTCGGTACTTTTCTCAACATAGCCGAACATCCCGATATCCCGACCGATCTTCGTCGGGTCGTAGGAATCCGGCTTCTGCCGCCAGTCGTCGGGGTCGGATGAAACCCAGAGGTTCGAGATGGTGTAGCCCTGTCCGTCGAAATATCCTTGAAAGGGGTGGTCGGTACTGCCGATCGGGGGGATGGCACCCGTTACGGGGGAGGTCTCCGCCCCCATATCCACGTCGGATGTCAATTTGAAATAGTGGGTCTCCCCATCGAACGCCCCCTTGTGCTGTAACCATGTCAGGTAATAGAGGTGGATGGGCGCGTTGATTTCGTACGGGCTGTCCTTCGTGCCGTTTCCGCCCGCGAAATAGGCGGCGGTGAGCGTCGCCGAACAGTCGGGGAACTGTGCGCCTGCAGAGAAAAACCAAGCGAATGAGAAGGCGGCGGATCCGAGCAGGGCGACACACAGAATGGATGCGACTAAAATTCGTTTCATATCCCGCCCGCCCTTTCGAGATGAATCGAAATGTCGCTCGCAAACACCACATCGCCGGTCAGAGAAGGAGCAAAATACTCCGCGACCTCGGTGTTGTAGACCATGATGAGATAGAGGACATGGGTCCGCTCGTCGGGCGAGACGGGATAATTCGACAGGACGGCGATCTCATTTCGTTTCACAAACGAAGAGGAGCCGTCTGGGTTCTGCGTTTTGGAAACAAAGCCGAATACCGACTCCGGCTGTACCGTCGCCGTCATTTGGGAGTCCGAGCCACCCGCGGCGGTGACCGTATCCACGAGATAGAAGTTCACCACATTGCTGAGATAGTCGGCCGTCCCGCCCGTGATGGTGCTCTCGTCGAACGGGGTCTCGGTCGTGAGGGTCAGATTGATGCCCGTCGCCACCGTGGTGAACGAGATCATCATGACCGCGGCGCGCTCGTATTCCGACACATCGATATTGTACTTATCGTATTTCGGGAGCGAGGAGACCGAAGTCCCGCTCAGAAATACATAGTCGTCTCCGCTGATTTCCGTCACGGGGCAGAGCCGCACGGCAGAATCGTTGAAATTCTCGTCGGCGCTGACATGAAGTCCGGTCGCCCGCGTCCGCTCGGCGTTCGCGAACCATGAGTAAGTGGTGACCGACACCACGAGGAACACCGCGATGAGCGCAAGAGAGACT
>JAQYLJ010000054.1 GCA_028720145.1 Clostridia bacterium
CTCGGAGCCGAGGTTGGAGGTCAGGATGAGGATGGTGTTCTTGAAGTCCACCGTCCGTCCCTGACTGTCGGTGATTCTGCCGTCGTCGAGCACCTGCAACAGGATGTTCCAGACATCGGGATGCGCCTTTTCGATTTCGTCGAAGAGGACCACCGAATAGGGATGACGGCGCACCGCTTCGGTGAGCTGTCCGCCCTCGTCATAGCCGACATATCCGGGAGGCGCACCGATGAGACGCGAGACCGAATATTTCTCCATATACTCGGACATATCGATACGAATGAGGTTCTTTTCATCGTCGAAGAGGGCTTCACAGAGGGCTTTCGCGAGTTCGGTTTTCCCGACGCCCGTGGGTCCGAGGAAGAGGAAGGAACCGATCGGGCGGTTGGGGTCCTGAATGCCCGCACGCGAGCGCAGAATGGCATCCGCGACCCGCGAGACCGCCTCGTCTTGCCCGATCACGCGGCGGTGCAGGATCTCCTCCATGTGGAGGATCTTCTCGCGCTCGCCCGTCATCAGTTTGGAGACGGGAATCCCCGTCCAGCGGGCGACAATCCGCGCGATCTCCTCCTGCGTGACCGCGTTACGGAGCAGGGTGGTGGCGTTCCCCTCCGCGGCCTCGGCCTCCGCGAGTTGTTTCTGCAAACTCGGGAGTTTGCCGTATTTCAGTTCCGCCGCGCGGTTCAGGTCGTAGGCGTTCTGCGCCTGCTCGATGGCGGCATTGGTCGCCTCGATTTCCTCGCGGATTTTCTGCGCGCGACCGATGGACTCTTTCTCGCTCTCCCATTTCGCTTTCATACCGGCGAAGGTCTCGCGATCTTCCGCGAGTTCACGGCGGATTTCGTCGAGGTGCTCGGCGGAGAGTTTATCGGTTTCCTTGGAGAGTGCCGCTTCTTCGATTTCGAGTTGCATGATACGGCGGGAAATCTCGTCCATTTCGGTCGGCATGGAGTTCATCTCGGTCTTGATGAGCGCACACGCTTCATCCACGAGGTCGATGGCTTTATCGGGGAGAAAACGGTCGGTGATATATCGATGCGACAGGGTGGCGGCGGCAATCAGGGCGTTGTCATGGATTTTCACGCCATGATAGACCTCGTACCGCTCTTTGAGCCCACGGAGAATGGAGATGGTGTCCTCGACCGACGGCTCATCGATGATGACGGGCTGGAACCGTCTTTCGAGGGCGGCATCCTTTTCGATATACTTGCGGTATTCGTCAAGGGTGGTCGCGCCGATGCAGTGCAGTTCCCCACGGGCGAGCATGGGCTTCAGCAAATTCCCCGCGTCCATCGCGCCGTCGGTCTTACCCGCGCCGACGATGGTATGCAGTTCATCGATGAAGAGGATGATTTTGCCCTCGGACGCTTTGACCTCGGAGAGGACGGCTTTGAGCCGCTCTTCAAACTCGCCGCGGTATTTCGCCCCCGCGACGAGCGCGCCCATGTCGAGCGAAAAGACGGTGCGGTTTTTTAGGTTCTCCGGCACATCGCCGCGGACGATTCTCTGTGCGAGCCCCTCTGCGACGGCGGTCTTGCCCACGCCGGGCTCCCCGATGAGGCAGGGGTTATTCTTGGTCTTTCGCGAGAGAATCCGAATCACATTTCGGATTTCGTCGTCTCGACCGATGACGGGGTCGAGTTTCTGCGCCCGCGCCGCCTCGACGAGGTCCTGCCCGTACTTTTTCAGGGCATCGTAGGTCGCCTCGGGGTTATCGCCCGTGGCGCGGCTGTTCCCGCGCACCGCTTTCACGGCGGTGAGAAGTGCGTCGGGTGTGATGCCGTACTGCTTCAGGATGGGGGCGAGGGTGCGGTCGGCTTTCTCGACGAGACCGATCAGCAGATGCTCGACCGACAGATATTCGTCTTTCATCTCGTCGGCTTTCTGTTCGGCTGCCGTCAGGGCGGCTTCGAGTGCCGCGGAGACATAGACCTTCCCGACCTCGGTGGCTCTCCCGCCGACTTTGGGCAGACGCGCGATGGCAGCATCGAGATCGCGTTTGACTGCGGCGGTGTTGACATTCATACGAGAGAAGATGCCGACGGCGAGACCGTCGGGGTCCGAGAGCAGCGCCGCGAGAAGATGGACTTCTTCGAGTTGCTGGTTCCCCTCACGGGCGGCTATGCTTTGTGCGTCGCCGAGGGCGGCGCTGACTTTTTGTGTAAATCTTTGGGTGTTCATGGTTCCTCCTTTGCCGACAGGCGGCAATGAAAACACGCGGGGCGGGGAAAGAGTCCGCGCTCTCCCGCTGTTTCTTTGTCTCTATCGTAGGAGAGTATTATGTACAATTTATGTGAGAATTATGAACACATTGTAAATGTTAGCACTCTGACGTTGAGAGTGCTAAAACATAGAAAAAACGCCGGAAAACAAAAGGGGAACAAAGCGGGAAAAAGAGGGAGGAGAGGAAGCAAAAGGAAAACAAGGGGGCAGAGAGAAACAGAAAGTAACCGCGGAATACGAGAGATACAAGAAGCAACCGCGGAATACGAGAGATACAAGAAGCAACCGTGGAGTACGAGAGAAACAAGAAGAAATCGCGGAATACAAAAGAATAATCAGAGGGGCAAGAGAGGGGCGAGAGAGGAGAAATATCCGTTTTTTCTCACGGGCGGGGCGGGGGAGGGTACGACGCAATCGGGGAAATACAATTATTTTTCTTTGCACTCTTGACAAAGAAAAAGGGGTTTGTTATAATACCTCATGCGCTTGATGCTGATATAGCTCAGTCGGTAGAGCACGTCATTGGTAATGACGAGGTCATGGGTCCGAATCCCATTATCAGCTCCAAAAGGCACTCCGAGAGGAGTGTCTTTTCTGTTTTTTGGGGAGAAATACTATCAAGTGCAACACGGAAAAGAAAAACTCATACCGCAAACCTGCGGTCACGAAACCACAACACAGAGTGAATCATTATGTAAAGTGCAAATCCCGACCATGGTGCCGTCCTGTACTTTGAATTGCCTTCTCCTGTGGGAGAAGGGGGACCGCGTGAGCGGTGGATGAGGAGTCGGAAATGAAAAAACAATCCTTTGCGCCTAACTTGAAACCGTTGTGAAACGCCTCATCCGTCAGCCGATGGCTGCCACCTTCTCCCACGGGAGAAGGCATAGGTGAGCGGTGGATGAGGAGTAAGAGAAGCAAGAATGCATGACTCGGTATCTTTTGCGGTTCGAGACGGAGAAGGACTTCACGGTGAACATACCTCAATCGTTGCACTTCTTGTGACAATCCACTCGCGGGCGGTGCGCCTGCGGATGGCGAACCCGGGAGGACGCGGGGCGGGGAATCGGGCATCCGCGATTCTCGCGGAACGGGCATCCCGAAAAGAGACGACAGAACAGCCCGCCGAGCGCTATGAAAAAACAGTCCCGCAGAGTGAAAAAGTCCCATAAGATAGGAGCCGCAGACCTTACGGCATAGAAGAAAATACTAATGGAAAATGTAAGTAACATATAAAATTAAAAAAAGTGTAGATTTTTGATGAATTATGTGCTATTTTATTATATGGAGAGCACCGAAAAGTCCATGAACGTCTTTTGATGCTGTTTTTTATGATTACATATTGTGACTTTTGTCTGCGCCGTTGATGTCTTCTTGTTGATTTCGTTTCGGCGCATTCTTTATGGATAGCCCCCAAGAGAGGAAGAATGGATGCTTGATTTACAAAAGGCAAGTATGTGGAAAAGGATTTCCGCTTTCCTATTCGATATCATCATCACCGGCATTCTCATCGTAGGCGTGGCGTTTCTCCTTTCCGTGATACTCGGATATGACGGATACTCCGACAGGATGCAGGGATGCTACGACAGGTACGAAGCCGAATACGGTGTTGTCTTCAATATCACGGATGAAGAATACCAAACCCTGACCGAAGAGGAACTGCAACGGTATCAAGAGGCATACGAAGCCCTGTCTGCCGACCCGGAAGCGGTCTACGCCTACAATATGCTCGTGAACCTGACCCTCGTCATCACCTCCGTCAGCGTCCTCATTGGGTACCTTGTCTTGGAGTTTATTATTCCCTTGATTTTTAAGAACGGACAAACGCTCGGCAAAAAGATTTTCGGAATCGGACTCATGCGTACCGACGGTGTCAGGGTGAGTACGGTCTCCCTCTTCATCCGCACTTTCCTCGGGAAATACACCATCGAGACCATGGTGCCCGCCCTGATTGTCATCCTGATTGTCTTCGGCAGTGCGGGATTCGTCGGCACCATCATCCTGGGACTCATCGCCCTCCTGGAGCTCATTCTTGTCATTGCCACGCACACCAATTCCCTGATTCATGACATTCTTGCCGGCACGGTCGCCGTGGACATTTCCAGTCAGATGATTTTCTCTTCTGTCGAAGAGATGATTGAATATAAAAAGAAGGTTTCCGCCGAGAAAGCTGCCAAGCAGGCATACTGAGGCGGCGACGGATCCCCCGCATCACTTAGGATTCATAATAAAAGAAGGAAATAAAAGGTACAGCCATGAAAATTGTGTTGCAAAATCTGACCCAGATTTTCCCCAGCCGCAATAAAAAAGGCGAGGAAGTCGTCGCAGTCAACGACTTTTCCTATGAGGTCCCGGACGGGAAACTCGTCGCACTTCTCGGACCCTCCGGATGCGGGAAGAGTACCACGCTCTATATGATCAGCGGGTTACAGAAACCGACCGCGGGCAAGATTTTCTTCGGGGATGACGATGTGACCGAACTCTCCCCCGAGAACAGAGGCGTAGGACTGGTGTTCCAGAACTATGCGCTCTATCCGCATATGACCGTAAAACAGAATATTCTCTTCCCTTTGCAGAACATGAAAGGGAAAGACCGGCTCACCAAGGAACAGATGTTGGAGAGAGCATACGAGGCGGCACGGCTCGTCCAGATCGACGAACTCATGGACCGCAAACCGAGCGAACTCTCCGGCGGACAGCAACAGCGCGTTGCGATCGCACGGGCACTCGTGAAGATGCCTCGCGTTCTACTCCTCGATGAGCCTCTTTCTAACCTCGACGCCCGTCTGCGTCTCCAGACGAGAGAGGAGATTCGGAGAATCCAGCGCGAGACCGGGATCACCACCGTGTTCGTCACCCACGACCAGGAAGAGGCGATGAGCATCTCCGACATGATCGTCGTGATGAAGGCGGGGGTCATGCAGCAGAGTGGGAAACCGCAGGAGGTGTACGACGACCCGACCAACCTCTTTGTAGCGAAGTTCCTCGGCACCCCGCCCATCAATGTGTTCCGGGGGACCGTGAAAGACGAGACGCTGTATATCGGCGAGGACGCGGTGATGAAGGTCAAGGGCATCGCGGATGCCGATGTCTATGTCGGGATTCGTCCCGAGGGCTTCATCGTCGACCCGAACGGCACGCTTCATTGTAAACTCACGAGCGTGGAAGTCATGGGACGCGATGTGAGCATCGTCTCCAAAAATGATGCGATGGTCAGCCCCACCATCCGCTCCATCGTCGATGCGGACACCGCCATTGATACTGCGAGCGAGACCGTTACATTCTCTCTCAAACCCCACAAAGTATTCCTCTTCTCGGCAGAGACCGAAGAGAGACTTTACCCCGAGGTGGAGTGATATGGCAAAAGTCGGAAGCGCAATCAAAAACTTCTTTGTCGATAAGTTTTGGCGCACCTTCTGCGTGAAATGGGTGTGGCAGGGGTTCTGCGTCAATCAAATGTATAAAAAATTCGACAAATGGAAAGCGTGGCTGTATCTTCTGCCCGCGATCATTCTCCTGTGCATCTTCACCGTATGGCCGATCATCAACACGGTGCGTATGGCGTTTTTGGAGGGGTACAGCGGACTCGCCGCGAAAGGCGGAGCCACCTTCTCGTTCGGACTGGGCAACTTCATCAAGGTCATTCAGTATAAAAGATTCTTAAACTGTCTGAAGAACACCGTCCTTCTGTGTGTCCTGACCGTTCCGATCTCGACCTTCCTCGCGCTGCTCATCGCGGTGTGCCTCAATTCCATCAAGCCGCTGCAGAAACTCTTGCAGACCATCTTCTTCCTCCCGTATGTGACCAACTCCATCGCCATCGGCATGGTGTTCGCGGCGATGTTCAACATCGTCGGTACCGCGCATGGGACGGCAAATCAGATTATCACCACCGCCGGTATCATCAACAATGTGATTGAGTTCTTTGGTGGAACCGCCATCAACTGGATTAACGCCGGTTCGAGTCCCGCCGCCAATATCACGGTCATGGTCATCTACATCGTCTGGAATGCTTTGCCCTTTAAGATTCTGGTATTGCTCGGCGGGTTGCAGAGCATCAACAAGCAGTACTATGACGCGGCGAAGATAGACAGCACCCCGAGAAGAAGAATTTTCAGCCGCATCACCGTGCCGCTCCTCTCGCCCATGCTCGCGTATGTCGTCATCACGGGCTTCATCGGCGGGTTCAAGGAGTATACGAGCATCGTCGGTATCTTCGGCGAAACCATGGGTCCCCCGGACGATGCGGGCAGACTGAACACCATGGTCGGATTCATCTATGATTCTCTGAGTACCAACAGCCAAGGACGCGCCAGCGCAGCTGCCATCATTCTTTTCGCCATCATTCTTGTCGTTACCTTAATCAATATGCAGGTAAGCAAGAAACGAGTGCATTATTGAGAGGTGCCGTGAGATGAAACAAGATGAAAAGGTAACTATGCAGGAAACCGCAACCGTGGCGGCGGACACGACGGATAAAAGTGTACGACGGGTGGCCGTCCAACAGACCATTGTGAAAGTCACCGTTCAGGTATTGCTCTACGCGTTCCTGATTTTCATGGCTCTGATCGTGCTCTTCCCGTTCTACTGGATGATTATTTCTTCCCTCAAATCTTTGGAGGAGTATCGGTTGGCAGTCCCGACACTGTGGCCGAGAACCATCCTGTTCAAGAACTATGCCGATGCGTTCGTCACGGCGAAACTGGGCAGACTGTTCTTGAACACGCTCTTCGTCGGCGTTGTCTCTACGCTGCTCTCCCTCGTCATTACGGTTCTGTCGGCGTTCGCCTTCGCGCGGCTGGAGTTCAAAGGAAAAAACACGCTGTTCGCCGCATTGCTCGCCACCATGATGATTCCCGGCGAGCTGTTCACCATCACCAACTACAGCACGGTCAGCAACTTCGGCTGGCTGAACAGCTATGTGGTTCTGATTGTCCCGTTCCTCGTCAGCGTCTTCTATATCTACCTCTTGCGGCAGAACTTCATGCAGATACCGAATGAACTCTATCTCGCCGCCAAGGTGGACGGCACGACCGATCTCAAGTATTTGTGGAAGGTCATGATTCCGCTCGCGCTCCCGACCTTGATTTCCATCACGATTCTCAAGATGATGGGCGCGTGGAACTCCTATATCTGGCCTCGCCTGGTCGCGAACGATGACGCGCACCGACTCATTACCAACGGGTTGCGTAACGCGTTCACGGACAACTCGGGCAACACCAATTACCCCGTGCAGATGGCGGCGGTCGCCATCGTCTCGTTCCCGCTGTTCCTCGTGTTTGTCTTCCTCAGGAAGTACATCATGAAGGGTGTCAGTCGGAGCGGTATCAAAGGTTAATCGACTGCGAACCGCGGTCATTTAACGATAAGCTGTTATTCATAATACGAAAGGATGTATACGGCATGAGAAAATTACTCGCTCTCTTCCTCGCGGTGGCTCTGCTCTCGGGGATGGTCTGCTTCACGACTTCCTGCGGCAAAGACACCACCAGGGGAAACTTTGATGTTCCGGAAGGCGGATATGACGGTAGCGAAGTCACCATCAACTTCTACCACACCATGGGGTCCAACCTGAGTACGGTTCTGGATAGTTATATCACGGAGTTCAACAAACTCTATCCCAATATCCATATCGTACACGAACAGGTCGGCGGTTACGACGATGTGCGTGACCAGATCAGCACGCAGATCAATGTGGGGAATCAGCCCAACATCGCGTACTGCTATCCCGATCATGTGGCACTTTACAACCTGGCGAAAGCCGTGGTAACGCTCGACAACCTCATCGCCAGCGAGATTGAGGTCGCGAGAGCCGACGGCACGACCGAAGTGCTCGGTCTGACCGACGCACAGATTGCGGACTTCATCGCAGGGTATTATGCGGAGGGTCAGCAGTTCGGCGACGGACTCATGTACACCCTGCCGCTCTCCAAGTCGACCGAGGTGCTGTACTACAACAAGACTTTCTTTGAAGAGCACAATCTCTCTGTCCCCACGACCTGGGATGAGATGGGTGCACTCTGCGCGCAGATCAAAACGATCGATTCCGACTGCATCCCGCTCGGCTATGACAGCGAATCGAACTGGTTCATCACCATGTGCGAGCAGTACGGCTCCCCGTACACCAGCGCGACGGGCGATCACTATCTGTTCGACAACGATACGAACAAGAGTTTCGTCAAGACATTCAGAGAATGGTATCAGAACGGCTGGCTGACCACCCAAACTCTGTATGGCGCATATACCTCCGGTCTGTTTGTCGAGCAGTCCGCCACCAACAGTTATATGTCCATCGGTTCCTCCGCCGGCGCGACCCATCAGCGGCCCGATAAGGACGACCAGGGCAACTACCCGTTCGAGGTGGGCATCGCACCTATCCCGCAGGTGAACCCGTCGACTCCGAAGGTCATCTCGCAGGGTCCGAGCCTCTGTATCTTCAAGAAAGATAATCCGCAGGAGGTCGTCGCTTCCTGGCTGTTCGTCAAGTATCTGACCACCACCGTGGAATTTCAGGCGGAATTTTCCATGGTCTCCGGCTATGTGCCGGTTCTGAAATCGGTCGCGGAACACCCGGTTTATGCGGATTTCCTTGCAAAGGCAGACGGGACGAACAACATTGCCGCACTCAGCGCGAAGGTCTGTCTCGAGCAGGAGAGCGCATATTACACCTCTCCCGCATTCAACGGCTCCTCCACCGCCCGTGACCAGGTCGGCGCACTTTTAACCAAGTGTCTGTCTGCCGAAGACGGCGGCAATGTGAATGCCATGATTGACAAGGCATTCAAGGATGCCATCGACGAATGTGAGTACAACGGCTAATCATCTCAGAGTTTGATTATATGAAAAAAGTAACCGAGATCCTCTCCGCGGTTTTGCTCCTTTGCCTTGTCTTCCTTTGCATCGTATCCTGCGGAGAGCAAGAAGATAACACGCCCGATTTGTCTGTCGACTACGCGTCTCAGGTCAAACTGGATATGGCTTCCGAGACCGTCAAGCAGACGGTGACGGTGAAGACCTATGTGGACGGTGATACCACGCATTTCCATGTCCCTACCACGATTACCGATTCCGGCGTCCTGAAAGCAAGATATATTGCCATTAACACGCCCGAGTCGACCGGAAAAATCGAGGAATACGGCAAGAAAGCGTCCAACTTCACGAGGGAGAAACTCTCCTCCGCGTCTTCCATCATCATCGAGTCGGATGACGGGAACTGGAATCTGGATTCCACGGGCGGCAGATATCTCGTCTGGATTTGGTATCGGACGCAGGAAACCGAGGAATACAGAAATCTCAACATCGAGATTCTTCAGAACGGACTCGCCATCGCCTCCTCCTCTGCCAACAATCGGTACGGCAGTACCTGTATGGCGGCGATTGATCAGGCGAAGGCAAATAAACTCAATGTCTATTCGGGTCAGAGGGATCCCGACTTCTACTACGGCGAAGCGGTGGAACTCACCCTGAAAGAACTGCGTTGCAACATTGAGGACTATAGCGGCATCCAAGTGGCGTTTAACGGGATAGTCACCATCAATAACAACAACGGCGTATATGTGGAAAATTACGATGAAGAGACGGATATGTACTACGGTATATATGTGTACTACGGATTCAACCTTTCCGGTCCGGGGCTCGAGATTCTGTCCGTGGGGAATGAAGTACGCATCGTCGGGACCGTCCAGTACTATGAGGCGGGCGGGACCTATCAGGTTTCCGGTCTTACCTACCGACAGATGAAGCCGAATGACCCCGGCAATATTCAGAAGTTGAGCGAAGGGCACACCCCCGCCTATGTCGAGACGAGCGCACAGACCTTCAAAAACGGGAAGGTCACGATTGTCTCGGGCGATGACGATGAACAAGAGCAACAGCAACAGGTATTCGACTATGCCGCATTGGCGGTCGGATCCTCCATTGAGATGAAGAATCTCAAAGTCAAGAGCATCTATACCACCTCGGATGAGGAGAGTTCCTCTTACGGCGCCATGACGCTGACCTGTGAGGTGGACGGCATTACGATCTCGGTGCGGACCGTCGTCCTGTATGACGGAAACAAGAATATGGTCACCGCAGAGGCATACGAGGGGAAAACCATCGATGTCAGAGGCGTGATCGACTACTTCAGTGGCACCTATCAGATCAAGGTGTTCTCAACAGACGGTATTTTAATCCAAAATTAAAATAAAACAAAAGGAGTATCACATGAAAAAGTTTCTGAGCATTGTAACCCTTCTTCTCGTTCTTGTTCTCCTTGCCACCGCCTTCGTCGGCTGCAAGAAGGACGACGAGGAAGTCCCGGGAAACGCTTTGCAGAGCGCACGGGATTACATCTACGCGAAGTATAAAGACAAAGCGGAGAACACCCCGTCCGACTATCAACTCGTCGGTGTGGTGCCCATTGACGGTGTGACCTACACCGTGACCTGGTCGGTCGATGTCGCCGAGGACCTGGTGCGTGTCGTCCCCGATGCGGACGGCAAAATGGTGACCATCGATGTCGTCGACGAAGCGGCGGCGGATGTCCCCTACACCCTGACCGCGACCATCGC
>JAQYLJ010000055.1 GCA_028720145.1 Clostridia bacterium
AGTGTATCGGAAACGCTTTGTTGCGTCAAGGGGATTCCCCCAAAAAACGCTGAAAATATTACGCCTGTCGGTTTCGGCAGGCGTTTTTTGCTCCTTCCCCTTGACGAACTGCGGCGTTTCCGATGGAAAAGTGGTGCCGAAAGAAAGGCAAAACCGAGCACGGCTCATGTGCGGGAATGAACTGCGTCCAGTGCTCGGGTTTCATTAGATGTTCTTTGAAACCAGTGATTGCGGCACGGAATAAACCCATAGAGAAACGGGCGGCACAGAGCATGAACGCTTATCAAGATACGGTTGTCTTGGCGTTCGGTTTAGAACGGTTATTCTTTGAGAATTGCCGTGCCGGTTCGGAAGAAGGTGGTGCCGTGCCACTACCATATTGGCTCCGCTTTTCTTATGCTAGGTCTTGCGGACGGCGGGTCTCTCTCCTGCCCGGCGGGCGCGCATAAAAGATTCCGGCGAGGGAATAATCCACTCACTGGGACTTGGAAAGGCAGGTGAACCTATGGAAAAACCGATGACTCCGGCGGAAGAGCGGGAGATGGCGATCGGTATCTGGCTGAACTTCATCAACCGTACGCTTTGGGAAAGGAAGAAGATTTCCGACACGGAGTATCAAAGGATGTGTGAGAAGATCGCCACGAGGCGGCAAACCTCAGTGAGCGAATCGGATAAAAAAGGAAAGCGGGCTAAAAATGCCCTGCGTTAGGATTTTGCAAGCAATTCCGGGGCGGTCATTGCCGTTCCCCCCGGGATATGAGATAATAAACTATCAGAAAGGAATATGGAAATGAATATCACAGATGTACAAGACCAAATGCGATTCCGCTCCATTGACCGCATCCCCCTGCGCGTGACCTACTACGCACGCGTCTCCTCGGACAAGTCAGAGCAGCTCAACTCTCTCGAAAACCAAGTCAACTACTATGAGGATCTGATCCGGAAGAACAAAGCATGGACCTTCGTTCCCGGTTATGTGGACGAGGGGATCTCCGCGATCTCCGTCAAACACCGCAAGCGGTTTCTCGCGATGATCGAGGATGCGAAAACGGGGATGTTCGACCTCATCATCACCAAAGAGATTTCCCGTTTTGCCCGCAACACGGTGGATTCCTTGCAATACACGCGGCTCCTGCTCCGATATGGTGTATGCGTATACTTTCAGAACGACAACATCAACACCGCCGACTTCGACAGCGAACTGCGTCTGACCATCATGTCCTCCATCGCGCAGGACGAACTTCGAAAGCTCTCCTCTCGCGTCAAATTCGGGCATCAACAGGCAATCAAGTCGGGCGTCGTCCTTGGGAACAGCCGCATCTTCGGGTACCGCAAGAGCGATAAAAAACTGGTGCTGGACGAAGAACAGGCACCGATGGTGAAGAAACTGTTCGAAATGTACGCGACCGACAAATACAGTCTCAAAGAACTCGAACAATACTTTTACGAGCAAGGTTATCGGAACAACCACGGCAACATGATCGCACACAACACCCTATCGAACATTCTCAGCAATCCGAAATACAAGGGATTCTATGTCGGCAACAAGTACCGTGTGGTCGATATGTTCACTAAGCAGCAGGAAGCCCTCTCCCCTGACAAGTGGGTCATATACCGCGACGAAAGCGGAGAGATTGTCCCGGCGATTGTTGACGAGGAGACCTGGGAAAGAGCCAACGAAGTCCTGAGGCGGCGGTCGGACGATGTGAAGGGACGGCAAGGCATCTGCAATCATCAGAATCTCCTGACCGGCAAAATGTACTGCCGCCATTGCGGGTCCCCGTATTACCGGCGGGACTCCAAAGACCGCAAGGGACATCTAAACTCGACTTGGGTCTGCTCCGGCAAAATCAAAAAGGGGGCGGATTCCTGTCCCGCGATCCCAATTTACGAGAGCGAAATCAAACCCGTCCTTTTTGAAATCTTTTCGCAAATCGAAGTCAACCTTGACAGCATCAAACGGCTTTACAAGCAACTGTTCAGTTCCCTCTTTGAAGATACCAAGCCGAACGCATCCACCGCGGCGCAAAAGAAAACCATCGAGATGGCGGAAAAGAAAAAAGAGAAGCTTCTGACACTTCTCACTTTGGATAAGATCACCGCCGAGAATTTTGAGATGCTGACGGGCAAGTGCGATGAAGAAATCGCCGCAGCGAAAAAAGCCTTGGAAACCGAGAGCCAACGCACCGTCACGGAAGAAGAAATCGACCGGCGTTTGGACGAGTTAGAGGACTCGCTTAGGAAGATGCAGCGAAGTGCGATCAAGGCAGACGCAATAGACGCTTCTTTCGTCGAAAAATATATCGAGCGCATCGAAGTTGAAAAAAAGAGCGAAAACGAAATCCATTTAATGGTATACCTAAAAACGGGTAAATACCTAGAAAACTTGGTACTTTCGGCTCGTAAAACCCCAAATTTTCGCACGGGTCAAATGTCTAAGAAGATGATCGAGAAGTACGAAAACGAGGCTCAGGCTCGCGGCTAATTCCGACATCTTTCCCCGCTGTGCGGAGGTCCCCCGGGATTCCGGGGGATTTCCGCTTTTGTTGCTTGTATGAAAATAAAAAGCCGCGGCGTGGCGGCTGCAAAGCGGCAGTCAAACGGTCGCGAGCGTTCTGAAAACAGAAAAAGGCGCGGGTTTTCCGCGCCTTTTTCGACAAATGATGAGTGGGTCTCAACGAGAATACAGAACACGGGGGGGACGAGGGACGCAGAGGACATGCATCCCCTGCCCGGGCATCACGCCTCTGCCGAATCGGTATTCGCCGCCTGTGCCTCCACCTCTGCCAAATGTCTCTGATACGCGTCGATAATCGCGGTCTCGACTTCCTCACGGAATGCCGCGTTGATGGGATGTACCATATCGCGGAAAGTGCCGTCGGGATTCTTTCTCGAGGGCATGACGACAAAATAGCGATCTCTCGCATAGATTACCTTTACATCGTGAACGGCGAGCTGATCGTCCAGTGTCATGGATACCACCGCACGGAGCGGTCCGTCGTCAAATGTCTTGCGGATTTTGATGTCAGTGATCTTCATCTTCAATTCTCCCGGTTGTTTTTATCGTTCGGATTGCATATAGTATAGCGGAAACCTGTGGATATTATTCAAATTATTTCCCAACAAGGTGTGTCCAATTTGAAAACGATTTGTGAAAGCGGTACCTATGAACAACACCGAACGAGGCGGTAAAACGACGCGCGCACTTCTCGCGGGGATGAAATCCCTCTACTTTGTCGGCATCTGCGGAATCAGCATGAGCGGTCTTGCGCGTATGGCGCGCGAAGCGGGCCGGCGCGTGCGGGGGTGCGACCGCGCGAACGGGTCGCGCGAAGCGCATTTGCTCTTCCGCGAGGGGATCGCGGTGGAGCCGGAAAAATCGGCAACTCTCGGTGATGCAGAGGCGGTCATTTACACCGCTGCCGTCTCGGAGGACTCTCCCGCCGTCGCAGAAGCACGCGCGCGCGGAATCCCGCTCATCTCGCGCGCGGATTTTCTCGCCGCGCTGATGGAGCCGTATGAGAGCCGCATCGTGGTCGCGGGGATGCACGGGAAAAGCACCACCGTCGGGATGCTCGCGGCGATTCTCACGGAGGCAGGGCGAAACCCGACCGTCTCCTGCGGCGCGCCGCTCGCCCCGGGGGAACCCTCCTACCGTCTGGGCGGGAATCAAGTCTTCCTCGCGGAGGGATGCGAATACCGCGACTCCTTTCTCTCCCTCTCCCCGACCCTCGCCGTGGTCACGAACATCGACCTCGACCATCCCGACTATTTCCCCGACCTCGGCGCGGTGAAGTCCTCCTTTCTGCATTTTCTCGCCGCGTCAGATGAACGCGTACTGGGCGGGGACTGTCGGGCGCTCCTCGATATCGCACCGCGCGGAGCCGTACTGTTCGGCTTCTCCCCGTATGCCGATATCCGCGGGCAAATGACAGAACGCGGGTTTGAGGTATGGGAAAAAGAGTTCTTTCTCGGTACCCTTTCCCTCTCGCTCCCCGGGGCATACAACCGTCAGAACGCGCTCGCCGCCGTAGCGGCAAGTCTCCGACTGGGCATCCCGTTCTCGGTCATACAAAAAGCGCTCCGCGATTTCCGCGGGGTGGGTCGCCGTATGGAATCCTGCGGCACTTATCTCGGGGCACGGGTCTACCTCGACTATGCCCATCACCCGACCGAAATGACCGCCGCGATTCGCGGCATTCAAGAGGACGGCGGCCGCGTCCTATGCATTTTTCAGCCGCACACTTACACCCGCACGCGGGCACTCTGGAACGACTTTATCACCGCGCTGAAACTCCCCGAGCGCGCCTGCCTTTTGGATATTTACCCCGCGCGGGAACCTCCGCTCCCGGGTATCACCTCCCGCCGCCTGTCCGAAGAAGCGGGAATCTCCTACGCCCCCGACTTCTCTGCGGCGGTCGAATGGGTGAAAGAAAACGCCCGTCCGGGCGACACCCTCCTCCTCATGGGGGCGGGAGACATCGACGGGCTGGTACGGCTTTTGGACTGTTCCGAATCCGAATAGAATAGGGACTGTGCGCCTGCACAGTCCCTTTGTTTTTGTATGAGTAGTATTCTCTTAAATGTTTTTTAATGCGAGATGCGGGTCGCGGAGCGGAATCTCGCGAAGCGGGGTAAGCCCAAGCGATGCGAGATGCGCCTCCATGTCCTCGATCTCGTCTTTCATCAAATAAGTCTCGGGGGTATGCGCATCCAAGCCGATGACGACCGTATTCCCGATCTCGCGCACCAACTGCCAAACCATAGGGTTCGGGTAATGCCTGTGTTCACGATACCCGAGGAAGTTAAACTCCACGGGAATGCCGAGGTCTTTCACGCCCGTAAGCAGGCGGGTCATCTCCCGACGGTAGAACGCCTCGTCCCCCGTAAAATGAATGACATCGGGGTGAGCGAAATAGGTGAACGCCCCCGTCGCGAGCCCCGCGAGCGACTGGTCAACATAGGTCGTAAGAAACGCGGGGTCGTCATTCTCTTTGCCGCAGTAATCCCGTTTCTCATAGTTATCCTGCTCGTTGTGGATATGGTGCTGTCCCATGATGGTATACTCGATGGGGTATTCGCAGAGAAATGCGAGCGTCTTCTCAAAACAGAGCGGATAGTATTCGAGTTCCACGCCGAGGTGAATCTCAATGTCGTCCCGATACTCTTTTTTGAGGTCGGTCACGCTCTTCACATATCCCTCATATTCCTCGGGCTGTATCCGGAATCCCGAGACAAAGCCCTCCTGCGAGAAAATCATGGGGGAATGGTCGGCAAAGCCGAGGGTTTTGATGCCCGCGCGAATCGCCGCCTCGACATAGTCGCGATCTTCTTTGGTCGCGTGACGGCAACGGAACGTATGGGTATGCAAATTGGTCGTCAGGTTCATTGTCTCGCCACCTCCGTTTCTCTCGCGGCACGCATCACCGCTTCCGCCACGGCGGGCGCGACCCGCAAATCAAGGGCGGACGGAATGATATTATTCTCGGATAGTTCCTCGTCCGAAATCAGTGCGGCAATCGCGCGCGTAGCCGCCATCTTCATTTCTTCGTTCACGCACTTTGCGCGGCAATCGAGCGCCCCGCGGAAAATCCCCGGGAATGCGAGCACATTGTTGATCTGATTGGGAAAATCGGATCGACCCGTCCCCACCACGCGGGCACCCGCCCGCAGGGCTTCGTCCGGCATGATCTCGGGCTTGGGATTCGCCATCGGGAACACGATGGCATCCCGCGCCATCGAGCGCACCATCTCGGGGGAAACCACCCCGGGAGCGCTGACCCCGACCATGACATCCGCACCGCGCATGGCATCCGCGAGGGTACCGTGCAGGTGTCCGGGATTGGTGATCTCCGCCATCTCCGCCTGTGCCGCGTTGAGCCACGGCTCCCCTTTCGCGACCACGCCGTTTTTATCCACCATGGTCAGGTCCTTGACCCCAAGGTTTATGAGGTGCTTCGCGATGGCAATTCCCGCGCTCCCCGCGCCGTTGATGACGCACCGAATCTCCCCGATCTCTTTCTTCACCAATTTGAGCGCGTTGAGCAGGGCGGCGGCGACCACGACGGCGGTGCCGTGCTGATCGTCATGGAACACGGGGATATCGCAGAGTTCCTGCAAGCGGCGCTCTACCTCAAAACAGCGGGGTGCGCTGATGTCCTCCAGATTGATGCCCCCGAACGAACCCGAGAGCAGATAGATGGTTCTGACGAGTTCATCGGTATCCTGCGTCTTGATACAGAGGGGGAACGCGTCCACCCCCGCAAAGGTCTTGAACAGCACGCACTTCCCTTCCATGACGGGCATCCCCGCCTCGGGTCCGATATTCCCGAGTCCGAGAATCGCCGAGCCGTCGGTCACCACCGCTACCAAATTGGAGCGGCGGGTCAGGCGGTACGACTCCTCGGGCTCTGCCTGAATTTTGAGACACGGCTCCGCGACACCCGGGGTGTACGCGAGAGACAGGTCTCCTCTCGTCTCCACGGGGCACCGAGGCACCACCTCGATCTTCCCCTGCCATTCATAATGCTTTTTGAGTGCGTCCTCGCCGATAGACATGGTCTGTCCTCCCGTTTTTACTGCCCATATTCTAGCACGACCCAAAACGAGGTGCAAGAGGTTTCGGGAATTTCGGTCATTCCTTTGACTTTCCCGCGGGCGTGTTGTATAATCAATGGCGTATTGTATCCATATTGAGAAATAAGAAAGGAGAAGTCCGATGACACCCGCACCCATGGCACTCCCCCAAGCGGCGGAAACCATTCTCGCGCGCCTGCGCGATGCAGGCTACTCTGCCTATATCGTGGGCGGCTCAGTCCGAGACTCTCTCCGCGGGGTCTTACCCCATGACTATGATATGACCACCGACGCGACGCCGGAAGAGATGCACGAGGTATTCAGAGACTATCGCCTCATTGACACGGGCATCCGACACGGTACGGTCGCCGTGATGATGAACCGAGAGCAGTACGAAATCACGACCTTTCGCGTCGACGGCGATTACCTCGACTGCCGCCATCCCGACAGCGTCTCGTTCACCCGCAGTCTGCGCGAAGACCTCGCACGGCGGGACTTCACCATGAACGCCATCGCCTATTCGCCCGAGGACGGGTACCAAGACCCGTTCGGCGGCATCATGGACATTGAAAGGGGCATCATCCGCGCGGTGGGAGACCCCGAGACGCGGTTCCGTGAAGACGCACTCCGCATCCTGCGAGCTCTGCGCTTTTCTGCGACCCTCGGATTCGAAATTGAGGAAGAGACCGCCCGCGCCGCCTCCCACACGCGGGAACTAATCAAAAATGTCTCGCGGGAGCGCATCCGCGATGAACTCATGAAACTGCTCGCGGGGGAGCACTGTATCGAGGTGCTGCGTCGGTTCCCCGACATTCTCGCGACCGTGATTCCCGCGCTCGCCCCCCTATACGACTGCCCGCAAAATTCGCTGTATCATCTCTATCCGGTCTGGGAGCACACTCTCCGCGTCGTCGAAGGTCTCGCGAACCAACCGCCGCTCCTCCGTCTCGTGGGGCTGCTCCACGATGTGGGGAAACCCGCCTGCCGCACGACCGACGCAAAGGGAAAAGACCACTTCAAGGGGCATCCCGAGGTCAGCGCGGAAATCGTCGAGGGCGTGATGCGCGACCTCAGATTCGATAACAAGAACCGCGAGACGGCAGTCCTCCTGACACGCATCCACGATCTGCGGATCCCACCGCGTGAAGCCGATGTTTTACGGCTCCTCTCCGAGATCGGCTATGAGAATTTTCTTTTGTGGAACGACCTGCAACGCGCGGACAACAACGCGCACGATCCGAGCAATCCCGTGATTATCCGCGGGAAACAGAACATCGCCGCCATTCGCCGTTTGGGAGAGGAACTCCAAAGTCGCGGCGCGTGCTACCGTCTCACCGACCTCGCACTCACGGGGAAAGACATTCTCGCGGAAACCTGTCTCACGGGCAAGGCGGTCGGAGAGGCGCTCGGTCTGCTCCTCGGCGCGGTCATGGACGGGCGCGTCACGAACACGCGCGAAGCACTTCTTCTCTATCTCCGCACCGAGATTCTCCCTACCCTATCGTAATCTCCTAACCCCGCTGTCGGTCACCGCCGACAGCGGTTTTTCTCTTTTCTTCCCGGAAAACGCGTTTTTCTTTCTATGACAAGCCGCGCGCGTCATAGAATGGTATCGAATGGTTCAGAACCTTATTTGCGAGGTACCTATGACGCTGTCTTTTCTCAAATATACCTGTTGTCAAAGGGACTTTCTCTGTCCCTGTTCACGCCTGCCGTGTCCTCCCGCCGACGCGGCGAAAAAACTCTGTGACCGTAAAAGCGGCATCGGCGCGGAAGGACTGCTCCTCTTTTCGGAGAACGACCCACAGGGCATCTCTCTCACCTGCTATGCGCCCGACGGCTGTCAGACGCCCGCCCCGCGGGAGGCGATCCTCATCGGTGCGAAATTCCTCTATGACACCGCTGTCATCAATCTGACCGAATTTTGTCTCTCGGCGGACGGGAATCCCCACCGTCTGCATCTCGAGACCCGCGGCGGGCAGGCATGGGGCGTGACGCTCGACCTCGGATACCCGCGCATGGACGCGGGGATTTGGTCCTCCACACGCGCGGGACTCTTGCGGCATCAGCCCTATCCGCGGGAAAACCCGCGCCACCGCCTGACCCTCGTGGGATTTGACACCCCGTATCTCTTTCTCACGGGAGACGATACCCCGCCGGCGGATGTCGCGTCTCTGATTGGGGAGTTCCCCGCCGGGGCGACCGCCGCTCTACTCGACCCCAAAGCCGACCCGCTCTCCCCGCGCCTGCTCGCGTTCTCGGGAGAAACCGATTTCACTCATCTCGCCTGTGCGGCGGCGACCGCCGTCACCATCTGCGGGGATCGGGATTTCGGGGTGCCGCTCGCGGTGTCTCTTTCTGATGGGAACCGCTATGTTACGGTCACGCCCGCGCTCCGCATCTATGTCACTTTGGAGGTCAAAGAAATCATCCGCGGAGAAATGAACCTATAAGAAACCCGCGACTCGAGCAAGTGAGTCGCGGGAAATTTATTGGAATAGATCAGGCGATTCTCCGTCCGACGGGTCAGCGGCTCTCCCACCGTGTACTGCGATACATGGCATAAACCGCGAGGGCGGCGACCACGACCGTATAGCCGAGCGTCACGGCAAGGTGGAGCCCGATTTCATCGGCAACGCCCTGCATCGCGCCGCGCGCGAGGGACACCGCGTGAGAGAACGGGAAGACCGAGAACACCTGTTTGAGCTTCGGCATGGTATCGAGCGGCATCCACACCCCGCCCATGATGCCCGACAGGGTGATGATGACCGAGGAGACCCCGGGTGCCGCCTTCTCCGAGAGGAGCGCACCGAAGAGCAGACCGCAGGCAATAAAGAACAGAAGTGAGGGGAGCAGCGCGACGGTCGCCCGCAGACAGCCGACAATTGACAAGGGCGTATCGGCAATCGCGCCGAGAATCCCGCTGACCGCAAAGGTGAGTACCGTCTGAATAACACCGACCGAAAAGAGCGGGAGGAAATACCCGAGAAGAAAATCAAAGGGAGTCATGGGGCTCGCGTACAGCCGCGTCAGGTACGCGGTCGCGCGGTCTTTCGAGAGGAGCAGCGTACCGAACAGCATGACGAACGAGTACCCGAAAAAGGCGATGCCGGTCGAGATGATGTCGGGGCGGAAAATCGCCATATTCGCCTGTGCTTCCGCGGGCACATTCTGATAGATGACGAAGAAGAGCAGCATCATGGCGATGGGGGCGGCGATGCAAAAGATATAACTCAGAGGGTCGCGCGTCAGTTCTTTTGCGACACGCCGGGAAAAGACCAAACCTCTCATGCCTCTGCCTCCTCTCCGACCAGTTTGATAAACGCATCTTGGAACGAGGCGCAACCCGTCGCGGCTTTGAGCCCCTCCGCGGTGTCCACGGCGAGCAGTCTGCCGCGCGCCATCACGGCGACACGGTCGGAGAGTGCCTCGGCTTCCTCCAAATAGTGGGTGGTCAGAATCACGGTCATTCTGCCTTTCAGTCCCTCGACCAGTTTCCATAGTTGCCGACGGGCGAGGACATCCAAACCCAAAGTCGGCTCGTCGAGATACAGCACTTTCGGGTCCCCGACGAGTGCCATGGCGATGGAGAGCCGCCGCTGATACCCGCCCGAGAGCAGTTTGGCGCGGCGGGACGCGACCTCTTCGAGAGAGAAATCGCGAATGAGCGTGTCGGCACAACGCGCTGCCTCCTCCGCATTTTTCCCGAAAATGCGTGCCATGGTGACGAGATTCTCCCGCACGGTGAGCCCCTCGGAGACCGCAGTCTCCTGCGGAGAAATCCCCGAGACGGTCTTCACCGCCTGCAACTCGGTCTTGAGGTCATACCCCGCTACGCGCGCCGTGCCTGCGGTGGGGACGGAAAGTCCCGTCAGCATACGGATGGTCGTGGTCTTCCCCGCTCCGTTGACCCCGAGCAGGGCAAAGAGTTCTCCCCGATAGACCGTGAGGGTCAGCCCCTCGACCGCCGTCACAGTGCCGTAGCTTTTCCGCAGTCCATCGGTTTGAATCGCGATTTCCCGCGTGGGGTCGGTCGGAGCCACAGCCCCGCTCAACTCATTTCTCTCCATGTTTCGTCTCTCCTTCCCCATCGGGCGCATTGGAGGAAAGCGCAGTCGAGTTCAGGTTCACAATAGCGAGCCCCTGTTTGAGGTCGCCCATGATGAGGAGCAGGTCTCCCGGGTGAATCCCCATGACCTCTCTCGCCTCTTTGGGAATCACGATCTGTCCGCGCTCCCCGACTTTCGCCGTCCCGAAAATGTATTTTCCGTCCTGTCCTATCATTTGTCAGCTCCTTTTCTCACGCGGCTGACACCGCGGGATTGAATGATTTGTGTGAAAAGTATGAATTTCATATTTTTCATACCAATTATACAACCGTTTTTCGGTTTGTCAAGTCTCTTCGTCCAAAACACGGCGGAGAGACGGATGGGGAGATGAACGGCGAGACAGGTGGAGACAAATCGGAGCGTGAGACGAAACTCTCGGGCGAAAATACGGGCAGAGAAACGGATGGGAGATGTGTGGGAGAACGGAATCAAACTCTCGGGTGAAAAGCCGGGCGGGGACAAGCAGAGCGGGGGGAGGAAACCGTCGAGGCAAACCGAAAACGAACGGGCTACAAGGGGACGAAAAAATGTCGAATCTCTGTTGTCAAATGAAGTGGGATTCGTTATAATAGAAATGAAATCAAGCACCGAAAGGAGACGACATGAAACGCGCATCGGGCGTCTTATTACACATCACCTCCCTCCCCGGGGCATACGGGTGCGGCGGATTCGGTGAAGAGGCGAAGAGATGGATTGACTGTCTCGCCGCCGGCGGGTTCACCTACTGGCAGGTCCTGCCCTTCTCTGTCCCGGACGAGTTCTTCTCGCCTTACCGCTCGGTCTCCTCGTTCGCGGGGAATCCCTATCTCATCGACTTGAACGCCCTCCGAGACGCGGGGCTGCTCACCGAAGAGGAATGTCAAAGCGCAAGACAGGGAACCCCGTACACCTGCGAGTTCGCCCGTCTCGGGCGCGAGCGGCTCCCCCTGCTCTTCCGCGCCGCCGAACGGGTCAAGGACAGAAAGCCCGTCGAAGAGTTCCTTACGAAGCAAGGCGAGATTGCGAACTTCTGCCGCTTCATGGCGCTCAAAGAACAGAACGGCGGACGCGCGTGGACCGAATGGACCGAGAACACCCCCGACCCCGAAAAAGTCTTTGCGTGGGGGTTCATCGAATACACCTTCTTCCGTCAATGGGAAGAAATCCATGCGTACGCGCGAAACGCAGGCGTGAAAATCATCGGGGATATCCCCATGTATGTCTCCGACGACAGCGCCGATGTCTGGGCGCATCCCGACCTCTTCGACCTCGACTCCAAGGGATATCCGCGCTCGGTGGCGGGCGTCCCGCCGGATTACTTCGCGCAAGACGGGCAACTGTGGGGCAATCCCCTCTATCGCTGGGATGTCATGGCGAAAGACGGCTATGCGTGGTGGCGGAATCGCATCCGCGCCACCCTCACCCTTTTCGACGGTGTCCGCATCGACCATTTCCGCGCACTCGACTCGTATTGGTCGATCCCCGCGACCGCAGAGACCGCCAAAGAGGGAAAATGGAAGAAGGGTCCCGGGCGCCCATTCATACGGATGCTCCGCGAAGAGGCGGGCGACGCGCTCGTGATCGCGGAGGACCTCGGCGACATCACCCCGTCCGTGCGGGATCTCATTCGGTTCAGCGGATTCCCGGGCATGGGGGTCTTTCAGTTCGCCTTCCTCGGTGACCCGCACTCTCTGCATCTGCCGCATCTGTACGACGAGAACCTCGTCGCCTACTCCGGCACCCACGACAACAACACCCTACTCGGCTATATGTGGGAATCCTCCCCCGAGACGAGACGGCAGATCCTCGACTACTGCAACTTCGACGGGGACGCATGGGACCGCTCGTACGGTCATATCATCAAAACCATCCTTGCGTCTCACGCCGGCATCGCGATCTTCCCCATGCAAGACCTCCTGACCTTCGGCTCGGACTGTCGCATGAACACCCCGGGACGCTCCGAGGGTAACTGGGCATGGCGGGTCACCGAAGAGCAGATCGCCTCCTGCCCGTGGGAGACCCTGCGGCATCGGAATGCACTCTACGGAAGAATTTAGTCATAATGCACAAAATTATTCAATTATTTTTGTGCAATTCATATATTTCCCCTCTTGCGTTTTCCTGTATTCTTCCATATAATAAGCTTGAAAACAAGAAGAAAGGAGAAATTGCATATGTGTTCTGAAATGAAAATGCACGATATCGATGTCGCGGATTTCATTCGCACGGTGGAAAAATGCAAAGGGGCGGTATATCTCAAAACCAAGGAGGGCGACTGCTTCAACCTGAAATCCCGCTTTTCGGCGCTTTTGGGTCTGACGGCACTCGTCAAAGGCGGTATCATCGCCGAGGCGACCCTCAAATGCGAACTCCCCGAGGATGAAACCAAACTGTTCCGGTTCAATCTCTTCCGTGAGATTCCGAAAGAATAATTCGCGATACCCGACTCGTCACCGCGTATAACGCGGTCACAAAAAAAGAAACGCGCAACCGACCTCGGTCGGTTGCGCTTGTTTTTTCGGCGGGTGACCGCCGAAGACGGAGAATTATTCCGCGAATTCAATCAAGGATTCGTCCCACATGGCGGGGGCTTCATATCCCAACAGATTCACCGTGGTCGCGGCGATGTTCGAGAGCCCGAACGCGGGGTTCTGTGCTTTCATCCGATATGCCCCTGCGTTCGAGGGGTCGAACAGGATACACGGGACGGGATTCAGGGTATGCGAGGTCTTGGCGACGGGGGTACCGCTCTTACTCTGCTTGGGCGCACCCGTCTTCTTGTCGATCTCATACATTTCATCGGCGTTCCCGTGGTCGGCGGTGATGATGGCGGCGCCGTGGAGCTCCTCGACGACCGCGAGCAGGCGTGCGAGCTGCAAATCCAGCGCCTCCATCGCGCACTCGGTCGCGAGGAACGAGCCGGTGTGACCCACCATATCCCCGTTCGGGAAGTTCACGCGCAGGTAGCGGTATTTCCCGCTGCGCAGGCATTCGATCAGTCGGTCGGTGATCTCCGCGCACTTCATCCACGGACGCTGTTCAAACGGGACGACATCCGAGGGAATCTCGATATAGGTCTCGAGCTCTTCGGAGAATTTACCCGAGCGGTTCCCGTTCCAGAAATAGGTGACATGACCGTATTTTTGGGTCTCGGAAATGGCGAGCTGGGGAATCCCCGTGCCGACCAAATACTCACTCTGGGTATTGGTGATTTCGGGCGGGTTCACCAAATAGCGGCTCGGCACATGGAGGTCGCCGTCGTATTCCAGCATCCCCGCATATTTCACCTGCGGGACACGCACACGGTCGAAGCGGTCGAAGTCCGCACCGCCCTCGAACGCCTTGGAAATCTCAATTGCGCGGTCGCCGCGGAAGTTGTAGAACACCACGGCATCGCCGTCCTCAATGGTCCCGACGGGTTTCCCGTCTTTCGCGATGACGAACGGGGGGAGGTCCTGGTCAATCACATGATATTCGTTCCGATAGGTCTCGATGGCTTCCGCCGCGGACGCAAATGCGCGCCCCTCGCCGAGCACATGGGTCTTCCATCCCCGCTCGACCATGCCCCAGTTGGCTTCGTAGCGGTCCATGGTGATCTGCATCCGTCCGCCGCCCGATGCGATGCAAATATCGAAGTCGGGGGAGCGGAGCGCCGCCATATAGTCCTCGAACGGCAACACATAGTCGAGAGCGGAAGTCTCGCCGACATCACGGCCGTCGAGCAGGATATGCACGCGGACGCGGGCGACCCCTGCGGCTTTCGCCGCTTCAATCAGCGCTTTCAGATGGTTGATATGCGAGTGAACATTCCCGTCGGAGAAGAGCCCGAGGAAATGCAGGGTACTGCCGTTTTCCTTGACGGAGGAGACGATCTCCTGCCATGCGGCACTCGCGAAGATTTTTCCGCTCTCAATCGACTGAGAGACGAGTTTCGCCCCTTGTGCGAAGACCTGTCCCGCGCCGAGCGCGTTGTGTCCCACTTCGGAGTTCCCCATATCGTCGTCCGAGGGGAGCCCGACGGCGGTACCGTGGGCGCGCAGCGTCACCATGGGGTAGTCCCGCATCAGGCGGTCGAGGGTCGGGGTATGCGCGGCTTTCACGGCGTTCCCCGCTTCCCCTTTCGCGATTCCGACACCGTCCATGACGATGGTGAGCAGGGGTCCTTCCACCCCTTTAAACTGTTTCAAAGGTTGCAATTTCTTTTCCATATCTAAACCTCGTTATGAAATATCAAACATCGGCATCGGCGCGGTATTTCGCGCCGTTCTCGGCGATGAACTGCTTGCGCTCCTGAATGGCGTCGCCGAGCAGAGTATCAAAGATGCGCGCGGTCTCCTCGGCATCGGCGGGTGTCACGGCGATGAGACGGCGGGTGGCGGGATTCATGGTGGTCTGCCACATCATTTCCGGCTCGTTTTCACCCAGACCTTTCGAGCGTTGGAGGGTGTATTTCTTGGTCCCGAGCTGTTTCAGAATCTCGGTCTTTTCGGTCTCGTTATAGGCGAAGTAGGTCTCGTTCCCCGCAGTAATCTCAAAGAGCGGAGACTCGGCGATAAAGACCTTCTCGCGCGCAAGCAGGGTGGGCAGAAGCCGATAAAAGAGGGTGAGCAACAGGGTGCGAATCTGGAATCCGTCCTCGTCGGCATCGGTACAGAGAATGATCTTCGACCAGCGCAGGGCATCGGGATTAAACGGAGAAATCTCGCCCTTAATCAGTTTCTTATCGAGTTCCACCCCGCATCCGATGACGCGGAGCAGGTCGACGATGATCGGGCTCTCAAAGATGCGGTCATACGACGCTTTCAGGCAGTTCAGGGTCTTCCCGCGGACGGGGATAATCGCTTGGAAATCGGCGTTTCGTCCGGTCTTACAGGCGGACATAGCCGAGTCGCCCTCCACGATATAGAGCTCTCTGACATTCGGGTCTTTCGACCGACAGGCGACGAACTTCTCGACCCGCGAGAGGGCGCTGTCTCCGCTCCCGCCCGAGAGTTTCTTCTTGATATCGACGACCGTGACCTCGGCTTTCTCGCGCGCCCGCTTGTTGATGAGCACCGCGTTCGCAAACTGGGCGGCAGAGGGATTCTCCACGAAGTAGTAATCGAGCTGCTGCTTCATGAAATCGGTCAGTGCCTTTTGCACAAAGGCGTTGCTGATCGCCTTCTTGGTCTGGTTCTCGTACGAGGTCACCGTGGATGCCGAACTGATGACGATGAACAGACAGTCCGCAATGTCGGCAAAGGTGATTTTCGACTCGTTTTTGTTGTATTTGTTTTGGTTTTTCAGATACTTGTCCACCGCGTAGGTGAACGCGATTTTCGTCGCTTTATCGGGAGAGCCGCCGTATTCGAGGTAACTGGAATTGTGGAAATACTCGGCGCGCCCGTTTCTCTGCATGGGGCAGAAAGCGATATCGGCGAGCACCGTGTATTCCTCGCGGTCGTCGGAATCGCGCCCGCGCTGCTCTCCCATGTGCCAGACCACGGGAGACCCCATCGAGTCCACCCCTGCCATCTCTTCGGCATACTCGGCGACACCGCGCTCGTAGTAATACTCGGTCTCTTCAAACTTCCCGTTCTCGTCCTCGCGGCGGAGAATGAAATGCACCCCCGCGTTCACCACCGCCTGCCGACGGAGGGTCGCGTCATAGAACTCAAAGGGAATACGGATATCGGTAAACACCTGCTTATCCGGTTTCCACCGAATGATGGTGCCCTGTTTTTTCTTTTCCCGTGCGTCATACGGACGCACCCGCAGGTCCCCCGTGGGTTCGCCTTTGACGAAATCAATCTCGGAGACCTCCCGCTTTCTCGGCGAGTAGGACGCGACCTGCATATATTCGGAGCAGTACTGCGTGGCGCACGCGCCGAGCCCGTTGAGACCGAGAGAGAATTTATAGGCGGAAGACGCGGAGTTGGTGTCATACTTCCCGCCCGCGTAGAGTTCGCAGAACACGAGTTCCCAGTTCCATCTGCCCTCTTTCTCGTTGAACCCGAGCGGGACGCCCCGCCCGAAGTCCTCGACTTCAATCGAGAGGTCGCGGAACGCGGTGACAATGATTCTGTCTCCGTAGCCCGCGCGCGCTTCGTCGGCGGCGTTCGCCAAGATCTCGAAGAACGAGTGCTCGCATCCCTCGAGGCCGTCGGAGCCGAAAATGACCGACGGGCGTTTTCTGACACGGTCAGCACCTTTGAGCGAGGTGATGCTCTGCTCGTCGTATTCTTTGGTTTTCTTCCCCGTTTTGATTTCCTCTGCCATTTGTCACTCCTGTTTCGGCTTCTTTACTATCCAAAAGTATATTTTATCTGTAATTGTAACTTTTGTCAAGGGGAGAGACAGACGGGTGCCGCCCTTGATTTTTGCCATGAAATCGGGTATAATGGAATTGCCCGAAGAGGGGCACGAACGAAAGGAGGAGTACCATGGAATACCGTCAGAAGAAACGCCCTGCCCGCTGTGAAGACTGTGAATTCTATCAGTATGACCCCGAACTCGACCTGTATTCGTGTGGGCAAAACCTCGACCAGGACGAACTCGCGCGTATGTCGTACGGCGGAGTGTCCGAATGTCCCTTCTTCCGCTTTTACGACGAGTTCCAATCGACGAGACGCCAAATCTGACCGTCTCCCGCGCCGGTGGGTTATCCTCGGTTTCGTCTCTTGTTTTGTTCTACGCCACGAAGCCCCCGTCGGCTGTCCCGTGAATTGATTTTCCCCGATAAAAACCCCGACTCCCCACAAGGAGGAGCCGGGGTTTTTGGGTTTTTTCGGGTTTTCTGCTTTTTGGTTTTTGCATTTCCCGTTGGTTTCGGGTTTCCGTTTTCGGGTGCCGCGTGTGGTGTGCGGCGGGGATCATTTGGTGCGATTCTCGGTATACCCGAAGCCGAGGTTCGCGACCGTCGGACGCTTGAAGTGGCTGCCGCCGAAGACCCCGATGCGCGAGGTGTGGGCGAGGTCGCGCAGAAGCTGTGTCGCGCACTTCTGCGCTTCTCTCGCATGGGTGCGGTCAATACCGCCCGTGAGAAGCAACGCGATCGGCTCAACAATGCCCGCCCGCTCCGCGTACTGTGAAATCATGCCGAGGAGATGCGCCGTCTCGCGGCGAACATCGAAGTTCCTATCGGCGTACGGGAGCGTGTTCTGCGCCACATATGCCACCTGTCCTCCGATCATGAAGACGGCGGTCACGGCGTTCGGCAGATAGAAGAGACAAATCTGGTTCTCGGTCTGTTCCATCTTCTTATTCAGTTGCAGATATCGGCTCAAAGACCCGATGAGGGTCGAAGAGGAGGTCACGGTCACGCCGACATGGCGGAACGCCGCGACGAGCGCCCCGCAGAGCGAACTGTCGAGCATCGAGACGAGCATACGGCTGGTGCCGAGCGACTTATTCTCGGACATCTTGAAGAACTGATAGACCGCGTTCTCCCCGTAGGAATTTTCCGAGAAGATTTCGCCCGCTGCCTGATTCAGCATTTCGAGAGAGACGGGTTGGGTATCGAACAGCTGATCGGTCTCGGTCACATCGTTGACGACCAAGAGCAGTTTCCGCTTGGGCAGACCGTATTTCCGATACGCGCGTCGAAGCGCTTCACAGAGCCCCGTGAAGTCGAAGACGCGCCCGTTGCTCATGCAGTTCTGCGCGCCCGCGACGGGATAACAGAAATCGTCAATCAAAATACGGAGATAACTGCCGCTGACGAACACAATGCCGTTCGGCACCGCGGGCGGCGCTTTCAGCACCATGTTATCGCGTCCGTGATGCTCCATGTTATCCGCGCCGATTTCCTTATAGCGGGGTTCATCCGGCAGATAGGTCCCGCTGACGGTCAAGGGATGCGGGGGCATGACATCCGGCTCTTCCTGCCAGCCGGCGAACGTGCTCCCGTGGATGGCGGGCGCGCCGATCTGTCCGAGCTTCGCCCCACAGTCGGTCATGCCGTCATAGACGACGGTATTTCCTGCGACATAGAGAAGTCGGTACTTCTCGGGGATCATCCGTCCCTTGACCTCCACGTCGTCGGCAGGCATGACGGCGGGAATCTTACTCCATCCGCCGAAGTGGAATCCCTCCCTCTCGGGCGGATCCGCGGGGTAGATGGTGTCTCCCTCGTTGTAACTGTCCTGGTGATAGAGTTCTCCGTCCAGACGGTAGAACACCTTGAAGGTATCGGTGACAAATCCGCCGATATACACCACATCCTGCCCGGGCATCACGCCGGTAAATCCGTTCCACCCTTGGAACGCGAAACCGCTCCGATGCGGCACCTCGGGGGGTGTCAGGGGTTCTCCTTTGCGAGAGACGCCTTCCGCGAGGACATTCCCCTCGAGGACGAACGAGTAGTGTCCGTACGCCTCGCTGTACTCCGCGACGCAGGTGAAGTCGTACTCGGGCATCACACTTGTAAAGTTTCGCCACTTGACAAAGGTCTCGTGCTCATGCTCGGGCGCGTCGGGCGGGACGATGGTCTCCCCGACATCGTAGGTGTCGATGCGGTAGATGATACCGCCGACTTTATAGGTGACGGTGTGCGAGCGTTCTTCATACTCGCCCACGACAATCAGCTCGTGCTCGGGCATGAACTCCGGCAGGTTCTTCCACCCGCCGAACACGAATCCCTCTCGCACGGGCGGCTCGGGCGCGGAAATCCTGCTCCCGAGTTCCACATCCTGAAACGAGACGAGCGTCCCGTCGATGAGGTACGAGATACGGAAGAGTTGCCCCTGATACCGTGCACTCACCATGAGGTCATGCGCGGGCATGGTCTCGGGCAGCCCCTCCCAACGGCGGAAATCGTAGCGGTCACGCACAGGCGCGGCGGGCGGGAGAATCCGCTCTCCGAAGGCATACTCCTGTCGGGTCACTTCGGTCTCTCCCGAGAAGTAGGTCACGGTGTATTTCTGCTGACAGTAGGTGCCGTATGCCGTGAAGTTATACGGCGGCATCACGCTGACATAGTTCCGCCATCCGTCGAAGCGATATCCGTCTTTTGTCGGCACCTCGGGATTCGGGGTGGGAGCGCCGACCGGAATATCCGCCTCGGTGAACACGCGGTTTTCGAGCATGAATGTAATGTGATAGGTACGCGCGGCGAACTTTGCCTCGACCGTCAAATTCTCGGCGGGCATCACCTGCGGCAGGTCGACCCACCCTTGGAAAATCCCCGCGGACGCGGGCGGCTGAATCTTCGGGGTGATGGCATCCCCCATATGATAGGTCTCTTCTCCCAAGACCTCGCCGCCCGAGAGATAGCGGACGGTATACGGAATCGCGAGGTGACCGCCGTGAATTTCGAGATGCCCCTCGGGCACCGTCTCGGGGACTTTCTCCCACGCGAAGGTCTCGCCCTCCCTCGAGGGGATATCGGGGAGAATCACGGGCGAACCCACTTCTGCCCGATGGCTCTCGGTGAGAATCCCGTCGACATAGATCTCGACCAGGCAGACGGTATCCGCGTACGCGCCGTCCAAAATCACATCTCGGCTCGGCATTTGGGTGAGGTCTTCCGACCACCCCATGAACGGATATTTGTCGCCTTTCTTCTCGGGGATTTCGGGCGGGGTGAGCGGTGCTTCAAACGGCAGGGTTTCTTCTTTGACGACCGTACCCTCCAACCGATAGGTCACGCGGTAACTGTTTCTCGCAAACGAGCCGAACACATCGAGGTCGGACGCAGGCATATGTTTGGGCGCGTCCTGCCATCCCTCAAAGGTGAATCCGTCGCGGGGCGCCACGGCGGGGCAGGAAATCTCATCGCCCTCGTCGAGCGACATGACATACAGCACTTCCTCTCCCACGAGGAACCGCAGGCGGTAGTGGAGCACCCGCACATTCGCCTCGATGCGGAGGTCGTGGTCGGGCATGACATCGGGATACTCGCCCCAGTCGAGGAACTCGTACTCGTCCCGCTTCGGCGGGGTGGGCGGGGTAATCGGGGTACCTGCCGCGACTTTTTCACATCTGATGACCTCGTCCCGCACGACATAGGTCAGCGTATTGGCTTCCTGTCTCCCGTACGAACCGCTGAAAGTCGTCACACCGGTTCTGGGATCGAGCTTCATCGCATTCCAACCGCCGAACGGCACGCCGTCTTTCGGAGGCGGCTGCGGCATGGTGAGCTGCTCCCCGTCTGCGGGGAGAATCTCGGCATATTTCTCACCGTCGATTTCAAAGACATAGCGGGACTGCACCGTCGCGTAAACCGCGTAGAGGTCGAGGTCATGCCCCGGCATCACGGCGGGCGCGTCCTGCCAGCCGCAGAAAGCGCATCCGCTCTTGGACGGAACCTCGACATCCTGCGGGATGGGGGTGCCTGCCGGAAGTTCGAGACGGGTAATCACCTCGTTCTCGGTCATGAAAGTCAGGCTGTACAGTTTCGGAGCGACCGCACCCTCCACGGTCAGATCACGCGCGGGCATGGTCTCGGGCAGTCCGTTCCAACCGCCGAAGAGCATATTCTCCCCCTGTTCGACCTCGGGGGGAACCACGGGGTCACCAAAGGGATAATAGGTGGTGCGGTAGAGCGCGCCGTTCAGGTAATAATCAATCTTATAGCGGGCGGGATACATGGACGCGACCGTCGTCACATCTTTGTCCGGCATGACCGCGGGCAGTTTCCGCCATCCGCTGAAATAGTATCCCTCGCGCACGGGCTTGATTTTTTTGTCAATCGGGGTGCCGACCGGCAGCTTCTCTTTGCGGAACACCTCGCCGTCCACCACCATGGTGAGGGTATAGAGTTTCTCGGTGAAGTTCCCGCGGATGACGAGGTCCTCGGCGGGCATGGTCTCGGGCATCTCCTCCCAGCCGCTGAACACATAGTTCGACCGCGTGGGCGGGTCGAGCACCGGCAGTTTCTCGCCGTAGGCACAGGTGAACGGGAACCGAAGAGTCTCGTCGATAACATAGGTCACACGATAAACTTTCGGAATAAAAATCGCCTCATAGGTCGCGTTCTCGCAGGGGGTGACTCCGGTGAAGCCCTCCCAGCCGCCGAAATCGTACCCCTCCCGTTCGGGGGGCGTCGGCGCGGTCACGGGTGTGCCGGCGGGCTGTTCGCTCATTCCGTACTGTTCGACCCCCGAGACGAAGAGAATCTGATATTTGTTTTCGGTGAAATGCCCCTCCAAAGTGAGATCGCGGGCGGGCATCCGCGAGGGGACCTCGCCCCATCCGGCAAAGGTGCAGCCGGGCTTCGACGGTTTCGGCAGACCCGAGAGCCGCGTCCCCTTCTCCACCAGCTCGGTATAACAGGGTTTCCCGTCGATCGCAAAAGTCAGACGGAATGTCTGACGGTCCTGATGTTTCTCCGCCATGCGCTCACGCCTCCTCGGGGTCGAACAGCGCGTCTACCACGAGGTCTTTATCCGGCATGGTCTCGGGCAGACCCTGCCACTCGCGGAAGCGGAACCCCTGTTTGATGGGTGCGTCGGGCGTCGTGATCTTTTCGCCCTCCGGCAGCGTGACCCACGCGAACTTCTTGCCGTCCATCATGAAGTTGATCTTGTATTTTCTCTGATAGAATTTGCCCTCGATGGTGACGTCCTCGTCGGGCATGGTCTTGGGCAGTCCGCGCCACCCGCTGAACACATAGCCGTTCTTCGGGGGCACCGACGCGGGCTTGATCTCCTCGCCGAAAGACAGCACCGCCGTCTCGAAGACCTCCCCCTCCAGCACATAGGTGAGAGTATGGGAATTGAGGCGGAACGAACCGCGGAAAGTGAGGTCATGGGCAGGCATGGTCGCGGGAATCTCGCCCCAGCCGCTGAATGTATGATTATCCCATTCGGGCGCGACAATAAAGTCGAGGGGCGCGCCGTACTCGACCATGCGCTCAAAGGTCATGTCGTCGTCGAGGATAAAGGTCAGGCGATAGCGGTTGACCTTAAACGACCCTTTCAAGGTCAGGTTGGACTTCGGCATTTTCTTATACTTTTTCGTCCAGCCGCTGAAAGTATAGCCCTCTTTCTCGGGGAGCGGGCGCTCGGTGAGGTCGGTACCGCTCGACAGTTCGGTAGTCTTCCACACCTCGTCGTCCACCTGCTCGGTCAATATGTATTTGTCGGGCGTGAGGCGTGCCGTCACCGTGATGTCCTCTTTCGGGGCGATGTCGGGTAACCCCTCCCAGCCCGCGAAATCAAACCCTTCCACCTCGGGCGGATCGGGCAGGACGGGCGCGGTGCCCGCCGCGCTCTCGCGCGTCGCATAGGTCTCTCCGTTCACAAGATAGGTCACCGTGATGTTCGCCATAGTTCCTCCCCGGGGCGCGGGTCTTGAGTCCGCATCTGCCCTTTTTACAATATTCTATTTCACAGTATAACACGCTTCCCTCTCGATTGCAACGGAAAAACGAACGAGTTAGAAACTTTTTTGTGACGAAAAAACGGATTCTCGCGTTTTTTCAGCAAAAACCCCCATCGGAAACCCGGATTCGGGCGGGGAGCTCCCTCGGGAACCCGTGGGAAGAGGGTTCTCGCAGCGTGTATGCACGTTTTTCTCATTTCGGCTCTTTTCTTTTATGCGATTTTGTGTTATGATGGGGGCAGAACGTGCAAAGGAGGTCTCTCCATGAAAGATATGAAAGAAAAGAAATTCTCTCATCTCGCCACCGTACCCGGCTGTCCGGGGTGGGAAGTGCTGTCCGCGCGCGCTGCGTCGCTCTATGAGCGGGACACCATGCGCGACTGCTTCGAGAGAGACTACACGCGGATTCTGCACTCCTCCGCGTTTCGTCGTCTGAAACACAAGACGCAGGTATTCCCCCATGTGGAGAACGACCACATCTGTACCCGTATGGAGCATGTGCTCCATGTGGAGTCGGTCAGCGGCGTGATTGCCGAATCCCTCGGGCTCTCGACCCATCTGACCCGCGCCATCGCCATGGGGCATGACCTCGGTCACGCGCCGTTCGGGCATCAGGGAGAGCAGGTGCTGAACCGCATCAGTCTCGATACCCTCGGCGTGCGCTTTTGGCACGAACAGAACGGGTTACATTTTGTCGAGGACATTGAACTGCTCGAAGACCCGTGGCGGGTGGAGCATAATCTCGACCTGACCTACGCGGTGCGGGACGGGATTCTCTCCCACTGCGGAGAGGTGGACGAGAGCAGTATACGCCCCCGCACGGAATATATCGATCTCTCCGACTTCGACAGCCCCGGTGCCTACCAAAGCGCGACCTGGGAGGGCTGTGTCGTCAAACTCGCGGACAAGATCGCCTATCTCGGGCGGGACATTGAGGACGCGGACTCGCTCGGGATGCTCGGAGACGGCGGGCAGGAGGCGCTCCGCGCGCTCCAAGAGGAGTTCGGCATCGACGCGCTGAACACCACGGGCATCATGAACGAGATGATCTGCGATGTCTGCAACTACTCCACGCCCGAGCGTGGGATTGCCCTCTCCCCGCGGTGCGCGGAACTCATGAAGAGAACCAAAGACCTCAACTACACCTATATCTATTACAACCCGCGGTTCAAGGCATTTTCACAGTACTCCAAACTCGTCATCACCGAGGTGTTTGAAGCGCTGATGAACGAGTACACGGGAGAGCCCTATCTCGCGGTGAAGCCCGAGGAGGTCAAGCGGATGCCCACCCTGTGCGGCGGGTTCGCGAACTTCGTCACCCCCTACCTCGACCGCCCGAATCCGAAGTATGACAACCGCAAGATTTACGGCGACCTGACCGACAAGCGGCTCTACACCCGCGCGGTGCTCGACTATATCTCGGGCATGACCGACGCATATCTCATCCGCGCGTTCGGAGAACTCGTCAACTTCTGATTTCTTTCATCTTTTCAAAACAAAAGCAGGACTGCCCGCGGGCTGTCCTGCTTTTTTTCGTGATTTTGTTTGATTGTTTTTATGTTGTTTTATTTGGAAAAGAGTTCAAAAGTCGGCGGTCCTTCGAGCAGGCGGGGGTCGGCGAGGTACGCCTTCATATGTTGAAACGCGGCGGCGAAGTAACTGCCCGAGGCAATCCGCTCGTCCATGACGACTCCGAGCGGGAGACACCGCTCGGTCGTGACCGCGCCCATCAGACCGCGGCGGGGGATCTCCACCAGATTCCCCATCGTGATAAAGACGCTCGTGGTACCGAAATTGTAGCAGTGATGATAGATATGATTCGTCCGAATGGACGCGAGGTTGGAGATACAGAGCGAGACATGGAACGGGCTCGCGTCAATCACCTTTTTGGGCAGGAGATTATGTTTGTCGAGATGGCGGAAGAGCCAGACGGCGAAGCGGACGAGTCCCGGGACCGAGAGCAGTTTCCGGACGAGTTTGTCGGTCGAGTTGGTCTCTCCCGCGGCGCGGTTCTGCGCGATGTACGCGTCCAGTTTCGCCTGCACCTCGAAAATCCCGTCGGTATAGTCCATGTGCATCTTGTTCATGGTCCCGTCGGAGTCGCCGGGTTTTAAGACCACCATGCCGCAGGTGAACTCATGACGGCGGTACATCCGTCCGTTCATGACAAAATCGTTCAGATGCCGAAATTCCGCGCAGCAGCGCAGATAGGCGGCGACAATCAGAGCTAGGTGGCTCACCGTGACGCCCTCTTTCTTTTTCTCGCGGATATAGCGGCTCATCGGCTCAATGGGAATATGCACGGTCACCATGTTCTGCGCGTCGTTCCGCTCTTTCATCACATAGCACATGACCTGATAATTCGGTTCTGCGTCTTTGACTCTTTTCCCGTCCGGGCGTCCCATTGGTCTTCTCCTTGTCCTGTCCGACCTCGGTCGGACCCGAATAAAGGCAGTATAGCATAGAAACGGAAAAAAAGCAAGTTTCAGGTGTCCTGTGAGACAGATTTTCTCCCGCGGTGTGCGCGGGAGACGCCGAAACACCGCCACCAAAGAAGCAACATCGTGAAAAGTGTGAAGAACAGGAGCCAAAGGGATGACGAAAAATTGCCGCTCGCGTCATAGAGGGCACCGTACAACTGCATGAACAGTACGGTCGCGAGCGGCGCGGAGACCATCACGCGGGAAAGCGCCCGTCCATAGTCTCGTTCGGGCAGGCATTCACGCGCGAGCGCAGGGACGGTCACCCCGATGGCTGCGGAGACCACGCCGTGTAAAGTACAAGCAATGAGATAGGCAGCAGGGGTCTCGGCACCGAAAAAGAATAAAAGCACCGAAATTCCCCCAAACACCAACACCGCGGAGCCGCACCGCGCGGCTCCTCTCCGTTTGGTGAGCGCACCCCACGAGAGCGCGCCGACCGCCGCGCCGATCATCGAGAAAGTGAGCGACAGAGAGAGAATCCCTTGAGAGAACCCCGCAGTCTGATGGAACATGGCGAAGCTCTGTCGAAAGTGAGAATACCCGGTCACGACCCCCTGGAAGAGAAACAGTGCGAAAAAAACAAGAGTATTCTCCCGTCGCTTGTTTTTCGCGGGGGCGTGTGGGCGGCTTGTCTCCGCAGAGGGTGCCGAGGGGTCATCCCGTGGCGTGACCGACAGGTGCGGCAACTGTGAAAACCCCAAGAGCATCAGGCAAAACGCCGTCCCGCCGAGCAGGAAATACGCGGTCTGCCATCCTCGGGAGGCGAGCCAAAAGGCGAGCAGGGGTTGCACCGCCGCCCCGACCGCGCCCGACCCCGCCATGAGGATACCGAGCGCACCTCCCTGCCGTGTACCGAACAAGCGTTCGGTGAAGAGGGGTGCCATCAGATTGACGAGTAGGACCGTCCCGCACCCGAAAGGCACCGCCAAAAGATAGGTCATCCACAATTTCCCCGCGACCCCGAAGAGCGCGAAGACGGGCGCGGTCAGAAGAATCCCGCAGAGGGTCATCCGACGGGCACCGTATCGCTCATACATTTTCCCCGCCGCGGGGAGAAAGACCGCGCCCGAGAGCGCGGCGAGCGAGACCGTCCAAGAGAGTGCGGAAAGGGAGAGACCTCGGGATGCGGCGATATACGGAAAAAACACCCCCATGGAGGAAAACAGCCCCGGTCCCGCGAGCCCGCGAATCAGCGCGAGCGCGCCCACCGACAGGTACGCTCTTCCTTGTGTCTTCTCCATATCCGCACCCCCTCTCGATATAGGGAGTATGCCCGAAAAGAGAGAATGTTATTTGCTGAACACGCGTCGAAGGCGGCGCACCGCTTCCATGATTTCCTCCCGTCTCGCAAACGAGGAGAAACGCAGATGCCCCTCGCCTGTCTGCCCGAACCCCACGCCCGGGGTGGTGACCAACCCCACGCGAGTGAGAAGCAGGTCAAATGCCTCCCACGAGGAAAGTCCCGCGGGGCATTCGAGCCAGAGATAGGGCGAGGTGTCACCGCCGAGTCCCTGCCAACCGAGATGAAAGAAACAGTCCGAGAGACGCGCGGCGTTCTCGCGGTAGTACGCGATCTTTCTCTCGCACTCTTCTCTGCCTTTCTCCGAGAGCGCGGCTTCCGCGCCCCGTTGGGTGAGATACGAGACCCCGTTCGACGAAGTGCTTTTCAGCCGTCTCCACAAGAGAGCGAGCGGCTGTCCATCAAACAAAACCTCTTCCGTGAACACGCTCCACGCGCATCGCACACCTGTGAAACCTGCGGATTTGGAGAATGAACCGAGTTCCACGGCGCAAAAACGGGCATCGGGAATCTCAAAAATCGAGTGTGGCGCGTCACTTGGGAGATAGACGGCATACGCCGCATCCCAGACGAGGAGCGAGCCGCTTTTCCGCGCGTATGCGACCCAAGTTTCCATCCCCGCGCGGTCATACGCCGCACCGGTCGGATTCCCGGGGGAACAAAGGCAAATGACCTGCGGGATGTCCTCCAAGTCGCCGGGCAAAGGCAGATACCCGTTCTCGCGTGTGGCGGGGAGAAACCGCACCCGATGCCCGCTGAGCAGCCCCATATCGCGATAGACGGGGTACCCCGGGTCGGTCACCAAGACGGGCACCTCCGAAAACAACTGCGGGATGATCGCCGCATCGGTTTTCGCGCCGTCGGAAATATAGATTTCCTCGGGGGAGAGAGTTACGCCCCGTTCGGCATACGCGCCCGCAATCGCCTCCCGCAAAAACGGATACCCGAATGCAGGCGGGTACCCGTGGAAACCGCGGAGGGTCCCCATCTCTTTCGCCGCGAGCGCCATCGCGCCCGTCACGCATCTCCCGAGCGGCAGGGTGACATCCCCGATGCCTAGTGAGATGATTCTCTCAGCGGGGTGCGCCGTTTCATAGGCAACACGCCGTGATTCTATCTCCCGAAACAGATACTCTTCGGAGAGCAGTCCGAACTTTGTGTTTATTCCTCCCATAAGTATTCCCCCCGATAGACCGTCGTCGCAGGTCCTGTCAAAATGATTGTTCCGTCCTCCTCCACCGTGACCGAGAGCGCACCGCCCGGGAGCAGTACGACGAGGGGTGTCCCGCGTCCGACATACCCCTCTTCCACCGCGACCGCCGCCACCGCGCAGGCACCGCTCCCGCACGCCTGCGTCTCGCCGCTCCCTCTCTCAAAGACCCGCGCCTGTAAGACCCCTGCCCGCACGGGACGCACGAACGAGATATTCGCCCCCTCGGGGAACGCGGGGTCGTGCGAGAGCCGCAACCCGTACTTCTCGATATCAAAATCCAAATTTGTGAGGAAGGTCACGGCGTGCGGATTCCCGAGCGAGAGTGCCGTGAGCGAAAAGACGCGATCGAGCGCGGGGAGCATCAGTTTTCGGCTCCCGCCACTCACGGGTATCTTCTCGGGGTTCACCTCGGCTTTCCCCATATCGACCGAAACATTCGCGATTTTGCCGTCGGCAAGCAACAGGCGCGCGTGGCGAACCCCCGCATCGGTCAGAATGGTCACGGATTCTTTTCGGGCGATGCCCGTATCATAGATGTATTTTGCCACGCATCTCAGACCGTTCCCGCACACTTCTCCCCGACTGCCGTCCGCGTTATACATCCGCATCCCCGCGTCTGCCTGTTCCGTGGGATACAGAAAAATAGCCCCGTCCGAGCCGACCGAGAAGCGTCTTTGGCTCATCGCGCGTGCGAGCGCCGACTCGTCTACGCCCGTGAGATCCTGCGTCATCCCGTCCAAATAGACATAATCGTTGCCGAGACCGTGCATTTTGGTAAATTGCAGTATCATCTGTCACCTCTCCGATATAATAAATCCGCCATGGAATAGAGCCCCGGGGACGCGCCGATGAGAAAGAGGACGGCGCGCGCCGCGCCCGCAGCGAATACCCGCGGGGTATACGCGGTATGCGTGAGGGTAAGTCCCTCTTCCGGGGTCGCGAGTAAAACCGAATGGGTCCCGGGGAGCATCCCGAGCCGCAGGGCATGAATCCCCACCTCGTTTTTGGTGCGGAGCCCCTCGCCCCGCCGCCCGGGGTTTGCCGTTGCGCGCGGACGCGCTTCCCTCACGGCTTGATAGAGCGCGAAAGCCGTTCCGCCCGGGGCATCCCGTTTCCCTGTATGGTGCGCCTCGACGATCTCCATATCTCCCTCGGGAAACACCGCGGCGAGGCGACGGGTGAATTCGGTGAGGAGCGCCGCCCCGAGTGAGAAATTCGCCGCGCGAAACACCGGTATCTTCTCCGCCGCGCGGAGCATTCGCTCGTTCTCGTCGGGGGTGTGTCCCGTGGTGGCGACCACCAGCGGACAGTCGACCGAGAGCGCGTAGTCTGCCACCGCTGGGAGCGCGGTATGGTGAGAAAAATCCACGACCGCATCCGGTCGCCCCCGCACAAGGTCAAACGAAGGGTACCACAAATATTCCCCCGCTCCGCGCCCCGCGGGGTCAACACCCGCGAACAGGCGGAGCACCGCACTCTCCGCGAGATATTCTCGCATAGCCGTCCCCATCTTCCCGCCCGCACCGCTCACGAGCACACGGGGCACACGCAAGGCGGTGTCCGCATCCCTCCGCTCGCCCCCGCGTCTCGCTCGCTCCAAATATCATCCCCCGCTTTCTATCTTTCGGTTTTATCTTTTCATCTTATGCAAAGCCAAAAGAAAAAAGAGCGGATTTGCGTACTTGCAAATCCGCTCTCAAGCGAACTGAAAATAAAAGCTATCTATCCTCGCGGAAATAGGTCTGCCCGAGAGCAGCAGGCGGCTGATTCTCGCGTTTTTTACGGATACTGGTCAGAATCAAAGCCAGTATGGTCACAACATAAGGAATCATCTGAATGATCGGAATGAGCTGCATACTCGCGTTGATATAGTTAAAGAGAATATAGAGACCGCCGAAGAGATAGGAAGCGAAAATCGCGAGGTTCGGACGCCAAATGGCGAAGATGACGATGGCAATCGCAAGCCATCCGCGGTCGCCGAAACCGTTGTTCGACCAAATCCCGCCGGAGTAATCCATGATGAAGTAAAGACCGCCGAGACCCGCGACCATACCGCCGATACAGGTGGCAAAATACTTGTACCCCGTCACCGGAATCCCTGCCGCGTCTGCGGTAGCGGGGTTTTCACCCACTGCGCGCAGGTGCAGACCGACTTTGCTTTTTTTGAGCAATACGGTCGCGACAATGGCGAGAATCAAAGCAAGATAAACAAGGAATCCGTAGGAGAAGAACAGAGTTCCGAACCAACCGAGTTTCTTCGCAAACGGAAAACTGCTGTGATAATATTTCGCGATTTTTGTCAGTGCCACATAGGGGACTTCGCTCTTGGTGATTTTAATGAGAGAACCGCCGAAGAAATTGCCGAAGCCCACACCGAAGGTCGTCAGAGCAAGACCCGTCACATTCTGATTTGCGTGCAGGGTAATCGTGAGGAAGGAGTAAATCAGAGAGACGAGCAGAGACCCGAGTAGGCAGGAAAGCAGCGGAATCATGATTGCCAAAAAGGGATTGACGCTTTTTACGGAACTCTGATAGAAGAATCCGCCGATAACGCCCGAAATGGCGCCGACATACATGATACCCGGGATTCCGAGATTCAGGTTCCCGGATTTTTCGGTGATGATTTCCCCGGTTGCACCGAAGAGAAGCGGCGTGCCTTGGAGAATCGCGCGTTGTAAAAACTGTGCGATGAAATTCATCTTATTTCTCCTCCTTTATCCGGCTCTCGCGCGGTTCTTTCGCAAAGGGACGACGGTCGAAGTGAATCTCGTAATGGATGAAGAACTCACAGCCGATGATGAAGAACAGAATCACACCGGTCAGAATGTCCGAGAAAGAAGAGTTGAGTCCGAAACGCGTGGAAATCTCATCCGCCCCGCGATCAAGGAAAACCAAGAGGAAGGTCGTCAAAATCATGTAGAGTGGATTAAACTTTCCAAGCCATGAAACCATGATCGCGGTGAACCCTCTTCCGTCCACAATGTTGGAGTTAATGGAGTGCGACGCACCGCCGACAATCAGAAGACCTGCAAGACCGCAAATGGCACCCGACAGCAACATGGTACGAATGATGACTCGCGGGACATTGATCCCGATATATCTCGCCGTGTTCTCACTCTCGCCGACCACGGAAATTTCATAGCCGTGCTTGCTGTACTGTAAATACACATACAAGACGCCTATCAAAACCGCCACCACTAAAATATTGAGCAGATACTGTACGCCGAAAAGGTTGGGAATCCCGGTCCCGAGCAGTTTCGGTCCCACGACATTGGAGCCGGTCTTGTCCGCAATTTTCAGGAAATACTCCACGAGCTGTATGGCGACATAGTTCATCATCAGAGTAAAGAGGGTCTCATTGGTATTCCAGCGTGCTTTGAAAAACGCAGGAACAAAACCCCAAAGGGCACCTGCCGCCACCGCGGCTATCAGCATGACGAGCACCAAAACAGCCGTCGGTACTTTATCGTGCAGATTCAGCATCACAATCGCCGTAGCAAGTCCGCCGATGAGGGTCTGCCCCTCTGCGCCGATGTTCCAGAAACGCATCCGAAATGCAGGCGTGACGGCAAGGGAGATACAAAGCAGAATCGCAATGTCATGCACGGTCACCAGCACTCTTCCCTTTCCGAAAGCGCCCTCGGCAACGGTCTTGAACACCGAAAAGGGGTTATCACCGGTACACAGAACGGTAATGACGGCGCAAACGACAAGAGCGGCGAGAATCGCAATTACGCGAATCCCGATTGCTTTTTTCCAACCGATCTGCGCCCGCTTGGTAACATGAAAGAGCGGGGTTCTGACTTTCTTTTCCTGCGGTGCTTCGCCGCTCTCGGGAGCGGTCACTTCCGCAACAGAATCCTTATCTTCCATCTCCGACACTCCCTTCTGTTTTTGTCATCATGAGTCCGATTTTCTCTTTTTCGGCGGTTCTGCCGTCCACAATGCCGGAGACCTTCCCTCCGCACATGACAAGAATCCTGTCACAAAGAGCAATCAAGACATCCAAATCCTCTCCCACAAAGATGACGGCGGCGCCGTTCTCTTTCTGTTCATTCAAGAGGTTATAAATCATATAAGAAGAATTGATATCCAGTCCGCGCACGGGATATGCCGCCATCAGAACCTTCGGTGCCGCGGCAATCTCACGACCGACCAGCACCTTCTGCACATTACCGCCCGAGAGCCGTCGGACGGGCGTATGAGCGGACGGGGTCACGACCTGCAAATCATGGATGATTTTGTCGGCGAGCGCACCGGGCTTGGTGCGGTCGACAAAGATGGATTTTCCCTTTCGATAACTGCGGAGCATCATATTATCCACGATATCCATATTGCCGACGAGCCCCATGCCGAGACGGTCCTCGGGGACAAAAGACAGCCGAATGCCGAGTTCCCGAATTTGCAGAGGTGTTTTATCTTTGAGGTCGACAATCTCGTCTTCTTTAAAAAGTACCTTCCCGTCATTGACCAGTTCTCTGATTTCCTTATCCGTCATCCCGGAGAAGTCGACCGTCTGCCCGTCCTCGTAGCGGAAGGCACCCTCTGCGGCAAGCTGTTTGACCCGATGCAAATCCTTATGGAAAAAGGTGACGGGTTGATCTTTTTTCGGATTGCGGAAAATTAAGTCCCCGCTCTCCAAATGTTGAAGCCCCGCAATCGCTTCAAGCAGTTCCTTCTGCCCGCTCCCGGCAATTCCGGCAATCCCGAGAATCTCCCCGCTCCGCGCGGTGAACGAAACATTGTCGAGGACCTGCGTCCCTTCATGGTTTTTCAGGTTCAGTCCCGTGATGGTCAGGCGGTCCTGCGGATTCTTCGGCTCACTCCGTTCAATGTTGAGAACCACCTTTTTCCCGACCATCTTTTCGGTCAGTTCGGATTCGGTGGTCTTCGCCGTTTCCACCGTCGCGATATGCTCCCCTTTGCGGAGAACCGCCACGCGGTCGGAAATCGCCATGACCTCATGCAATTTGTGCGTGATGATGATGATGGATTTCCCGTCCTCGCGCATACGGTGCAACACGGCGAACAGTTTTTCGATTTCCTGCGGCGTCAGAACCGCCGTCGGCTCATCGAGAATCAGTATATCTGCACCGCGGTAAAGAACTTTCAGAATCTCCACGGTCTGTTTCTCCGAAACAGCCATGTCGTAAATCTTCTTTCGCGGGTCAATTTCAAAACCATATTTTTCTGTGATTTCCGCAACTTTTTTCTCGGTTTCCGCGAGATTGAAGCGGGAACCTTCTTGCACGCCGAGTACAATGTTCTCGGCAGCGGTAAAGACATCCACCAGTTTGAAATGCTGGTGAATCATACCGATTTTGTATTGAAACGCATCTTTGGGAGAGTGGATGGCGACTTCTTTCCCGTCCACAAAAATCTGTCCCTCGTCCGGATAATAAATACCGGCAATCATGTTCATCAGAGTCGTCTTGCCGCTTCCGTTCTCTCCGAGAAGCGCAAGGATTTCCCCGTGGCGTACATTCAGGTCTACATTCCGAACCGCCTGAATACTGCCAAACCGCTTGGAGATATTCTTTAGCTCCAAAGCAATTTTATCCGACATAAAAACCTCCGAATAATGAAAAGAGGTGCCTTGAGAACACCGAGAGTCCCGGTGTTCCCAAGGCCGCGGGAAAGAACTCTTTCCCGAATACTATAAAATCAGAACATTTCGTTCAGGAAGGTGATCCCGTCGATCTTGATATCGAAGTAAGGAGCCGAACGGAAGCTAACGGCGTTGGACTCATCGAAGTAACCGTCGTGAATCACATTGGTTTCGCCGGTGAAGTCACCGTCCACATCCGCAAGATAGGAGGTCAGGTGCTCGCCGTTCAGAGTCCACTTGGAAGTGTCGAACACATGGAGCGTGCCGTTCTTGAACCCTTCGATGGCTTCTCTGATCTTCGCTTCGGTCCCTTCGGCAATGACATCGAGGTTCAGCCCGGAAAGGACAACGGAGTTCGTTGCAATCGTGCCGCACCAGTCGGTCGCGATTGCTTCGCCCTTGCAGAACTGCTCGATGATGTACTGGAAGTAAGGAGCCCAGTTGATAGCGGAGGAAATGAGGAAGGTGTTTTCCCCTGCGGAATAGGTGCTGCCGTTGTAGGAGACATTGGGAACCCCTGCCTGCTCGCAAGCGGTAGGAGCACCGAGGGAGTCGGCGTGCTGGCTGATGAGGACGCACTTGTCGTTGGTGATCAGCGCGCTTGCGGCTTCCTGCTCTTTGCCCTGATCATACCAAGAACCGGTGAAACGAACCTTCATGGTAACGGATTCGCAAACCGAACGAGCGCCGAGGAAGAAGGCGGTGAGACCGGAGACCACTTCCGCATAGGTGAAGGCGCCGACATAACCGATGATCGCCTGATCGGCGGTAATCTCGCCCTTGTTGATCATCTCGTTGAGCTTCATGCCTGCGGCGATACCCGCGCAGTATCTGCCTTCATAGATGGACGCAAATGCGTTGTGCAGGTTTGCAATGCCGGCAGTCTTTGCGGAAGTACCGGTCGCATGGCAGAACTGAACCTGGGGATAATCGACAGCTACTTTTTTGAGGAACTGCTCATGACCGAAGCTGTCGGCGAACACAATGTTGCACCCCTTGTTGCCCGCAAGGTCTCTTGCAGCGGCTTCGCAGGTGTCATCTTCACCGATGCCGGTCTTGATGAAGTAATTGTCGCTAGAAATGCCGAGTGCAGTCACAACCTGTTTGAAAGCATCGATAAAGTTCTTATCGTAGGTGGAGTTCTCGTCGTGCAGGCAGATGAGACCGATTTTGAAATCAGCGGGAATGGTCACGCCCTCTGTCTTGGTGATTGTTTTTCTCGGAAGGAGCTCCGCACCTTCGCCGAGTTTCTCGTCGTCTTTTCCGCAAGAAGCGAGGGTGGCAATCATCGTTGCACACATCACTACTGCCAAGACAAGCGCCAGAATTTTCTTTGCCATGTCTTTTTCCTCCAAAAAAATTTGTCTTATTTTTACCGGGCGATGCCCAAAGTAACAAAAGAAAACGGGGTGGCGGCGCTCACGCGTGGGTGAAAGTCAGACTGTCGTCCGTCATGCTTTCCACCATGGCGAGAGATTCTACCCGCAGCCCCTCGGCGCGGAGCTCGTCCCCGCCGCCCTGGAACTTTTTCTCGATAGCGACCGCACAACCGACAAGGGTCGCGCCCGCGTCCGAAATCATCTTCTTCATCCCGCGAATCGCGTTCCCGCAGGCGAGGAAGTCGTCTACAATGAGAATGCGGTCGGTGGCGTGAAGATACTCTTTCGCCACTGCCGCCGTATAGGTATTCTGATGCGTAAAGGATGCGATTTCCGCCGAGTACACTTCCTTCGACTGGTTCGAGGATGCGTGCTTCTTGACAATGACGGCGGGGACGCCGAGAGAGAGCGCGGCGAGCGTCGCGATGGCAATCCCGGACGCTTCCAGCGTCATGACCTTCGTCACATTGTCGGAACGAAAAAGGCGTGCAATCTCCTCTCCGACTTCGCGGAGAAACTGCACGTCGAGTTGTTGGTTCAAAAAACTGCCTACTTTGAGAATACCGCCGGGCAGAACGGTGCCTTCGGAGAGGATCTTATCTTCTAATGCTTTCATGGGGCGGCTCCCTTTCTTTTTTACTAGCGAGGCGGTTTGAAAAAGAAAAAAGGCGAAAAAGCGTCAGAGTCCGTTTCTTCACCATTCCGCTTCGTCTAAAAAAGACCTGCGATTCGCACCTGCCTCCCAAACGGGCGCCGATGCGGTACCGTCCTTTTCTACGAAGGAATCAACTGCCTTTATTGTACCCGATACCGACGAGGAAATCAACTGTGATTCCCGACAAAAAACGATTTGGCTTTTCGCGGGTTTTGTCCGCTTTTACCAAAATTGACCCCTTTCTCGCAAAAAATGCAAAAGTTGCTTTTTTCTTGCGTGCGCTCGTATGGAATCACATTGTCCCCGAAGGCAACTTCATTTACAGCATAGCCGTAACATGGTTCATTTGTACCGCACGGACGGCGATGATGTTATCCTTTGGATAAATGATGTTGTGCCTTACGGAATAAATGAAAAAATCCAAGTCTTTCAACTTGGATTTTTGGCAGGGGCGCTAGGACTCGAACCCAGGACCAACGGTTTTGGAGACCGCGATTCTACCAACTGAACTACACCCCTATATGTTTTGCGAGGGGTATTATAGCATATCTTTTCCCTCTTGACAAGGGGTTTTTGAAATTTCGCTGTTCTGCACGCGATGAAATCCGCGCTAAGCCGAGAGACGACAGACGATTTTTCCATATGTCACAGATTTCATTGAATTTATATAAGAATCATGATAGAATCATCATGTGCGACGGCGTGGGAATAATAGAGACAAGCAATCACCAATACAAATGTGCATCAAAGACGGAGAATAAACCATGTGTACTGCGGCAAGTTATAAAACAAAAGATTTCTATTTCGGAAGAACCCTCGATTATGAGTTTTCCTACGGGGACGAGGTCACGGTCACGCCGCGGCGCTATCCGCTCGCGTTCCGCTGTGGGAAAACGCTCGACGAGCACTATGCCATGATTGGCATGGCGCATGTGGTCTCGGATTATCCCCTCTACTATGACGCAGTCAACGAAAAGGGGCTCTGCATCGCGGGGCTGAATTTTGTGGGGAACACGTACTATCGGCAAGCCGTCGCGGACAAGGACAATATCGCACAGTTTGAGCTGATCCCGTGGCTCCTCGGACAATGCGCGACGGTGGGAGAAGCGCGGGCGCTGCTCGCGGAAATCAATATCACCGACACCCCCTTTTCAGAGAAACTGCCCGTGGCGCAACTGCATTGGATGATCTCCGACCGCAACGAGTCGATTACGGTAGAATCGGTGCGCGAGGGGTTACGGGTCTACCCGAACCCTGTGGGGGTGCTGACAAACAATCCCCCCTTTGACGCGCAACTGTTCGCGCTGAACAACTATATGCACCTGTCCCCGAAAACCCCGCAAAATCTGTTTTCGGCAGAACTGCCCCTGCACGCATACAGCCGCGGCATGGGCGCGCTCGGGCTCCCCGGGGATCTCTCGTCGCAGTCGCGGTTTATCCGCGTGGCGTTCGTGAAAATGCACGCAAAATCGGGCGAGAGTGAAGAGGAGAGCGTCAGTCAGTTCTTCCATATTCTCGGCTCAGTCGACCAACAGCGCGGGTGCTGTGATGTGGGGGACGAAAAATACGAAATCACCCTATACACTTCCTGCTGTAACGCCGACAAAGGCATCTATTACTACACGACTTACGACAATCACCAAATCACCGCGGTCGACCTGCATCGCGCCGAGCCGGACGGCGCGCGCCTCGTGCGCTATCCGCTGATTACAGGAGAGCAGATTCGGCGTCAGAACTGACCCGCGGGAAAAACCGCGGGAATCAACCATATTACCATCGTATTTCGGAAAAGAAGGGGCATGAGATGCGGATTCACGAGGACTTTACGGGCGGCAATATCGTCGTCAAAGAGCAGGTCGGCTCGACCGTTGTGCTCGACAACGAACTGCGCGACACGGTGGGCGACTGGTTCTACTGGGCGTTCTGCATCGAGGGCGCGCAAGGGGCCACACTGACCTTTCGCTTTCCCGAGAACCGTCTCGGGTACTCGGGTCCCGCCGTCAGCCACGACCTCAAAGAGTGGCATTGGCTGGGTGCGGGGGAAGAAAACAGTTTCACCTATCGGTTCGCCGAGGACGAGACAAAGGTCTACTTCGCGCACCATCTTCTCTACCACCCCGACCGCTTTTTCGCTTTCGCGCAAGAAAATGCTCTTGCGGTATCCGAACTCTGCAAAAGCAGACGGGGGCGCAGCGTCCCCTGCGTGCATCTCGGGGACGGCGACCGAAGCATCATTTTGACCGCGCGGCATCACGCCTGTGAATCGACGGGCGATTATGTCTTGGAGGGTGTGCTCAAAGAGTTGACCGCCGCGCCCATCGCACATACGCACATTCTCGCTGTCCCCTTTGTCGATTACGACGGTGTCGTGGACGGGGACCAAGGCAAAGGACGCGCGCCGCACGATCATAACCGCGATTACGACCCCGACAGCACGCCTCTTTATCCCGAGGTCGCCGCCATTCGTACATATGCCGCGCACAACGGGTGCCACTACGGGTTCGACTTCCACTCCCCGTGGCACAAGGGCGGAGAGAACGACCGCGTCTTCATTGTCCGCAACAGCATCGAAAAGCAGGCACGTTTTGACCGCTTCTCTGCTCTACTGGAACGCGCGTTGACCCCGAACGCCATGCACTATTCCTCCGCGGACGACCGTCTGCCCATGACGGGCTGGAATCAGCCCAAGCCCACTTTCGGCTATTCCATGATGGATCGCCCCGAATGCGACCTCGCGTTCACGCTGGAAAGCACCTACTTCGGAACCGCCGAGAATCCCGTCACCTGCGAGAGACTGGTCGCGCTCGGCGTCTGTTTCGCGAAAGCCCTGAAATCCTATCTCGGGGAAAACTGACCGAGCTCGTTCCTGTTCCCTCTCCCATGAAAACAAAACGAAAGAGCCGCCCGTTAGCGGCGTAGCGATAGGGATTATCGCTACGCCAACTATATTTGCCTTACGGCAAGTGATATGCCTGCGGCGTGGTATTTTTCCTTAAGCAAAGTGATATTTCTCTCTTCGAGAGAAGTTAAGGCAAATATAATATAACTTCGGCTGAAAGCCGAAATATAACGCAAGCCCCTTGCATATCACTTTTAGCCGTTAGGCTAAAAATATAACTTAACTCTAAAATCTTTTGTGGATAAGAAAAGCACACTACATTTCGCATTTGGTGAAGAATAGTGTGCTATACTTTTATTTCCGACTTAAAATCCCTATGGAAACTGCGCTTTTAGGCGGCTCTGCTTTTTTCGCCGGGGAAAAACCGAGCGAGGGTGCATCAATAGGCGATCTTGCTCTCGATATACGCCTTGACCTCGGAGAGGGGCATACGCACCTGCTCCATGGTGTCGCGGTCACGCACGGTGACGCAGCCGTCTTTCTCTTTGGTGTCGAAATCGTAGGTCACGCAGAAAGGCGTACCGATCTCGTCCTGACGACGGTAGCGTTTCCCGATGGAACCGGTGTAGTCGAACTCGCAGTTCATGGTCTTGACGAGTTCCTGATACAGCGGGAGGGCATCGTCCGCGAGTTTCTTGGAGAGCGGGAGCACCGCGCACTTGACGGGCGCGATGGCGGGGTGGAAGCGAAGCACCACGCGGGTATCTCCCTCGGCAATCTCCTCCTCGTCATACGCGTCGGTCAACAGCGCGAGCACACTGCGCTCGACACCGAGACTGGGCTCGATGACATAGGGGATATACTTCTCGTTGGTCTCGGGGTCGAAGTATTCCATCGACTGTCCGGAGACCTTCTGATGCTGGGTGAGGTCATAGTCGGTGCGGTCTGCCACGCCCCAGAGTTCGCCCCATCCGAACGGGAAAAGGAACTCGAAGTCGGTCGTCGCCTTGGAATAGAAGCAGAGTTCCTCGGGCGAGTGGTCGCGGAGCCGCAGATTCTCTTCACGAATCCCGATGCCGAGTAGGAAGTCGCGGCAGAACGCGCGCCAGTATTGGAACCACTCAAGGTCGGTGCCGGGTTTGCAGAAAAATTCGAGTTCCATCTGCTCGAACTCGCGCACACGGAAGATGAAGTTGCCGGGGGTAATCTCGTTACGGAACGACTTTCCGATCTGTCCGATGCCGAACGGCACCTTTTTCCGCGCGCTGCGCTGAACATTCAGGAAGTTGGTGAAAATCCCCTGTGCGGTCTCGGGGCGGAGATAGACCGTGTTCTTCGCGTCCTCGGTCACGCCCTGGAAGGTCTTGAACATGAGGTTAAACTGACGGATATCGGTGAAGTTGTGCTTGCCGCAGGTCGGGCAAGGAATCTTGTGCTCATCGATATACGCCTTCATCTCCTGCTGGCTCATCGCGTCGACGGCGGTCGGCAGTTCCACTCCCTGCTCGGCGCACCAGTCCTCGATGATTTTGTCCGCGCGGAACCGCTCATGGCATTCGCGGCAGTCCATCAAGGGGTCCGAAAACCCCGCGAGGTGTCCCGATGCCACCCAAGTCTGCGGGTTCATCAGAATCGCGGCATCAAGCCCTACATTGTACGGGTTCTCCTGCACAAACTTCTTCCACCAAGCGCGCTTCACATTGTTCTTGAGTTCCACGCCGAGAGGGCCGAAGTCCCAGGTGTTCGCGAGCCCGCCGTAAATCTCCGAGCCGGGGAAGATGAATCCGCGTCCCTTACAGAGGGCGACGATTTTGTCCATGGTTTTTTTGGTGTTTTCCATATGCTGTCTCCGTTATGATGATATTCTGTATATTTGACCGGGTTATCTTGTGAAATACCGATTAAGTACCGAGGGCAGAGGGCGTGTCCGCGGGGCGGCAGAGGAGGATTCCGTCCCGATATCCGACCGGTAAGACGCTCACCATCTCCCCGTGCCGTCCGTCGGGAAGAGCCACTTCCGTCTCAAAGAAAGCGTCCGAATGTCCGTGCCAGACGCCGCCGTCGCAGGTCTCAAGGAGGACCCGTAAAACCCGCGCCTCCCGGACGGTCTCCGCGAGAATCTCGTCCCGAATTTCATGTCCGAGGAGCGAGAGCGCGTGACTGCGCCGTTCCTTCACCTGCTCGGGTACCTGATTCGGATACGAGGCAGCGGGGGTATTCTTTCTCCGCGAATAGGCAAAGACGTGCATGGAGAGGAACCGCGCCTCGCGGACAAATGCCATGGTCTCGGAAAACTCTTCTTCTCCCTCCCCCGGGAACCCGACCATGAGGTCGGTCGTGAACTGCACCCCGGGAATCTCGCGACGAAGGAAGGCGAGCGCGGCGAGCGCGCGCGAGGCGTTATACCGCCGCTTCATCCCGCGCAGAACCGCGTCCGAGCCACTCTGCATACTGAGGTGAAAATGCGGGGCGAGGTGGGTGAGATGCCCGAGCCGCTCGCAGATGGGTTCGGTCATCATCTCGGGAGAGAGTGAACCGAGACGGATTCTGTCAACCGGACAGTTCTTATCCAAGTCTTCCAAAAGGTCTATCAGGCGGTAGTCCCCGAGGTCGACCCCGTAGGACGAGGTCTCGATCCCGGTCAGCACCACTTCCCGCACCCCGCCCGCGGCGAGTGCGGAGACCTCCGCAAAGACATCTTCGGGGCGTTTGGAGCGCACGCGACCGCGCGCACCGGGAATGGCGCAATAGGTACAGCGGCACTCGCATCCGTCCTCGATTTTGAGGTACGCGCGGGTGCGGGGACTGCCGTTCACCGTCATGTTCTCAAACGGTGCGGTATCGACATCGGTCACGGCGACCTCCGTTTCGGTGTCGCAAGGCGGAGCCGCCAAATACGCTTCCGCCTTGGAAACGACCTCCATTTTCCCATAGGTGCCCGACACATAGGTGACACCCGGAATCCGCGCGATCTCGGCGGCGGAGGTCTGGGCATAGCACCCCATCACAAAGACGAGAGCGTTCGGATTCTGTTTCAGCGCGCGGCGAATACACTGCCGCGACTTACGGTCCGCCTCGCCCGTGACGGTACAGGTATTGATGACATAGACATCGCAGGGTCCGTCAAAGGGGGCACGGCAAAACCCGCGGCGCTCGAACTCTTCGGCGACGGCTTCCGTCTCATACTGGGACACTTTGCACCCCAAAGTATAAAGCCCAACAGTGTACATTCCGCGGCATCCCCCTCTTTTTACCCGAACATTGTACCATATCCCCCCGATTTTGTAAAGACCCGCAGACGCTTTTTCGCGCGCATATACGATATATTTTATAAAAATCTCTTGACAACGAAGAACAGTTCCTTTATAATATGTTCGTTGTGAATACGCGGTTTTACGCGGTACCTGTCGGTTACCGACTATCAAAGAGGAGGTGCTAACGATGAAAAGGACTTATCAGCCCAAGAAACGCCAGAGAAGCAAAGAGCACGGCTTCCGCAAAAGAATGGCAACTGCCGACGGCAGAAAAGTACTCAAAAGAAGACGCGCCAAGGGTAGAGCGAGACTCACCTATTAAGTTCGCGTTCCTATCCCGATAAGCCACTATGGCGCTTTATCGGGTTTTTTTCTTCATTTACGATTCACGGGAACAGGAGGTTTTGACATGAAATTGACCGCGATCTGCGAAAATCACCTGTTCCAAAAAGCGTATTCCAAAGGGCAGCGCTATGTCACACCGTCGCTCGCGGTGTATGTTCTCCCCGACTACATGAAAGAGAGACTGAAACGCGCCCACCCGCAAAAGAAAGCGGTCAATCGAATCGGTCTCACGGTATCCAAGAAACTCGGCGGCGCGGTGACGCGCTCCCGCTGTCGCAGGATTCTACGAGAGGCCTATTACGCAATCTGTCGGAATTATCCCGTCTCCCCCGGGCATCTCATCGTCATCGCCGCCCGCGAAAAGGCGACGGGGATGAAGTCGACAGAACTTGAAGGCGACCTTTTACGCGCCTTTCGGAAACTGGGAATCATCGCGATATGAAAAAACTGTTTATCGCTCTTTTTACGCTCTATCAAAAATGCATCTCGCCGCTCAAACCGCCTTGCTGCAGGTTCTATCCGTCCTGCTCATCCTATGCCATCGAGGCATTCAAGAAACGAGGTTTCTTCTCGGCGCTGTTCCTCACCGTGACACGCATTTTAAGATGCCAGCCGTTCTGCCGCGGGGGGTATGACCCCGTCCCCGAGAGCGGATTCCGCCGCGTCGGAACTCCGAGAAGTGTAATTCAATGCAAGATCATGCGCGCAGATGCCTCCGACAGAGAGAAATGGAAACAATATGCTTAACATGAATTTCAGCAACTTCTGGGATGTATTCGCCATCCCGTTCGGCTATGTCATGCAGTTCTTCACCAAGATCAGCGGCGGTCATTATCTGATCTCCCTGTTCCTCTTTGCTTTGGCGGTGAAACTCGTGACCCTGCCGCTGGCTATCAAACAGCAAAAGACCCAAATCAAGGGCGCTATGTTGAAGCCGAAACTCATGATGATTGAGAAAAAATACGCGGGGCGCAACGATCAGGTCACCCAGCGGAAAAAGCAACAGGAAATGATGGAACTGCAACAGAAAGAGGGGTTCTCTCCTCTCTCCGGCTGTCTGCCTCTCCTCATCCAATTCCCGATTATCATCGCACTCTACCGCATCATTCGCATGCCGCTCAAATATGTCGTGAACCTCGCGGACGAGATCGTCGTGAAACTCTATAACGCATTCAGCGGCGCTTCTGCCACGGCGTTCAAAGAAATCCCCGATGCGGCGCACATCGACATGGTCGGCTATTGGTCGGCGAACCCCGAGACCTTTGAGAGCATCTCGGGAGTCAGCGTCGACAAACTGCCGAACTACCGCATTTTCGGACAGATTGACCTCGGTCTGAAACCCGCATTCTCCCTTGAAAAACTCGATTGGAACAAGTGGAACTATTTTCTTCTGCTGATTCCCGTGCTCTGCTGTGCGCTCGCGTTCCTCACCACCTGGATTTCGCGCCGCATCAATGACAACGGAATCAACCAGCAGGTCGCGCCCGAGCAGAAATCCTCTATGATGATCATGAATCTGGTCATGCCGCTCATGCAACTCTGGATCGCGTTCATCGTGTCGGGTGCCGTGGGTGTGTACTGGGTCTATACTTCGCTCCTCGGGATTCTGCAAATCGTACTTCTCGCAAAGTTCATGCCGCTCCCGAAGTATACCGAAGAGCAGATCAAAGAGATGCAAAAAGCCGAGAAACAGCATGGCTCGCGTTCGGTCACGGGCTCCAGCGTAGACGAAAACGGAAAACCCAAGTCCCTCCACTACGAGGATGACGAGGACGACTATTAAGAAGAGAGGTTCAACCCTTGAAAAAAGAAATTATCGCGTCCGGTAAGGACATTAACGAAGCGCGCGAAAACGCGCGGCTCGCACTCGGTGCGGGCGAACTCGACGACATCAATTTTGAAATCATCGACCTCGGGTCGAAGGGCATTTTCGGCATCATCGGTGTGAAACCCGCAAAGGTGAAGGCGTGGATGGAAATCCCCGATACCGAGCCGAGAAGAGAGCGCAGAGAGGTGAGACGCCCGCAGGAACCCAAGAATCAGGGCGACTCCCCCAAGCGTGAGAAACCCGCAAAAGCGGCGGGCAAAGGAAACGGGAAAGCGGCAAAGACCGCACCCAAAGCACCCGAGAAACCCGCGGCAATTCCGGAAGAAGAACTCAAATTCACCCATGTGGACGCGAACCCCGGCGACGACCGCGCGTTCGACTTCATCAACACGCTGATTTCCGACCTCGGGCTGACCGATATCGAGACCGAACTCCTCCGCTGTGAAGACGGCACCCGCCGCGTCAGCATCAAGGGGGAGAACGCTTCCCTGCTCATCGGGCATCACGGGGACACCATGGACGCGCTCCAATATCTCGCGAACCTCGCGACCTCGCAGAAGGGTCCGAACGGGGAGAGAGACCGCAGCCGCGTTACGGTGGACATTGAGGGCTATCGTGCCAAGAGAGAGCAGACCCTGCGTCATCTCGCCCGCAGAATGGCGAACAAGGCGCTGGCGCGCGGCTCCAAGGTCACCCTCGAACCCATGACCCCCTACGAGAGACGCATCATTCACTCTGAAGTCCAGTCTATCGAAGGGGTGACGACCCAATCCATCGGCACCGACTCGAACCGTCGGATCGTCATCTATCCGGAACACCCGACCAAGGGCGGTAAGTCCGCACGGGCGAAAGCGGTGGAGAGCGACGAGTTTTCGGAGACCGAGGAAATCACCGTGACTGTGACCGAAGAGACTACGATTGAAGAGACCGCGGACGCAGTCGAAGCGGAGCCCGAAAAAACGGCTGCGCCCGCAACCGCGGACACGACCGACGGCGACAACAATGAGTAATTTTGCATCGACCATTGCGGCAATATCGACCCCACCCGGTAAGGGTGGGGTTGCCCTTATTCGGGTGAGCGGTCCCGACGCATTCAAAGTGGCGGACAAGTGTTTTCGCCCCGCCGTCGGGGAGACACAATTCTCTCAGCGGGCAGCGCGCACCGCGGTGCGCGGGTATTTTCTCGCAGACGGCACCGTCATTGACGACGGACTGGCGTTCCGATTCCCTTCTCCCCATTCCTACACGGGGGAGGACACCGTGGAGTTCACCTGTCACGGCGGGATTCTTATCTCCCATGCCGTTTTGGAGGCGACCTTCGCCGCGGGCGCGACTCCGGCAGGCGCGGGAGAATTCACCCGTCGGGCATACCTGAACGGCAGAATTTCCCTCACCGAGGCGGACGCGGTCGGACAACTGCTCGAAGCTACTTCGATGGGACAGGTCAAACTCGGGGGATATGAGAGCCGCACCCGACTGTCCGAGGCGTTCGACCGTCTGCACACGGGTCTTGTGACCCTGCTCTCTTCCCTCTATGCCTCCATCGACTATCCGGAAGAGGACCTCGCGTCTCTGACTGATGAAGAGGTCGCAGACGGGCTTCTCGCGCTCTCGGCGGACGCGGACAAACTGCTCCGCACCTACAAGACCGGACACAGCATCCGCGCAGGTATTCCGACCGTCATTTGCGGGCGACCCAATGTCGGGAAGTCCTCGCTCTACAATCTACTCTGCCGTGAGGAAGCCGCCATCGTCACCGATGTGGCGGGCACCACCCGAGACCTGATCGAACGCACGGTCTCTCTCGGAGACCTGACCCTGCTCCTGACCGACACGGCAGGCATCCGCGAGACGAGCGACAAGGTGGAAAAAATCGGGGTTGAGCGCTCCCGCGCCGCGCTTGAAAACGCCTCCCTCGTCCTCGCGGTATTCGATCGCTCCGCTTCTCTGACAGACGAGGACAGAGAACTCGTCGAGCGGCTGAAAACCCTCTCCGCGACCGTGATTATCTGTCTGAATAAGACCGACCTGCCGCAAGCGGATTCGGACGAATTCGACCGTCTGACAAACGCCTTTCCGCATAGTGTTTCTCTCTCCGCGAAAACGGGAGATACCGAAACGCTGACCCGTCTCATCACAACGCTGTTCGCCGATGGCGCACTCACCGTCGGGCAGGACGCGATCCTCTCGGACGCACGGCAATTCGGCGCGCTCTCCCGCGCGAAAGAACTCCTCACCTCCGCCGCAGACGCCATTCGGCAGGGCATGACCGCCGAGGTCGCCTGCTCGGACGCGGAACTTGCGCTCGCCGCGCTCTCGGAGGCGGACGGACGCGCCGTCTCGGAAGAGGTCGTGAACAGCATCTTCTCGCACTTCTGCGTGGGAAAATAAGGATGGGGCCGTATGGAAACCAAACGCTTCACGAAAAACGACAGCGGATTTATCTGCCAACAATGCGGACGGACAGTCGAGCCGCTCGGCTATACCTCGCGCAACCATTGTCCGTTCTGTCTCGCATCCCTCCATGTCGATATACTCCCGGGCGACCGCGCGAACCCCTGTGGCGGTCTGATGCTCCCCTACCGTGCGGAGCCCGACCCCAAGCGCGGCTATGTTCTCTATCACCGCTGTACAAAATGCGGCGCGACCTGCCGCAACAGAGCCGCGCATGAGGCGAAAGTCCAACCCGACGATCTCTCGCTCATCATCGCCCTGACCGCGGGAGAATACCTCTGGAAGCCGAATAGCAAATAATCGATGAATTGCAACCTGCGGTTACATGAATTAAAAGCAGAACTTTCATGAATTGCCTGCGGCATGAATTGTGCCTACGGCGCATGGGTTGCAATTCCATTCATGGAGGCGACGGAACGCCGACGAGAAACCATGGCGAATACCAATTCATGATGCGATAGCATCAAATCATTTTGCGCGATATGTTTCACAGAGAAATCCCCGAACTAATCAAAATTCCCACAGACCAATCAAACGGTTTGTGGGAATTTTCTATTTGTGGGGATCGTACTATTGCGGTTCTATATGTCGGTTGAAAGACTGTGCTCTTATGCCTTCAAAAGCGTGACGAGAGTCTCAAAGACAAAGTCGCAGGCGGCGGCTCTAACCGCCTGTCGACCGAGATCGCCAAACTGTTTGGTGGCTGTAAATACCCCGTCGGGGGTCGAAAACCCGAAACAGACCATGCCGATCGGTTTCCGTGGGGTCCCACCCGAGGGACCCGCGATCCCGGACACCCCGACACCGATCTCCGCCCCGTTCGCACGGGCGACGCCGACCGCCATCTCGCGGGCGACCTCCTCGCTGACGACACCGTACTTCGCGATGGTGTCCGCGGAGACCCCCAAATACTTGATTTTCGCCTCGTTCGCGTAGGTGACGA
>JAQYLJ010000056.1 GCA_028720145.1 Clostridia bacterium
CAGAGCCGCACGGCAGAATCGTTGAAATTCTCGTCGGCGCTGACATGAAGTCCGGTCGCCCGCGTCCGCTCGGCGTTCGCGAACCATGAGTAAGTGGTGACCGACACCACGAGGAACACCGCGATGAGCGCAAGAGAGACTACGCTCGAAATCAGTTGTCTTTTGAGTGATAAATCATTCACAGCGCGTCTCCCCCCTTCATACGGTCATTTTTCCTTTCGCATCGGACGGAGAGACCAATCGTTTATCCAGTCAAGTATAATGGAATCCCCGCTTTGTTGTCAATGAATGACCCGGTATTTCCCGATACAATTCAAACGGAAATCAAGATTTATTATAAAAAAAGTGAATAATATTTGTATATTGTGACAAAACCCGTGCGCTATGTCCGTCCAAAGTGAAAAGCACCGCGCGGGAATCCCGAAGAGACCCGACGCGGATGCCTATTCAAATTGCTCTGGATATCAGGTCGACGGGACGGCGGTGACATCAAACGCGAGATCGATGGTCGCACCGGTCAGTTTCGCCGCATTGTTGGTGTAGACATTCTCATTGTTACCGTCGTAGTAGATGTAGATCTTAACGGTCAGCACGGTCGAGCTCGTCAGATTCGTGTTGCTACCCTTGATATCGACTGCACTGCCGTTGTTGCTGCTCGAAAGAACGGCGAAACCACCGTCGCTCGTGGTCACGATCACTTTTGCCGCGCTGATATCGGATCCGTCGCCCTTCTGTGCGAAGGTGGGGGTAACCTTCAGGTTGTTCGCGGGGTTGGCACCGGCTGCAACCGTCAGATACACGGTCTTCACGATGACATAGCCGGTGAAGTCGGTCAGCTGTTTCACGGTATTCGTGTCAATGGCCGCGGCGTTGGAAGTTGCGGCGGTCGCGGTGTACCAGTTGGTGACGGCGTTGGCAGTCGTTTCATTCGTGACTTTCACACCTGCGGTGGTGATGTTCGCGCCTGCGACGGTCTTATGACCGCTGTCGGTCGCCAAATACGCGACTTCTCCGTCGTTGAGAACGGGTGCGGAGGGATACAGCTTCGCTTGTTCGTCGCTCACGGTGAGCGCAACCGTCGTGACTCCCTCACTCTGAATGGCGGAGGCGGTGCTGTTTGTCCCGCTGATGAGCAGGTAGGTGTTGTCGGACTTCGCGACGACCTGCATACCGGTTGCCGTGACCTGCGTGTTCATCGAGAACCACGCGAAGGTGGAGGTTGCGAACAGCGCAGCCGCGATGAGGGTCATGCAAATTGCGGGGATGAGTTTTTTCATGGTGTTGTCTCCTTTAGAAAAATTCTTTTGTTTATTATCGGCGCACGGTCGTGCGCTTTTAACCGTTAGTTTGCCGCCTGCCGTCGTTTACGGCTCTGCGGCTTGATTCTCCAAATCGGAGGACGCAATCACGCTGAATTTCATTTCCAGCTTCATGATACCGCCGATGATGGAATCCACGCAGTCTGGATCGTTGCCTTCCAGCCAGATGACAACGGTGAATTTCATCACATCGCCCGGGTGGAACTCTTCCTGTGTCGCCTGCATCACCGTGACTTTGCTGAAGAACGCGGTGGTGTCGGGCTCTGCCACGGCATTTCCCTCTTCGTCCACGCCCGCCGCACGCGCATAGTCGGTTTTGGAGACGAGAGTGCCGTTATAGTTGGTGATAAGACGGACTCTCACGGCCTTCTCGATGTCCATCGTCATATTGGCGATATGGATGCCGTATTCAAACGCGAGCGTTTCCTTCCCCGTGTTTTGACAGTAGAAGGTGTAGCAGAGGTAGTTCTCTCCGCTGTCGTTCCCATCCACGGCGCCGAGGTCCAGTCCGTTCAGCGTGGTGCCGTCAATGTTGGTGATTTCTTCTGCGGCTTTGCAGTCCAAGCGGGAGGTCGGCGCGGAGAAGAATCGGTCCTCCGAGAGCGACAGTCCGTATTGCAACGCGTGGTACTTGTTGACCGAGACGGTGAAACTGCCGAACTTGTTATACATGACGGATACGATATAAATCAGAACAACGAAAACCGCGATGACCGCGAGGATGGCGGGAATCAGTTTCTTTAAGATGCGGGAACGATGCACCTCGTTTGCCTGTTTGGCAATGGATGACGCGCTTTTCTTCTCTGCCTTCATACCGCCGTCTCCGCTTGCATCAAGTCAAGGACTTCCGCTTGGGTGAGCGGCGCCCGCTCGCTGTCGAGGAATCCCGCACAATCCGAATTTCGGAGCGCGCGCCGTTTCTCCGCCGCGCCTGCGGCATACGATTCGATGCCCATGCTCTTCAAATAGGAGACAAGTGCGGAGAACAGAGCGGGTTTATCCCGACTGCCCGCCCATGCGGTGGCGCTTTCGTCGAGCATGACCGCGTCGGGCGGAACCGTCACGAGCTTCGAGATGGGGAAATCCTCTTTCCCGCAGCCCGCAATCATGGTTTTCACTTTCAGAACCTTCAGATCGAGGAGTGCCGTGCGTGCTCGATCGGTATGCTTTTCCGTCAGAGACGGCGGGAACTCGATGCACAGCGCGGAGGGAGGAACCGTGCGGTGCTCCCGCAGGGCGTCTCTCACCGTACCGAACAGGTCGACGCCCGGGGTCTCCGCGATTTCCGCAGGGCATCTGACGGAAAGGAAAGAGATCGGTGCGGCGCATTCCCGAAACCGCTCGATGGCTCGGAGCGCGTGGTGCAAGCTCTGCGCGAAAAGCGCAATGCCCGATTCTCGTTCGTCACACACGCCCGTATAGTCGACTTCACCCAGCCGCCCCAAAATCACCGAGTTGATGACCGTCTCGGCGCGGAGGGCGATCACCTCACCCGCGTCGCAATCGACAATCGGTCGGTAGAGGAAATCTATCGGCGGGACGCCGCTTTCGAGGGAGAGCGCCACATAGTCGTCAAAAGTCCCTGCCATACTGCTCTCTGTCATGCGTCTGTCCCCCCTTCTCTTTTCGATGATTCCGATAAAACAAAAACGGCAACCGGTCGCAATACGGGATGTCCGTTTGCAACTGGCTGCCACTGTTTCCGAGGCCCTATAGCTTTGCGTCACACACTTTAATGTGTTTTGCCCTTCTATTCACTTGTTTCCAATTGATGAATTGACGAAACCAAGATGACAAAAATAGCAAGATTTGAAAATACTACGGCATAACTCTATCACATTTTGCAACAAGAAGCCATGAACAAATTGTAAATTCTCCTCTTGCAGGAAAAACGCGCTTTTCAGTCCTGCGGAAAGGAGATACGTTCTCGTTGGTCTCCCCTACTCGCGTAGTACCGCGTCTTGTCGTCGTACATTTTCTCTTCCGCATGCCGCACGAGGGCGTCGATATCGAGCACATCCGCGGTTTGTCTCTCGATCCCCACCGAGATGAAGTACCCCTGTTCTTCGATGGTTCTTCGGATCTCGTCGCTCTTTTGCTCGACCGAGGAAAGGTCCTCGTCCACGGCGAACGCCACAAATTCGTCCCCGCCGATGCGGTAGACATTCTCGATGCCGAATTGCTTATACAGACTGTCGGCTATCAGACGAAGCATTTCGTCCCCGCGGTGGTGTCCCTCCTCATTGTTGAGTTCATGCAGTCCGTTCGCATCGATATAGACGCAGGAGACAGACGATGTACAATGGTCGGTATACCGCTTTTTCGCGGTCTCGAAAGCGTTTCTGTTCCGAATCCCCGTGAGCAGGTCGGTCTCACTCAAAACCCGCATTTGATAGGCGAGTAGATGCCGTTGAAACCGAATCTTCTGCGCATTATAACTGACGATGACGCTGATTGTGGAGAACAGAATCGCATGGACGATATCCGCGCTGCGCACCGCAGGACTCTCAAAAAATATTGAACAGACAATAAACGCGACAGCGTAGAACCCGATAAAGATACCGATGCGTATCGGCATATCCGAGAACAGCAGCGGGACTGCCAGAACCAGTGCGACATAGGTGACCGCATACTGATCCGGGGTGGCGACCGCACCGAGATAAATCCCCATCGCCATGTAGATGCTCCACAGAATGTAGATGCAGAAGTAAACGCCTTTCTCTTTCAGATGACCGTACCGTGCGACAAGATACACCACGGCGATCGCGCACATCACGCCGAGATACAGCCACCGTTTTTCCCTCGCAGCTTCCAAAAAGAACGAGAGGACGAACAGAACGGCCATGAAGACACAGGACAGAGCCGAACAGAAGACCAGACTCCGTTTGTTGTCTTCGGTCAGGTCTTTTCGGATTCTGCGGAAATCGCTTTTTCCCAGTCCCGCGTACAAAACCATTCTTTTTAGTTTCTTTAATCTTTCCATTCCAACCTCATAATACTCCGCCGCACCGATTCGACTTTGCCGCATGAGATGTCAGAGACGCGCGGTCCATTCCCTTTCCCCGGGATTTTCATACCGAAGTCGCGTCCTGCTCTTTCGTATTTCGCGCCTGTTCGTTTCCTTTCCGGTCGAAGGAAGACCCGCACGACATTTCCCGTCTCCCGCGGATTCCCTCATCGGTACGGGACGAACCCAGCCGAATCGCATCGCCGCTTGTTTACACCTGTTCGCCGTACGCACGGCACATACGGCTCTTTATCCTTTTGTTTGATGATATTCTCAGTAATGTTCCCGTACCCCGTTTTGACTCATGCACCGGTTACACATCTTCATGGAAAACCCGCCGCACACCGAGACACGAAAATTGTCGAAAAAACGTTTGAAAACGCGCCGAATTTAGCAATTTTTCCAACATTTTTCTCTTTTGGTACCGTTTGAGACCGCCCCCGCGTCAAACAATCTCGGGAGCTTTTCATTATATAATAAATAGTGTGCAGAAATCAAGGGATTTTACGATTTTTTTACCTGCAATTTTTGCCATCATTCGGTCAATATTATCCATAGTATCCCATCAAAAAGCCATACAAAGACCTTATTGCACGCGGGGCATCGGCATTCCGAATGGCAAAAGTATGATATGTAAGCAGATTTTTACACGCGTTGACTTTGTTTCGCCATATATTCCGCATTCTACCCCCGAAAGGACGACGAAAGGACGACGGAGTTCGACATTTTTTTATTTTTCCGCCGCCTTTTGGAAAATCGCCTGCGGTTTCTCTTTTCGCGCAGCTAACCGAAAACAGACCGCCTCGGCATCACCTCGCCAAACGCCCGGGTTCTGACTTTGGTATCTGTTTCTTATCAAAGCATCGGTGTCTTCTTCTTCCGTCTCTCCTCCATCCTCCGGCGTCTATACCTCTCTCATGTCCCCGCCCCGTCAGCCCCGTCCGCGCCCGGCTTCGGTTCCCGCGTCTTCACCCGCCTCCGTTCCATCGCAAATACCGCCCCCTCTGCCGTCTGCGTGGTTTTCTGTTGTCTCCGTGGTTTTCTGTTGTTTCCCACCGCTCCTCACACCGCACGGGCATCGTCCCTCATACGGCAAAATTTAGAAATGTATATCGATTATATCCCATTTGTGTAGTATTGTCAACCCATATTAAACCTGTTTTGCTTTTCATTTGTATAGTAAACTATATAGTGAAAGGGGGGTATCCCATGGATTGTCTTGCACGAATCAAAGAGCTCTTGGATGAACGCGGGTGGACCATGTATCAGCTCTCGCAGGCGGCGGGCATCCCGCAGTCGACGCTCTCGAACCTGTTTATCCGCTGTAACGCCCCCTCGATCCCCACGCTCGAAAAGATCTGCCATGCGTTCGGGATTTCGCTCTCCGCCTTTTTCGAGGAGCCGCACGAAACCGAGGAAGAACACGAGGTCGTTTCGCTCTATCGCCGTCTTGAACCCCGGACGCAGCAGGCGGTGCTGTATCTCATGCGCGCGGCAGGAAAAAATAAATTTTGAAAACCTCTTGACAGAACCCCCCGCGGGGGATATAATATCGTCGTTATCCTAAGACAGCAGGTTCACGGTAAAAGCTTTGCTTTCCTGCCGAGGTAGACATGAATACATGCAAGCATGAATTGTGTCCTTTCTCGGTCAAAATACCGTGAAGGGATTTATTTTTTATCACAACGGAGGAAAAAGTAATGCCGAGTAACAAGATTCTCGCCGAGAAGCAGGCTCTGGTTGCCGATTTGACCGAAAAAATCAAATCTGCGAGCGCAGGCGTGCTTGTCAAGTACGAGGGAATCACGGTTGCTGACGATACGGCTCTCCGTGCGGCACTGAGAAAGGCGGGCGTGCAATACCACGTCAAGAAGAACTCCATGATCGGTCGCGCTTGCGAAGGCGCAGGTTACGGAGACCTGAAACAGTACCTCACCGGTATGACCGCGATCGCCATCAGCCCGGAAGACCCCGTCGCCGCGGCGAAGATTATGAAAGAGTACGCGGACAAGGTCGACACCTTTGAGATCAAAGGCGGCTTTGTCGACGGCGAAGTACTCGATGCAAACGGTGTGAACGAGCTGGCGGCTATCCCGTCGAAAGAAACGCTCATCGCCCGTATGCTTGGCTCTCTCATGGGCCCGCTCAACAGTTTTGCTCGCCTCTTGCAGGCCGTCATCGACAAGCAGGGCGAAGCCGCTGCCCCCGCGGAAGCGTAAGTTCGCGGAACACAAACAAACAGTATATTTTTGGAGGTAGTCAAAAATGGCAAACGAAAAGACCACTCAGATTCTCGACCTCGTGAAAGGTCTCACCATTCTGGAACTCGCTGATCTCGTGAAGGCAATGGAAGAGGAATTCGGCGTATCTGCCGCCCCCGTAGCTGTTGCCGCTGTCGCCGGTGCCGGTGCTGCCGCTCCCGCCGCTGAAGAGAAGACCGAGTTCGATGTCATCCTGAAGGATGTCGGCGCGAACAAGCTGAATGTCATCAAGGCAGTCAGATCCATCACTTCTCTTGGTCTGAAAGAAGCGAAAGACCTCGTGGAAGCCGCTCCGAAAGCAATCAAGGAAGGCGTTTCCAAAGAGGAAGCAGACAAAGTTGCCGAGGAGCTCAAAGCTGCCGGCGCAGAAGTCGAAATCAAGTAATTTTTCCCCGTCAAAATGGGTGCGGTACCTTACCTGCGAGGTGCCGCACCTTTTTCTTTTTTCCCGTGTTTCCTGCTCGCTCTTTTCGGTTTCTGTCTGTATATTGCCTTTCCCGTGTATTTTCTTTCTCCGTTCGACTTCTCTCTCCGCTCGTCCCGCTTTCGGAATCGCCCTGTTCACTCGTGCTCGGGGTCTCTTCTGTTTTCCGGCCCCAGCGCATAAGAATGAAGTATGAAAAAAAGACTGCTTGCTTTCCTGCTCTCACTTACTCTTCTCGCCGCGGCGACAGGCTCCCTCACGGCGTGCGGAAAGAAAAAAAGTCCGCGCGAATATCTCGCGGCGTTCGCCGCGGCATACCCCATGCCCGCGGGGCGGTTCTATAACAGCGAGGTCGGAGAGGAACACGCCGAGTATCTTCCCGCGACCCTCTTTGACGCGCTGTTCCGTCGGAGCGAGGGGGATGACGACCGCGAGGACATACGGCGTGCCGCCTTATTTCTAGGCACCTCGCTCACCGAAATCTATGAGATGGGCATTTTCGAGTGCCCCGACAAAGACTGTGCGCTCGAAATCATCGGGTGTCTCGAGACCCGTCTCTCGCTCCTGCGAAGCGAGACTTGCGCGGACGCGTCCGCCGCCCGCGACGCGGCAATCCTTTTGTTCGGGCGCACCGTTGTGTATGTCGTCCTGCCCGATAACGCGAAAGCCGTCCGCACCCTCGAACGGCTCTTCTGACCGCACGGCGACCCCGCGGGGCTTATCTTGATGTCGTCCCCCGCGTCTCACGGTCACCCCCTCTCCCGAAACGGGAATTTTGCCGTCCCCCCGAAAAACCCTTGCATACGGTGTGGGGTTTTGCTAGAATGGGGGTGAAAAGGGGGCGATAAGGATGAAGAAAGCGCTCAAATGGACTTTGATTGTAGTCGGGGGACTCCTCGCCGTTCTCATGATTTTCGGGGTCGTGCTCACGGCGATGATTCACGAGAAGAAAGACATCACGAATCCCGCCGTGCTCGCAAAGAATCGCGACCTGCAAACCGTGCTGAACAGCCACCTGCAAGCGGATTTGGCGCCTGCGCGGGAGACGAATGAGGTCGAAGTCCTTTTCTCCGAAGAAGATTTGGAATTTCTGTTCTACGCCATTCTGCGTGAGATTGATATGCCGAGCGGCATCACGCTCGACGGCGTGGATGTGGCAGTCGAAAACGGTGTCTATACGCTGTCGGTCTCCGGTACCTTCGGGATTCTGCCGACCGTCTTTCGGGCGGGGCTCGGGTTCCATGAAGAAAACGGCACCTTCTCGGTGACGGTCGAACAGGCGAGCGCAGGCAGTCTGCAACTGCTGAAAGGTCTCGGGAAACTGATCGTTCGCGGTCTGGACGCGGAGAAATTGGAAGCCGCGCTCGCGTCGGTCTGCCTCTACTGCGACATTGACCTCGACGCCATGACCGTCACCTTCACCAAAGAGAACATTCTGCGCTCGGTCACCGCCCTCGGGGG
>JAQYLJ010000057.1 GCA_028720145.1 Clostridia bacterium
TGCAAGGGTTGCAACTTTGTAACGCTTTTCTTTGCACACTCTCCCCCAGCCGCGCCCTCGCGGCTGCTGTCGCCCCCCGCGGCAGCCCCCTCTCGGAGGGAGCCAAGATAAGATCTCATCGTAGGACGGGGGCTTGCTCCCGCCGTAGGGTGAAGTTTTCCGCTTTACGGAAAGTGAAGTTTTGCTGATGCAAAGTGAAGTTTTCCACTCCGCGGAAAGTGAAGTTTCGGCTCACGCCGAAGTGAGAAGATTTCTCCTCGTAGGGCGGGGGCTTGCTCCCGCCGTAACATACGAATATCGCATCTTCCGAATACGGTAAGGTCGCGAACGATAAATTGTTCCGAACCATTCCTTTGCGATTCCGTGTTTGAACGGAAAGGCGGCGGGAGCAAGCCCCCGCCCTACAACCCGCCGCAAAATGCCTCTCACTCCGGGAGAGGTGGCGCGCGGAGCGTGACGGAGAGGGCACTGCCTCCCACCGGGAGGGAGGTGGCACGGCATAGCCGTGACGGAAGGAGCCCGCGCCTCGCAAGGTTTACGACTTTGTACCTCTTTTCTACCGCACTCTCCCCCAGCCGCGCCCCCCGCGGCAGCCCCCTCTCGGAGGGAGCCATGAAAAGATCTCATTGTAGGGCGGGGGCTTGCTCCCGCCGAACAAACGAAAACAAATCCACCCCATTCGCAAGACTGAGGAATGATGGATTCTATTTATCACCATTCACGCTGTACTCTGTTCTGCCGACAGGACGGCGGGAGCAAGCCCCCGCCCTACGAGGAGAAATCTTCTCTCTTCGTCGCAGACGAAACTTCCCGCGGCGCACCGCGCCACAGCGTCACATTCGTCGCAGACGAAACTTCACTTTCCGCTCCGCAGAAAACTTCACTGCACGCGCCCGAGACGCGAGTGCCCGACAAAACAAAAAAGCGCCGATGACGGCGCTTTTCTCTGTCGTTCTGTCGGTATCCCGAGAAAAACAGTCAGTTCTGTTCCTCTACGAACTGGTCTTTCGACACCCCGCACACAGGGCAGACGAAATCGTCCGGCAGATCCTCAAAAGCCGTACCCGGCTCAATGCCGTTATCGGGATCGCCCACTTTCGGGTCGTATTCCCATCCGCATACATCGCATACATATTTCATTGCCGTAGTCTCCTTTTCTTCGCTTACTGCCGACGCGGCCGCGCCGACAATCCTATCCTACAAAGAAGTACCCCTGCTGTCAAGAGGATTTTCCCGAATTTTTATCGGAAGACGAAAAAACGCCCCGCGCGAGCTGCAGCGGGGCGGAATTTCGGGTAGTTTTACGGCGTTTCGGTCTCTTCGCCGACGGGCGTTTCGGTCTCCGAAGTCTCGGGTTCCGTCTCGGTCTCGGGCGGGGTCTCGGGGGTCGTCGGCGTCGCGACATAGAGCATATTGCGGAGCGCTTCGAGCGTCGCCAACTCCTCGGGGGTCGCGGTCAGTTCTTTTTCGGCAATCGCCGCCTCCATCGCCGTCATCTGTTTCTCCGACACGGCTATTTTGGTCTCGGGCTCGGTCTCTCCCTCTTTGATGGTGCCTTTGTCCTGAATGACATTCTGCACCGTCTGGGATTCGAGGAGCGTATCGACCACCTCTTCGGGCTTCACATCGTCCTTACGCACCGATGAGGTGTAGGAAATCAAATTGTTGATAGCGGCCGCCTCCGCCTCTTTCTCTTCGTCGGTGAGCGTCGCTATCTCGGTGAGAGAATCGGATACGAGATCCGCGATGGCTCCGGTGTTCGTCCCCACGAGCGCGTTTTCCACCAAAGTCGAGGTCACCGCCTGCGAGACGAGTTCGGCACTGCCGGGAGTCAGACCTTTCAGAATATCGCTCATCGCCCCCTGCAATTCTTCCTGCGTCATGGTGTTGGACTTATCCCCGACACAGTAGAGGTAGGTGTAGGTATCCGCGATGGTCTCAACGGTGTTCACAAGATCGGTGAGATCGGTCGTGACGGTGGCGGCGGTGGTCTTTTCGAGACGGACGAGCACCGCGTCGAGGGTCCCCTCGTATTCGGCAGGCAGACTGGCTTTGATATCGAATCCGAATGCGGTCTCATCCCGCAGCCACTTGCCGCCCGCATACGCGAGCAGTTCCGCGAGGATGCATTTCAGTTCTTCCGCATTGTCCACGGCGGGAATGAGATCATCTTTGATTGGGCTCAGGTCGACATTTTCGCTATCGTCGAACATGGCTTCAAAGTTGATTTCCGACAGGCGCATCACCGCGGGAATCAGATTGAGGAGGCTGTCGAGCTCGGCGCGGATATCCACACCGCTCGCGGTGGAGAGCCGGGAGAAGAGGTATTCCCCGCCGAGCTTATCGACGAGTCCGACCGATTTCGCGTTTGCGGCGGTCGTGAGCTGTTCCTCCAAATCCGCGGGCATACTCTCGGTCGAGACCACACCCGACGCTTTCACATCGGAATAGACCCCCGACGCGAGTTTCATATACCCCGCCATGGGCATGAGCAGACTGATGACAATGACGAAGCACCCCACGGTCGAGACCGCCACACCCAAGAAACGGGATAGCCCGGAAACCGGGTGTTTCTTCTTCGAGGGCAAAAACATACAGAGCGCGGCGTAGACAAACCAAAGGAGCGGGCGCAAAATACAAAACAGCAGCGTGTAGAGCAAGGGCGCGACAAGCGCACAAGCCAAATTCACGATGAAGTCTACGGCGGAGGGCGATGCATTGGTGAACTCGGCAACCAGCTCCCCACCCTTCGTGGCGAGCGTCTCGACAGCGACCTGAATCTGCGGGTAGAACCGGGTGGTGAGTCCCATGGAGATGAAATAGGCGATGACCGCCGCCGCGAGGATGGTCACGAGGCGAAACAGCGAGCGCATCACACCGCGTTTCAGACCCCATACAATCCCGACAATTAGGAAAATGACGGTCACCGCGGCGATGGCGATATTACTGATGAGTTGGATGTTCATAACTCTCCTCTCAGAGGGACAAAACGCGCGAAGCGGCGTCTCGGAGCTTCCGCCGCTTGCGGGAATAGAAAAAGGTATCATTCTCCCTCTATGGAAAAGTATAGCATGCATGGCGGATTTTGTCAACCGAAACCGGGATGGGGATTCTTTCCAAGATGAAAATAATTCGTTACATCTTCGGTTAGCGTCGATTTTCCCCCGAAAGAGAACTACTTTTTTCGCATTTCTTGACAAGCGCGGGCACGCGTGATAGAATGGCTCCCGTAATAGAATCGGGCGAGATTTCCATGCCGACACCCTGCCGTGCCGCGGGGAGAAACGCCCAAAAAGGACATCGAAAATGGTAGAAAAAGCAACCGAAAAAACAAAAGGACGAGCGACATCCCGCCCGCGTGAGAAAACCCTCGCGGACCTGCCCGTCGGCGAGAGCGGCGTGCTCGCGACCGTGGGCGGGGACAGCGCGCTCCGTCAGCATCTGCTCGACATGGGTCTCATCCCGGGGACGCGCGTCACGGTGTTCAAAATCGCACCCATGGGCGACCCCATCGAGCTCCATCTCCGCGGCTACTCCCTGACCATTCGGCGGGACGACGCGGCGCGCCTGACCCTGCGCGAGGAGGAGACAAAATGATTTTTGCTTTGGTGGGCAACCAGAACTGCGGAAAAACCACGCTCTTCAACGCTCTGACCGGCGCGAATCAACATGTGGGGAATTTCCCGGGGGTCACGGTGGACGAGACCGCGGGAGAAATCCGCGGGACCAAGGACGCGCAGGTCGTCGACCTGCCGGGTATCTACTCCATCCGCCCCTATTCGAGTGAAGAAATCGTCACGCGGGACTTCATCTTAAAAAGTCACCCCGACGGCATCATCAATATCGTGGACGCGACCAACATTGAGCGGAACCTCTATCTGACGCTCCAACTGCTCGAACTCAAGCTCCCGATGGTCGTCGCCCTCAACATGATGGACGAACTCCGCGGGAACGGCGGCTCGGTCGACATCCTCGCCCTGACCGACCGTCTCGGTGTGCCGGTCATCCCCATCAGCGCCGCGAAGAACGAGGGGATTTCCGAACTGATTGAACAGGCGCAGGACACCGTGCGGAACGGGGTTGTGCCGCGCCGCATGGACTTTTGCTCGGACGGACCCGTCCATCGGTGCATTCACGCGGTCTCTCATGTCATCGAGGACCACGCCGCGCGCTGTCGGATAGCGCCGCGTTTCGCCGCCACCAAAGTCATCGAGGGAGACCCCGACATCACCGCGATGCTCTCCCTCTCGCAGAACGAGCTCGAACTCATCGAGCACTCGGTCACCGAGATGGAGGACGAGGGAGGTCTCGACCGCAACGCGGCAATCGCCGCCATGCGCTATGATTTTATCGAGGGGGTCGCCCGCGATACCGTCAAGCGCCCGGAGGAGAGCAAAGAGCGCAAGCGGAGCATCGCCATCGACCGCATCGTCACCCACAAATACTTTGCGCTTCCCATCTTCTTCGGCATCATGTGCCTGATCTTTTACCTCACTTTCGGGGTGATCGGGAAGGCGCTCTCCGACCTGTTGTCCCTCGGCATCGGGGCGCTCTCCGACCTCACCGAGCGGGGGCTCACCGCGCTGGAAATCAACCCCGTGGTACGCAGTCTTGTCATCGACGGCATCTTTACCGGCATCGGCAGTGTCCTCTCGTTTCTCCCCATCATCGTCGTCCTGTTCTTCTTCCTCTCGATTTTGGAGGATACCGGCTACATGGCGCGGGTGGCGTTCGTCATGGACCGCCTCATGCGGAAAATCGGGCTGTCCGGCAAGAGTTTTGTGCCGCTGCTCATCGGCTTCGGCTGTTCGGTGCCCGCCATCCTTTCGGTGCGTACCCTGCCGTCCGACCGCGACCGTCGCCTGACCGTCCTCTTGGTGCCGTTCATGAGTTGCAGCGCGAAAATCCCGATTTATGCGGTGTTTGCCGCCGCCTTCTTCCCGCGCCATGCGGCGCTCGTCATGATCGGGCTCTATTTCGGCGGCATGGTGCTCGCGGTTCTGCTCGGGCTCATCCTCAAACATACGGCATTCCGCGGGAAACCCGTGCCCTTCGTCATGGAACTGCCGAACTACCGTTTCCCCTCCGCCAAAAATGTGGGACTCCTGCTCTGGCAGAAAGCCAAGGATTTCCTTGTCAAAGCGTTTACGGTGATTTTCGTCGCCACGGTCATCATTTGGTTCCTCCGCTCGTTTGATCCCCGTCTGAATGTAGTCGACGATGCATCGAACAGCATTCTCGCCCTGCTCGGGAAACTCATCGCGCCCATCTTCATCCCGCTCGGATTCGGGACATGGCAGGCGACCACCGCACTCATCAGCGGCTTCACCGCGAAAGAAGCGGTCGTCAGCACCTTGGCGGTCCTCTCGGGGACATCAGTCGACGGACTCGGGGCAGCGCTCGGTGCGCTCTTCACCCCTCTCTCCGCCCTCTCCTTCCTCACCTTCACCCTGCTCTATACCCCCTGTGTCGCCGCCGTCTCGACCATCAGACGGGAACTCGGGTCGCGCCGCCGCGCCTTGCTGGTCGTTGTCATGCAGTGCGTCATCGCGTGGTGTGTCGCCGCACTCGTGAACGGCATCGGGCATCTCTTCCTATGAAACTCGGCGACTGGATTTTAGTCGGGGTCATCGCGGCATTGTTTGCCGTCGCGGTGGTTTTCCTCATTCGCCAAAAAAAGCGCGACGGCTGTATCGGCTGTTCGGCGTGCGCTTCCGGCAAGAAAAAAGGGAGCCGTACAGGGTGCGCAGGGTGCACAAAGTGTACGGGGTGCGCGGGATGCTGTGACGCCTGCCCCTCCCACGCCGCCTGCGGCGAAAAAACACCCGCCGAAGGAGACGCACACTCGCCCCTTTCCGCGGCAAAAACGGAGGACGAACCCCGAAAAGACCGCCCCGAGGATTCTGTCAAAGACTCCTCCGGGCAATCGCCCGAAAAACCCGCAAACGAATAACCCCAAATTCCGAAAGCAAAGAAATCCCGGAGGACCGCCGAAAACGGTTTTCCGAGATTTTTCTTTTGCCTTACGGCGTGCGTGATTTGTGTTGTATCTCCGCGCGGAGCCGCATTTACGGCACCTCTCGGTCACCCCGCGGCGGTGACCCGCGCCACCACGACCGTCATGTCGTCGTGACAGCCGATGTTCTGTACCGTCTTTTCGAGGATGGTATTCGCGGCGTTTTCGAGACTCGCACCCATGGGTTTCGAGAGCAGTTCTATCAGCCACGGAGCGTCTTCCGATGTCTGACTGATGCCGTCCGAGAGCATGATGATCAGGTCGCCCTCGCGCGTGTCGAATTTCAGTTTCTCCGCGTCCACCTCGCGGACCAGCCCGATGGGGATGGTGCGGGAGCGGAGACGGAAGAGATTTCCCTCTCGTCTGACATAGGACGATGCCGCGCCGCTCTTCATGAAGGTCGCGTGCCCATAGCAGGTGTCGAACTCCAATAGGTCGACGGTCGCCGAGCTCTCTTCCTCCCGAATGGAGACCAGATGATTGAGCATTTTGAGCGAGGTCTCTTTGGAATTGCCCGCCGACAGCATTTTTTCGAGGAACAGTGCGCAGACCCCCGCCGTCCGTGCCGCGGCACGCCCCGTACCCATGCCGTCCGAGAGGAGCAGATAGGAATACCCCTCGGGGGAGCCGAACACGCTCACGCAGTCCCCCGAGACATCTTCGCCCGTCACGGGACGGGTGGCATACGCGACTTCGAGCGTGTAGCGCGGGACGGTGTGACAGGTCATGGTGATGACCTCTTCGGTGCTCTCGAAGCGGGCGGGGCTGAGCTTACACCCCGCGAGTTCGGCGATTTCCGGAAGCAGGGCGGCCGCCTCCCTCTGTTTGCCGCTGAAAGCGGAAGAGCCCATGTAGATGCTCTTTCTGCGCCCGCCGCGCACCGTGACCGCCGCGGGGCGAATCCCCTTGTCTGCGAGGAGCCGACGAATCTTGGCGGCGAGCGCGAAGTCAAAGTGCCTGTCTTCTCCTGTCGCGTCCCCCGCCTCACGGAGCAGTTCCGCCGTCAGGGCGTAATCGGGGGCGGGGTAATCCGCGCCCGCCGCCCGTCTCTGTTCTTTCCAGAGGTTCGCCCCCGCGAGCCGCACCGCAGAGAGCAGTTCGTCGAGGTGCGGGCAGTCGGTGAGCAGGACGGTCGGCAGTTCCTCCGCCACAATGGTATCTCCGCTCGCGACCCGCCGTGCGAGGAGCCGAAGCGCGCGCTCTCCCGGGCGGTCTTGACTATCCCAGCAGGTGATGCGGTTCCCACAGTGTTCACAGTACCCCGTACAGATTTCATCACACGCGCGGAAACACCGCGCGGGGTCGGGCGCGAGTGACCGCTCGGAGAAGGTTTTGGCGAGCGCGTCAAACGCAGACGAGAGTCGGGTGACCCGATTCTCTCCCTCGTCCCGCTCGGCGACCATCCGCACCGCTTCCTCCGCCGCGCTGCGCGCCTGCTTGACCTCTCCTGCAATGGCGTCCGAATAGAGCCGCGGCAGAATGGGCAGGGAGATGAGTGCGGCAACGGCGAGTTCGGGTCCCACGGTCAGAAATCCGGTGAGCCCCCCGACATACGCGCACCACCCGATGCCCGCCGCGCTCCCGAGCAGCAGCGAATAGACCGAGCCGAGCGGCCAGAGCACCCCCGAGATTAGCCCCGCCAGCCCGAAGGCGGGTGCATACATCACCCCGCCGCCGAACCCGACCAAAAGCCCGAGCACGCAACCGCGGAGCGCCCCGAACCGTCGAGAGACAAAGAGGGTCACCATGCCCGAGAAGAGATAGGAGAAATGGATACCGAACAGCGCATATTCACGGAGGGAATAGCTCACAAGGAACAGCACACATACAAGCCCGAACTCCGCGCGGATGGTCTCCCATTTCCCGTGCGGTATCGCGCGGGCGGTGGGACTGCCGAGAATGTTCTCCATGCGAATCCCGTACGAGAAAAGACAGGTGAACGCGCCGGTCAGGGCGGTGGTCGTGAGGATCATGACGAGCGAAAAGCCGACCGACCCCGCGGTGAACCCGCTGACCGCGAGTTCATAAACTGCGGTGGCGACCGACATGACCGCAGCCGTCACCAGTTGCATCTGCGGCAATTCACAAAAGACCTCGCGGCTGTCGGGCAGGGCATGGAGCCGCACCCCCGGCAGAGAGAAGAGCAGCCGAATCAGAAGCGCGACCAGATAGACGACCGCGTAGACGAACCCCCGCATCCCAATGGTCGCCGCCCCCGCGAGCGCGCCGAGAAAGACGGGGATGGTCCCGTGTCGGCTCCCCACGAGGAGCGCGAGCGCCAGCGGATACGCGCCGAAAAAGAGGGGTGTGCGCGCGAACAAAAAACCGAGGAGCGCCATGGCGACGGTCGGGAGCGCCTCTTTGCCCGCATGACTGCGGAGCATGGTATTGAATCGGGTCTTGACCCGGGTGAAGAAGCCGGGTTTGTCCCCCGCCTCCGGGGCGGGCGTCGCCGCCCCGCTTTCGTTATATTTCTGCATATGTACCTCGCACCGCCCCCGATTTGTTAGATGGAGCG
>JAQYLJ010000058.1 GCA_028720145.1 Clostridia bacterium
TATTATATTTGCCTTAACTTCTCTCGAAGAGAGAAATATCACTTTGCGTAAGCAAAATATCACGCCTTAAGGCATATCACTTGCCGTAAGGCAAATATAGCTAACGGCGTAGCGATAAGTCCCTATCGCTACGCCACTAAACCGCAGGGGATTTGTGTTTGTATGAGACGGCTCCGCAGATCTCTCACGGGGAGAGCCGTGTGCCGCATAGGTCAGTCAAAGGGGACAAATTCTCCGAAGCCGCCTTCGTTTGTGTCCTCGCCCTCTGTAATGCCCGAGGACGGCGGGTTATCATCGCCCGATTGCGTTCCGTCACCCGTGTTGTCGCCCTCGCTCGGGTCGGAACTATCCGGGGTCTGCCCATTGTCGGGAGTATTCGGCAGAGAGGTGTCCGCGCCGTTGTCCGACGGCGGGGTTACAGGGTCCTCGTTGCCTCCGCAGGCGATAAGAGAGAGCAGAACCGCCGCGCCGAGCAGCAGCGCTACGATAATACGCAAAAACGAATGTTTCATCTCGGTTTCCTTTCTCTTTGCATCAATACCGGGGAATGGAAAACGGCTGTTTTTCTTTGCATTCATTATACACGATTTTCGGCTTTCTGTCAAGGCACAGAGGGACCGAACCGCCCTCCGCGGACGGCGTTTTCAAGAGAAAAACAACCCTCGCGGGAGGCGAGGGTTGTCATGGATGGGATGATGGATTCTCTCATTACGCGGTTCCCGATGCCGCAGGGGTCATGCCTGCGTTTTGGTGATATAGTACCCTGCGTCCGAGAGAGTAAGAGTACCGTCGCGGGTCTCGGTACGCGCCGAGAGCAGGACTTCGCCCGTCGGGCAGGGTATCGAAATCGCGGCACCCGAGAAATTGAAGCAGGCGCAGACGGTCTCGTTTCCATAGGTACGGGTGATGCGAATGAGGTCTTTGTCTTTCTCCCACACGGTCTCTCCGTGGGTCAGAACCTTTTCGGTGTGGCGGAGACGGCACAGCTCACGCACGAGCGCGCAGCGCGCCTGCCCCTTTTCGGTCTCGGCGAGCGACCAGTCGACCGACATCCCGCTTTCGGGCAGGGAGAAGATGCTGTGCCGACGGCTGTCACAGAGTTCGTTCCCGCAGTAGAGGAGCGGCACCCCGTCGAGGGTGAAGTTGAGGACGATTGCCGCGTCTACGCGCTCGCTGTACTTCTTGTCGAGGCGGTCGTCATACGAGTCATTCACATAGTCGTGGTTCTCATACAGACGGAGGGTCAGGGTCTCGTCGGGGTGCTTGGCGCGCCCGCCCTCGTACGCGCCGCGGAGATAGTGATGATTCCATGCGCCGCGAATGAGGTTGCGGATGGCGTCCGCCCAGCCGAAGCTGTATGCGACATCAAAATCCTCGACCATGTAGACCGGGTTTTCTCCTTCGAGCACCATGGGGAAATTCGGTTTCACCGCGCGGACGCGCCGAATGCCCTCGTGCCAGAAGTCGAGGGGAACACAGTCGCCGACATCGCAGCGGAAGCCGTCGAAGTCGAACTCTGTCGCCCAATAGACCATGTTATCCCAAAGATATTCTTTGAGCGCGGGGTTCTCATAATTAAGAATGGGGAAATGCCAACTGTTATAAACAACCTCGCCTGCGTCGTTGCGTTTGACAAAAGCAGGGTGCTTCTCCACAAATTCCCCGGGACCGCAGTGCAGATACACGAGGTCGTGCATGACTTTCAGCCCGAGTGAGTGCGCTTTCTTGATAAAATCCTTGAGGTCGTCGTCGGTGCCGTATTCGGGGTCGACATGTTCGTAGTCGCAGATGCGATAGGGGTTCTTCGGATTGCCCGTGCCCGCCTCTGTCTGCCGCCGGCTGAAATAGGCGGGGTCGGGATAGGGGTCGGCTTTCGAGAGCGAGGTCAGATAGATCATGTCCACGCCGAGCGCGGCGATATGGGGGAGCTTTTCCTCCGCCGCTTTGAGCGTCCCCTCCTCGGTGAACGAGCGGAGAGACAACTGATAGAGGACCGCCTCTCTCAGGGGAGAGCGGTACAGGTCGTCCGTGATACGATAACTGCTCATGGTATCTCCTTTGTCGATTGACGACACGGGCATTGCGCCCGCTTTGATTTCGCCGCAAGTATAACACACGCGCGCACGAAAAGCAAGCGATTTCCCCATTTTCCCGATTTGTTTTCCCGTGGGTTTTCCCGAGTGAATAAAACCCTACAGGGTGGATAAAATTCCTCTCAAAGATAAAAGTGAAACAAAAACGGCGCGGAGCCAGCTTTTTTGGTGCAACCTTGCCGCATCGTAAGGGGGTGACGAAAAACGGGAACGGTCTTTCTTTTACTTGTACGGCTCTTCGGCGGTGTCGGCGTGTTTCTGGTCGGCGTTCACCTCTTGACGGCCAACTTGGAACAGAGCGCGACGGGGCGCATCCGCGACCTCTTCCGCCGCATCGCGGACAACAAACCCGTCAATCTCGGCATCGGCGCAGCGACCACCGCCCTGATACAGAGTTCGGGTGTCACCACGGTTCTCATTGTCGGGTTCGTCAATGTCGGGGTCATGAACCTCGGGCAGGCGACCGCCATGATTATGGGGGCGAATATCGGGACGACCGTCACCGCGCAGATCGCCGCACTCTCGGCGTTCCCCATCACCACCTATCTGCAACTTCTTTCGTTTGTCGGGGTGTTCACCACCATGGTCGCGCGCGGGGATAACGGACGGAGGACGGGGAAGATTCTCGCGGGTCTCGGGCTAATATTCATCGGGCTATCCCTCATGGCGGACACCATGCGTGAACACCGTGAAGCCCTGCAAGTCTGGCTCCGCCCCGTGACGAACCCCGTCGTCCTGCTCCTGTTCGGCATCGTTTTGACCGCGCTCGTCCAGTCGAGTTCCGCCACCACTTCGGTGGTGATCTCGCTCACGGTCGCGGGGCTTACCGTCGGGCGGGGCGGGAATGAACTGCTCTATATCATCCTCGGCACGAACATCGGCTCCTGTTCGACCGCGCTCCTCTCCACTTTGGGCGCGAGCGTCAACGCCCGCCGCGCAGGGATCATTCACCTCTTGTTCAATTCCATCGGTTCCCTCATTTTCTTTCTGATTCTGCTTCTCTCGCCCGACTTCATGGCGGCGACATTCGGGCGATGGTTCCCCGCAGCCGCGACACAGATCGCCATGTTCCACACTTTTTTCAACGTCTCTTGCGCGTTGGTATTCCTGCCATTTTCCGCATGGTTTGTCAGACTGTCCGAGTGGATTGTCCCCGACAGGCGCGGGGAGACGCGAGAGCCGCAGACCTATCTCGACGAGCGGATGCTCACATCTTCCTCCCTCGCGCTCTCCCAGCTCGAAAAAGAGGCGATGCGCCTGTCCGACATCGCCATGGACGCTTTTTTGCTCTCGTTCCGCGCGTTTCAGGACGCGAATACAGGCGCGGCGGCAAAGGTCGGGGAGCGGATCGCAGAGGCGGAGCGGGTCGAGCGCGCGCTTGTCGATTATCTCGTGCGGCTGTCCGCACGGAGTAAACTCTCGGAAGAGAGACGGGTGGCGAATCTCCACAGCATCACGGGGGATATCATGCGGATTTCGGAAATCGCGGATAACCTGATGAAATACACCCGCCGTGAGGTCGAAGAGGGGATTGCTTTCCCCCGTGAGGTACGGGAGGAACTCGACAACATGAAGGAACGGCTCGTAAAACTCCACGAACTTACCAAACGCGTCATCTTGGAAAAAGACCGTGCGCTCTTGCCGACGCTCGATAGGGTAGAAGACGGAATCGACCGCTGCCGTCGGACGCTCCTCGACCGCCATCGGGAGCGCCTTTCCGACGGGACGCTACCACCCGCCTCATCCGCGGTCTATATCAGTCTGGTCTCCAACATGGAGCGGCTCGGCGACCATCTCACCTTTGCCGCACATACCGAACAAGACGAGAAAAAGCACGAAGAGGAGCCGTAAAACGGCTCCTCTTCGTCAAGCAATAGGGAAATCAGCAAACCCCGTACGCGAGCATGGACTCTCCGACTTTGAGGAAGCCCGCGATGTTCGCACCCGCGACCAGGTTGCCTGCCATTCCGTAGTCGGACGCGGCTTTCGCGGCGTTGTGATAGATATTTCTCATGATGCCGTGGAGCTTCTCGTCCACTTCCTCGAAGGTCCAAGACAGACGCATGGAGTTCTGACTCATTTCGAGTGCGGAGGTCGCGACACCGCCTGCGTTCGCCGCTTTGGCAGGCCCGAAGAGGACGCCCGCAGACTGGAACGCCTGAATGGCGCCCGGGGTCGAGGGCATATTCGCGCCCTCAGCCACGGCTTTCACGCCGTTGCTGACGAGCAGTTTCGCGCTCTCTTCGCTGATTTCGTTCTGCGTCGCGCAGGGCAGGGCGATATCGCAGGGGATGCTCCAAATGCCGGAACAACCCTCGGTGTAGGTCGCATCGGGACGGTAGACGAGATATTCTTTGATTCTCTTGCGCTCCACCTCTTTGATTTTCTTGACGGCGGCGAGATCAATGCCTTTGGGGTCGTAAATATATCCGTTCGAGTCGGACAGGGCGACGACGGTCGCGCCGAGCGAAGTGGCTTTTTCACAGGCGTAGATGGCGACATTTCCCGAGCCGGAGATGACGACCGTCTTGCCCTCGAAGGAGTCCCCTTGGTCACGGAGCATCTCGTCTGAAATGTAGCAGAGACCATACCCGGTCGCCTCTTTACGGGCGAGCGAGCCGCCGTAGGTCAGTCCTTTTCCGGTCAAAACGCCGGTGTACTCGTTGCGGATGCGTTTATACTGTCCGAAGAGGTAACCGATCTCCCGCGCGCCGACCCCGATATCCCCCGCGGGGACATCGACATCCGCGCCGATATGCCGACAGAGCTCGGTCATGAACGACTGGCAGAACCGCATGACCTCTGCGTCCGACTTGCCTTTCGGGTCGAAGTCCGAGCCGCCCTTGCCGCCGCCGATGGGCAGACCGGTTAAGCTGTTCTTGAAAATCTGCTCAAAGCCGAGGAACTTGATGATGCCTTCGTATACGGACGGATGGAAACGGAGACCGCCTTTGTAGGGACCGATCGCGCTGTTAAACTGGACGCGGAATCCGCGGTTGACCTGTACATTCCCCGCGTCATCCACCCACGGCACGCGGAATTTAATGATTCTCTCGGGCTCGACGAGCTCTTCGATCACCCCGCGGGTGATAAATTCGGGTCGTCTCTCTACCACGGGTTCGAGGGAGGTGAGCACCTCGGATACCGCCTGATGGAACTCGGGCTCTCCGGGGTTGCGGGCGATGACTTTGTCCATAATGGCTTGCAGAGCGGGATTGTGAAGCGTCATTGATTCGTATCTCCGTTTCTTGTTCTTTGCGGGAATCCCCGCATAATGATTTCCTCTACAATACCATATTTTCATGGAATGTGTCAAGCCGAACCGCAAAAAACGCTTTTCTAGGAAAACAGACGGAAGAGCAGGTGAACCGCAAGGCAGATGAGGACACCGACCACGGTCGGAATGAGAAACGCGAGGGCGGTCCATTTCACGCTCTTTGTCTCACGGTAAGTGGTGATCAGCGTGGTGGAACAGGGAAAGTGAAACAGCGAGAAGAGGACGAGGCAGAGCGCGGTTTCACGGCTCCACCCCGCCGAGAGCAGGAGCGCGTGGAGTTCTCCGTTCGAGGCGTATTCGGAGAGGGCGGGACCTGCGGTGTACGCCATCAGAGCGACCGGAATCAGAATCTCGTTCGCGGGGAACGCGAGAAAAAACGCGAGGAGCAGAACGCCGTCCATCCCGAGCATCCGCCCCACGGGGTCGAGGAAGTCCGAGATGCGGACAATGAGCGGAATCCCACCGGGAGCGAGATTCCCGAGGAGCCAGATGACAAGACCCGCGGGTGCGGCGACCGCTGCCGCCCGCCCGAGCACAAACAGCGTGCGGTCGAAGACCGAGCGCACCAGCACCTGCCCGACCTGCGGGCGGCGGTAGGGCGGCAGTTCGAGGGTGAAACCGGACGGCACCCCCCTAAGGCAGGTGACCGATAGAATCCGCGTCACGAGAAAAGTCACGGCGACCCCGAGGACAATGACGGCGGTCAAAAGAAGAGCGGAGGCGAGCGACGCGAAAATGCCCGTGAGCGACCCGACAAAGAACAGCGTGAGAATGGTGATCAGCGTGGGGAACCGCCCGTTACAGGGGACAAAGACATTGGTGAGGATGGCGAGCAGGCGTTCGCGCGGCGAGTCGATGATGCGACAGCCGACTACCCCTGCGGCGTTGCACCCGAACCCCATGCACATGGTGAGCGCCTGTTTCCCGCAGGCGTGGCAGGCGCGGAACGGGCGGTCGAGGTTGTAGGCGATGCGCGGGAGGAATCCCGCATCTTCGAGCAGGGTAAAGAGCGGGAAGAAAATAGCCATCGGCGGGAGCATCACCGCCACCACCCATGCGAGGGTGCGCCATACCCCGGTCACCAGCAGTTGTATCAGCCAAAGCGGGAAATGCCAGAGCGTAAAGAGACGGGTCATGGGTTCTTCGAGCGCGAACAGCGCACGGGAGAGGAGCGCCGAGGGGTAGTTCGCTCCCGCGATGGTAATCCAAAAGACCAGAGCAAGCAAGAGAAGCATGACGGGATAGGCGGTCACTTTCCCGGTGAGAATGCGGTCAATCGCGCGGTCGCGCTTGTGCGCGTCCTCGGAGGGGTGTGCCACCGCGACATCCGCGATCTCGACCGCCCGCCGCATAACCGCCTCGCCGAGTGCATCGCGCAGTGCCTCTTCGTCGATTCCGCCTTTGTTCAGACCCTCTTTTGCGCTTTGAAGCGCCGAGAGCAGAGCGGGTTCCGAGAGATAGTTTTCCCCGAGCTGTTCAACGAGTTCTTTTCGGAAGGACGGGTCGTCGGAGAGCAGGCGCAGGGCGAGCCACCGTGCGGGGATATGATAACCGTGCGGCGCCGGTAGATAAGGCACCACCCGGGAAATTGCTCCCTCGATTTCCTCGCCGTAATCCACCGGTTGCGGGGGCGGGGTGCCCGCATCCGACGCGAGCAGGTCGAGGAGGGGATAAAGGGTCTTTTTCTTGCGTGCATTACACGCGATGACCGGGATGCCGAGCGCCTCTGAGAGTTTCTCGGGCAGGACGGTAATATGTTTGCGCCGTGCTTCTTCCATCATATTGAGACAGACGATACAGCGCTTGGAAATCTCCATGGCTTGGAGCACCAGATTCAGGTTGCGGGTGAGACAAGTCGCGTCACAGACCACCACCACCGCATCGGGCGACCCGAAACAGAGATAGTTCCGCGCGGTCTCCTCTTCCGCCGACTGCGCGAGCAGGGAGTAGGTCCCGGGGATATCGACAAAGTGGTATCCCCGGTCCCCCACCCGAACATATCCTTGGGCATTCGTGACGGTTTTACCGGGCCAGTTCCCGGTATGCTGATGTAATCCCGTCAGGGTGTTGAACAGCGTGCTTTTCCCGACATTGGGGTTGCCCGCGAGCGCGACCGCGAGGTCACTCGGGTTTCTCTTTTCAATCGTCAGTCCGGTGTCCACCGCGCCTCGCCCGGTGGAGGAATGTGTCAACCCCATGGGGAATACCTCACTCGATTTCGATCAGCACCGTTTGCGCGTCACAGTCCCGAATGGCGATGACGGCTCCGAGAACGGAGTAGGCGGCGGGGTCTCCGAGAGGACTGCGCCCCACGCAGTCGATTTTGACCCCCGGGATGAGACCGAGGTCCATGAGCCGCCTGCGCATCCGCCCGGAGGACGAAAGGGAGAGCACCCGCCCTCGCCCGCCGACCGTCAAAGCATTTAATGATTTCGGTACATTCATTTTGTGAGTCCTTAATATGGTAGGTCAGGGAAAATCCCTGATATTATCGTATGTGAATACTGCAAGCATGGTACCTCGGTTCTTGTAAAATTTGCGGGGTTGCCCCGCCCCACTTGTCAAACGGGCGACAAGGGTATATAATCGGAGAAAAGACGCGGGGCATTCGCCACCGCGGTACCGCAAAGGGGATTTGATATGACCGAATCGTATGTGAAAGAAGTGAGACAGACGCCCGTGCTCGCGCGCCCGGAAGTACTGGTCGCGGGCGGTGGATTCGCAGGGATTGCCGCCGCGCTCGCCGCCGCGCGTCTCGGGAAAAAGGTCATGCTGATCGAGCGGATGTTTCTCCTCGGCGGGCTGGGGACTTCGGGGCTCGTGACCATCTATCTCCCCCTCTGCGACGGGCAGGGGCGGCAGGTGTCTTTCGGTCTCGCGGAAGAACTGCTGCGGCTGTCGGTGCGCGAGCATTGCGACGGCGCGCGCGGGGTGGAGAATTGGCTGACCCACCGCCCGTCAGACCTCGCCACCCGCGCCGCGGGGCACCGATTCGAGGTGAACTTCAACCCGCAGCTCTTTGCGATCTCCGCCGAGCAGACCCTGCTCGACGCGGGCGTGGAGATTCTCTACGGTACGGTCGTGACCGCGGTCGAGCGGGAAGAAGATCGGATTCGTACGGTGTACATTGAAACCAAGGGCGGCAGATATGCCGTCCTCCCCGAGATGATTGTCGATGCGACGGGGGACGCCGACCTCGCCTACATGGCGGGGCTCGAAACCGCGCTGTACGCCCCGGGGAATCACCTCGCGGCGTGGTATTACTATTCGGGGAAAGAGGGTTACGGACTCAAACCAATGGGCATGGTCGATCAGACCGAAGAGGAGATGGCGCGCAATCCCGTGAGCCGTCTGTCTACCCGCTCTTTCCGAGGGCTCGACGGGCGGGAACTATCCGAAGTCACCTGTCTCTCCCATGCCGCTATCCTGAACGATGTGCGGCGGAAGAAAGAGTCCGACCCGACCTATGAGCCGGTGACGGTCGCCACCATCCCGCAGATGCGGATGACGCGTCGGCTGGTCGGCGCCTATACCCTCGATGAAGGTGAAGTCCACAAACGGCAGGAGGATTCGGTCGGCATGGTCTCCGACTGGCGGAAGCGCGGACCCGTGTTCGAGGTTCCTTACGGTACCCTGTATTCCCCCGCCTGCGCCAACCTCGCGACAGCGGGACGGTGCACCTCGGTGACCGACCCCATGTGGGACATTATGCGGGTGATTCCGTGCTGTTCGGTGACGGGACAGGCGGCGGGCACCGCCGCGGCGTTGTGCCGCGATTATCGGCAACTCCCCGTTTCTACTCTCCAAAATCAGCTTCAAATGGATGGCGTGGTTTTGCACGAAGACGAACTTGTTTGACATTTTCGAGAAAACAGAACAAATGCATAAAAAGAGCACCGACTGCCATCCCGACAGTCGGTGTTTCGATTTTCGTTTTCATTGCTTTTGCGCGTCTTGACAGGTGCACGCTACAGGTGCAGAGGAAAGGTGCACGGTACAGGCACGGCACGCGGGATTATTTCCCTTTGTCGGGCGCGGTCTCGGCGCGGGTATCGACATATTCCCCGCCGTACTCTTTGACGCAGGCGATCATCATGCCCCGCGCGAGTTCGCTCACTTGGGAGTCGGTATGATGGGTGACATAATCGCTGTCAATGAGACCGAGAATCTTCATGTTGACGCGGGTGGCTCTCCACGGATAGCGGCGGAACACCTGATCGGTGCCGTGAATGTGCGCGACGAGCACCGGCGCACCTGCCCGCGCGGCGGAGTGGAAGACCCCCGAATGAAAGGCGAGCAGTTTCCCCGTGCGACTGCGGGTCCCCTCGGGGAACACCCCGTAGCACATTCCGTTCTCTTTGATTCTGCGGGCAGTCTCGTTAATGGTCGCGACGGCGTTCCGCGCGCTTTTGCGGTCGATCGAGAGGAATCCGCTGTTCCAGAGGTACCTCCCCACGATGGGAATCGAGAAGTTCTCGGGTTTGGAGATGAACGAGATGGGAAAGCGGTGCAGTTTCACGATCAATAGCATATGGTCGAAGTTGGAGAGATGGTTACAGACGATGAGGAACCGCGTGCCCTTTGGCGGCAGATGTTCTTTGCCCGAAATGCGGCAGTGAATCCGCATGACGCGGAGCGCGATGGCGTATACTTCGACGAGGATGAACCGCGCGAAGCGGTTGGGCTTCTTCGGGATTTTCTTTTTGGAGAGGAACGGCGCTCCGCAGATTGCGATGAGAAAGAGCAGAAGCAACATCCCGGCGAAGTAGCCGAGAAACAGGAGGATGGCGAACCACGGAGAAATCTTAGCGAGAACCACGGTGGTTACCGCCCCCGCGAGCGATAGGAACAAGGAAAAGAAAAAGAACATGGGTTTTCAGTCCTCCAAGGAAAGCGAACTCGCAACAATGCGGGATAGGAGCGCCGTCAGTTCGTCGAGCGGTATTTTCTGCCCGTACTGAATCCAGTCGCGATAGGCGCCGAACAGACCGCTGACAAAGAAAGAAATCATATGGCTGTGTTTCGGGGAACGGCGCGGGATATTCAGATTCCGCATGATTTCCCGTCGAATAATATGCTGGATGCGGAGGGAGAGAAATCCGTAGTTGGGGGCGGTAAAGACCGCACGGAACAGATCGGGGTACTGGGTGTACCCATCGGCGAGCAGTTTGGCGAAGGTCGCGGGGGTGATCTCCTTATTCTGCGCTTTCTCCTGTTCGAGATACGCGGTCACCTGCGATGCAAAGTCGTTCATGAGATCCCGCGCGACATCCTCCACCCGCGAGTAGTGGGCGTAGAAGGTCTTGCGGTTAATCATCGCGGTCTCCGCAAGAGAGACCACCGAAATCTCTTCAAGCGCGTGGTCTTGAAGAAGCGTCAAGAGTGCCTCTCGGATGGCACGGCGCGTTTTCAGTACGCGTTTGTCCTGTGAATTGTTCATGTCGGTATTCCTTCGGCTGTTTGGTTTGCGAATACACAGATTATACACAGTTTTGGGAAGAAACACAACAGATTTTTGAAAAAATGTTCCGATTTTTCTCAAACATAGCGTGTGTGAGAGGTTATTCTCCGAAAAAACAAAAGGACGGAGCTCGGTTTTTCGCTCCGCCCTTGTTTTTTTATTCTTCATTTGGAAAAGACCAGCCGTAGCGTCGGAGGTCGACCCGCATCCCGAGGACGGGAATCCCGTCTGCTTCGAGCCGCCTCTTTTGCTCTTCGATTCCGCCGAACGCGAAGTGCACGGCGAGTCTCCCCGCGCTGTCCACCACGCGGAAACAGGGAATCCCGTCGGGGTCGGGATTGCGATGGAGCGCCCCGCCGACCGCGCGTGCGGCACCGGGGTTTCCGACCGCCCGTGCGAGTTCTCCGTAGGTCACGACTTTCCCGTGCGGAATCTCGTGGAGAAGCGCGTAGACGCGCTCGCGAAAACTTACGCCTGCGGGTTCTGTCTCGCGGTGCGTCATACTTTCGTCAGACGGTAGGTGAGACAAGTGCAGTCTTTCATGCGGTCAACGGGTATCAGTAGCCCCGCCGACATGAGCGTCCGACCGTGCAGCGTGAGACCCTTCTCCTCAACGCGATAGAGCGCATCGGGGTCGAGCCCTTTGAGTTTCAGCGGACGCGGCGGGCAGTTAAAGACGCGGAAGAGTTGCATGAAGGTGACATGGGCGTGGGATTTGTCCTTGGAGACCAGTTCCACGGCGAACTGTCTGCCCGAGTACGGCTCTTCCAGACGGTAGAGGTCGCCTTCGAGCACGAGGTCTTCCATCTCGTGATAGGCATCAACCTGCGCGGGGATGGCTGCAAGGTCCTCTTCCGACAGGCGGCTGACATCGAGCTCATATCCGGTCGCGCCGAGATGGGCGATGGTCGCGCGGGTGTCCCAAGGCGTGGTGCGCCCCGTCTGATGGTTGGGGCAGACCGATGCGTGGCAGGACATGGAGGAAAGGGGATAACAGAGGGAGGTGCCCCATTGAATCCGCGTCCGCATCACCGCGTCGGTGTCGTCGGAGGTCCAGATCTGCGGGAAGTAGGCGAGGATGGCGGGGTCGAACCGTGCGCCGCCGCTCGCGCAACCCTCGAAGAGAATGTTCGGGTGGGTGACGACCAGCCGCTCACAGAGGTCGTACAGACCGAGCGCGTAGCGATGGGCGAACTCTCCCTCGCGGTCGGGGGCGAGATGCGCAGAGTACATTTCGGTGACACAGCGGTTGTAGTCCCATTTTACATAGTCGATCTCATGGGAGTCGAGAATCGCCGAGACCACGGAGACAATGTAATCGCGGACTTCTTTGCGGGTCAGATCGAGCGCGTATTGATTCCGCATGGTGATAGGCGTATAGTCGGGGGCGTGGATCGCCCAGTCGGGGTGCGCCTCGTAGAGCTTGGACTGCGGGTTCACCATCTCCGGCTCGAACCAAAGACCGAATTTCAGTCCCTTCTCATGGCAGTGCTCGATGATCGCGTCAAGACCGCCTTCGAGTTTCTCTTCGTTGACGAACCAGTCGCCGAGCGCGCGGTGATCGTCGTTGCGGTCTCCGAACCAGCCGTCGTCGAGCACGAAGGTATCGATGCCGGTGCCCGCCGCCGCGTCGATGATGGCGAAGAGTTTCTCACGGTTGAAGTTGAAATAGGTGGCTTCCCAGTTGTTGATGACGACCGGGCGCGGCTTCTTCACGAAGCGGGTGGGGATCAGGTGCTCACGGTAGGTGTCGTGGAAGACCCGCGAGAGATGCCCGAGTCCATGGTCGGAATATGCCAGCACCGCTTCGGGGGCATGGAAGACCTCTCCCGGTGCGAGGTGCCAGGAGAATCCGAAATCGTTGATGCCGCCCTCGATACGGGCTTTTCCGTGCGGACCGACATTGGCGAGGATTCTGAATGACGAGGAGTAAACGAGGTTCACCCCCCAGACCTCGCCCGCATCCTCGGTGCAGTCTTTGGTCATAAACGCGGCGAACGGATTGAGAATGGCGGAGGAGGACGCCTGTTTCGAGTCGATCGACCAGACCCCGTGATGGAGCGCCACGCGCTCGGGGGTGCGCTCGTTCGCCCATGCGCCTTCGAGGGAGAGTGCGTCGAGAGGGACGGCGGGCAGGTCGAAAGCGAAGCTGTATACCCGCGTCAGGGTCAGGGGCGCACTCCCGATATTCTCCAAACGGCAGGTGCGGGTCACGGCGGAAGTGTCGGAGAAAAGGGTATAGGAGAGGACGACACGCAGTCCCTTTTTCTCATCTTCGAGCGTGACTTCCAGCGTCTCGCCGCCGAAGGTTGAGGGCATGCCGGGAATCGCGGGCTGCGGGATGACGCGGTGCCCTTTGTAGAGCGGCTCACAGAGCAGGTTCCCGTTCTCGCTCGTCACACCGATCATGGGCTCCCGTCCGTCCCCTCTGCCGTACAGCGGGAGTTCTCTGTCCCGACTGTTCTCCCCCATGCCTTCGCCCGGGGCGCAGTAGGCGCTGCGATTCAGATAGCGCAGGTCGTCGTGCGGGACTTTCCGCCCGAAATACAGGTGATAGAGAATCCCGTCCGCAAGGGAAAACGCATAGGTCACCTCAGCGTTTTCGAGATAAAAAATGCCGCTTTTTTCGTCGAAAGAAATCACGGTTTCAGTCCTCACTTTTGTGTCGTTGTTTTTCCCGTACAGCGTAACACAACCCCTTCGGTTTGTCAATCCCGTGCGCGCAAAACAGCGAAAAAAGAAAACAGATTTTTCGCCCGTCGTATGCGCGCGAGTTGACATTTGATTTTTGATTTGCTAAAATGAATGTGTAACCGTCCGAGGACGGTTTGAAAGGAGAAGAAACCATGAAGAAGATTTTGTCCGGACTGCTCTGTCTTGTACTGGCGGCGGTTTTAATGTTTTCGTTCGTCTCCTGCGGAGAGGACGATCTCGTGACTCCTCCGCCCACCGGTGACGCGACCGGCGACACGAACGGCGGGGAGAACGGAGGCGGTACCACCTCGAACTCGACGCCTAAGGTGAGCGAGGTTCTCACCGGCGTTTCCGCCGCGCTGAAAGAAAAGGATGCCGTGACCCTGAACGCGAGTGTCTATTTGGATATGGCAGGCTCGGGTAAAAACGAGGTCGCCGCGCTCACCCTCCGCGTGAGTGCCGACAACAACATTTATGCGCAGATTGCCGCAGACGGCGAGGAGTATGTACTCTGCTGCTTTGACGGCACCGTCTATGTCAATGAGACGCTCCTGACGGCAGACGAAGAAGAAGTCACGGTCTTCACCCCCGTGTTCTCCCTGGAAGAGGAAGACAGGGCAAAGGTCGCGGAGATCGTCGATAACATTTTCGGCGCATTCGCGTCCGACGATGAGACCGAGACCGACACGGATTCGCTTTCGACCGACATGACCGTAACCGCGAATGGAAACGGAGGTTACACCCTGTCGTACGAAGCCGATCTCACCAAAGAGGTGAATGCTCTCATATTGATTCTCCGTTCCTACATGAACAAGACGGTCTCCGAGACGATTGCGAATGTTTTCCCGAAAGAGCAGGTGACGGTCGTCCTCGAGATGATGAACGGAATGACCTTCTCCGACTTCCTTGCGCTCGCAGACGAGAAGATCGGCGCCGAGACGGTGGATGAGATCATCATGATGCTGCTCGGTATGACGCGCGATGATTTCCCGGAAGAACTCGGTGAAATGTCCGTTTTGCATGTCCTCATGATGATGCTCGGCAGAGAGTACACCGAGTTGGATGCGTCCGATATCGCCGCTTTTGTCGATTATTTGCCCGAGATGCTCACCGGCATCTTGTGCGAGAACGCGGGGATGGATCCCGACGCCAAGCTGGGTGAGATTCCGCTCGGAGAAAGCGGAATGACGGTCGGTGAACTTGTGAATAACCTGACCTTCACCGCTATCAAAGTGAACTGCGCGTTCACCGTAGACGGCAACTATCTGCCGGTCGGACTGAAAGCCGAGGCGAGCGTCGGTGTCGCGATGGGGATGGTGACCGTTGCGGTTTCTGCCGGGGTCGAAGTGACGGTGTCCTTTGAAGATGTGACCGTGACCGAACCCACACCCGTGGTAACCCTCCCGACAACAGATTCGTATCTCGTCGAGAACGAGGACGGCACGACCGATCTCTATATCTACTGCGAAAACGGGGATTTCGAGATTGCCGATCTTGCAAACAGTATCACCATCATCAGCGGTACCTGCAACGGCGGTATCGAGTGGGAAGGCGATGCCATCGTTTTGAAAGATGTCACGCTGAGTGAAGAAGAAAGCGAATACGCCTACATTGTGCTGATCGACTTCACTGCGACCGTCGACGGTGCCGAAGTGATTTATCAGGAAATGGTTACCGTCGATTCGCCCGTAATCCCGGACGAACCGATCGAAGACGCGCCGATTGAAGATGCGCCCATCGTTCCTCCCGTTGAGGGCGACCCCACTTTGACTGAATGATTCGACCGAAGCGCCGCGTCGCGGCATGGCTAGCCTGTCTCGTGCTTCTCTCATGCCTGCTCCCGCTTCTGTCGGGATGTGGGCATCCCGAGACGGGCGACCTCACGGGCGTGTTCATGCAGCTCGGGAAAGCCGATTCCATTCTGCTCTATACTGCCGATACCACCGTACTCATCGACACGGGGTATGAGGACAGTTATGACGAGATTGCCGCCGTACTGAAACGAGAGGGAAGGAAAAAGATCGATTATCTGATTCTGACCCACTACGACCGCGACCATATCGGGGCGGCGCCCGAGATTCTGCGCCGTTATTCGGTCGGGGAAGTGCTGTTTCCGGATGTCGCGGCGACGAGCGACGAGTACGCCGCTTTGCAGAGGGCAATGGAGGAGACCGGCGTTGCCCGACACCCCATGACGGCGGACTGTGCTCTGACGCTGTCCCCGAATTGCACCATGCGCGTTGACGCGACCGCACTCCGCGGGGTGGAAGACGAGAACAACACCTCGCTCATCTGTGAAGTCAACTGGGGCGAGTTCGGGCTCCTCTTGCTCGGGGACGCACTCAAAGACCGTATGGAAGAATATCTCGGGGAGACGCGGGGGACCTATCAGGTTGTGAAAACGCCGCACCACGGGGATTACTTCAAGAAACTCGAGACCTGTCTTGCCGCCGTCGGGGCGCGTGACGCTGTCGCCTGTATCGGTGCCGAGCGCGAGGTCGAGGAAAAATACGAAGAGATGTGTCGCGACCTCGGGATTACCTCATGGCGCACCGACCTCGGGGAGATTCGGCTGATTTACCACGCCGCGACCGGAGAATATACCCTTTCGCAGGCGTAAATTTCTGCCCGTTTTCCCTATATTTTCCTAAAAATACTGCTTTTTTCGGCAGGGATATCCGTTTTTGGATATCCCTGCCTTTTTTTCCGTCATTTCCAAATTGCATGGGTTGGAAAGGGTATGCTATCATGGAAACACCTCCCGATGGGAGAGCAAAAAAAGAAAGGAGAAAAGAAAGAAACAGATGAAGAAATTATTGTTTCTCCTCGTGGTTCTGGCTCTTTGCATCCCCCTGACAGTCGGCGCATCCGCGGCGACCGAACAGGACTATCCCGCGGTGACGCTCCGCGCAGGCGGTAAGACGCTCTCGGTCACGGCACGACGGGTGGAAGGACATACCTTTGTCCCGCTCCGCGCGTTCAGCGACCTCTTCACGGATGTTACATACCGCTATGATGCCAAGACCTCTTACGCCACACTCACCGCCCCCGGACTGACCATCCTCGCAGGGAACGGCTCCTCGATGCTGTTCGCCAATGAGCGCTGCCTCTGGGGTGTCAAGACGAATCGCCTGCTGAACGGTACCATGTGGGTACCCCTGAATCCCCTCGTCAAAGCGTTGGGACTCAAGGCGGACGGGACGGGCTCTTCTTCGACCCGTACCATCTCGGGCAGCTACCGCGCGATTACCCCCGCGAGCCAATACTACAATCAGAACGACCTCTATTGGTTGTCCCGTATTGTTTCCGCGGAGAGCCGCGGAGAGACGATTCAGGGGCAGATTGCCGTGGGGAATGTCATTCTGAATCGGGTGCGCTCCCGCGATTTTCCGAATACGGTCTATGGCGTGGTCTTCCAAAAGGGACAGTTCTCTCCCGTCTCGAACGGAACCATCTACAATTCCCCCGCGTGGGTTTCCACCTGTGTGGCGAAGATGTGTCTCGAGGGGTATGCGGTGAACAACGATGTGCTCTTCTTCTGCAATCTGGCGAAGAGCCCGTCCAACTGGATTGTGCGGAACCGCACCCGTGCCTTTACCATCGGCTCCCACACCTTTTTCTATTAAGGGAAGAGCCGTCCGACGGCAATACGGGCACCGCAGGGAATCGGCAAGGTAAGTGCAGCGTTTTTTGCACTTGACGGAAAATTACCCCGCACAAAAACAAAAACGCGGCGTGAGCCGCGTTTTTCATATGCAAAAATATCAAGCGAGCGGGGTGCCGTCCGACTTGAAGAGGGGCAGGGGCGCGAGCACCGTAATGTCGCTCCGACTGATCGCCTCACCCTCCGCGAGGACTGCCATACGCCCTGCGACGGTGCCGCCGGCTTGGCTGACGAGTGCTTCCAATGCTTCGAGCGAGGCGCCGGTCGAGATGACATCATCGACGATCAGGACGCGCTTGCCCTTCATGTATTCCGCGTCCGCACCGTCGAGGTAGAGGACCTGCTTGCCTGCGGTGGTGATGGACTGCACTTCGCATTTCATGACATTGCTCATATAGAGTTTGACCGATTTCCGTGCGAGGACATAGCGCCCCTTGCCCGAGAGTCGCGCCATGGAGCAGATCAGAGGAATCCCCTTGGATTCCGCCGTAATCATGACATCAAAGGCGGGTGCGCGCTTTAAGAGTTCCTCCGCGCAATATTCGGTGAGTTCGGTGTCCCCGAACATGATGAACGCCCCGATGGAGAGGGAATCCGAGATCGGGCAAAGGGGCAGTTGTCGCGTCAGGTTTCCGATTTTGATTTCGTAATACATGATGGAACCTCATTTGTTTTTTCGGTTGGTAATATCATTATATCGCACCCCCGCGCGAGTTGCAAGGGGTTTCTGGCATTTTCGCAGACTTTCGACAACCCCCGCGCGCTTTTGTCCCGATATGCGGGCATTGTGTCGTCTTGATTTTTCTCTCCAATCGGGATATGATAAGGTGTGATAAGGAAAGCGTCCGAAAAGGACGCGAAGGAGACGCATAATGGAGACCTTTTCCGCCATATCCATGATTTTCATTCTCGGGGGTGTCCTCGGATATATCCTCGAACTGTTTTACCGTCGGATCCGCCACGGGAAGTGGATTAACCCCGGGTTTTTGGCGGGACCTTTTCTGCCGCTCTACGGGTTCGGGACCCTGTTTCTCTATATTCTCTGCCTGTGGGGAGACCGCACCTTCGCCGTCACAATCCCGGGGAAACTGTGTCTGCTCCTGCTCATCGCGGTAGTCATGACGCTGGTCGAACTGATAACGGGCTTGATTTTCGTCTACGGGATGCGGGTGAAACTCTGGGACTATTCCGCACTTTGGGGGAATTTCAAAGGTATCATCTGCCCGCTCTTCTCGCTCATTTGGGGGCTCATCGGCGCGTTTTATTATTTCGTTTTGCATCGGTATCTCCTCGGAGCCGTGGCGTTTCTCAAAGAGAATCCCTTCGATACTTTTATCGTCGGGTTGTTCTTCGGCGTGTTCCTCGTCGATGTCTGCTACTCGTTCGGGGTGGTGAAGAAACTCCGTTCTCTTGCGAAGAAGAGCCGCTCGATCATCGGGCTGGAAAACCTGAAAGTCCGTCTCCGCACCCTCGCCGCCGCACACCATCGGGGCGGGAAGTTCCTGCTCCCGTTCCGCAATGACGGGGAGGTCGAAGACGCGGTGAACGAGCGGAAGACCCCTGTCGTCGAGGACGACCCGAAAAACGAGCGGTGATCACACGAGGCGACTGTCCCTGTCTGTTTTGTTACAACTGCTCGCCGCGCTTGCCCCGTCGCACTTGCTCTTCTTGCAAGACCGCCGTGCCTCTTGCCGTGCCTGCCTCGTCATGACTACTTCGCCACGCCTCCCCCGACCGTGATTCTTCCATAAAATTACCCCGTGCCGCAAAGCCGATTGCCTTGCATCCACACGGGGTTTTCTGTTGACTGTGGGATTATTCCTGCGGGATTTCGATGTCGGGTTCTTTTTCGATAAAGGCGCCCTGACGACGGAGTTGTGCCTGGATTTCCGGCACCGCCGCGTCTTTGACGGTCGTACCGTTCTTGCGTGCGATGGCAGCGGCGACCCCTGCCGCTTCCCCGAGGGTCGCGGCGTAGGGAATCACGCGGTAGGACGCCTGCGCCTCGTGGGTCGAGGAGATGCACCGCCCCGCGACGAGCAGGTTGCGGCTGTTCTTCGGGACGAGACAACGGTAGGGAATGGTGTAGTAAGTATACGGCTTGAAGAAGTAGTGGGTCGTGCCGCTCCCTTCGGGGTTGTGAATGTCGATGTCGTAGTTGCAGGCGGCGATGCCGTCATCGAACTTGCGGCAAGCGATGAGATCTTCTTGATTCAGAATGTACTCGCCGTCAATCATGCGGGATTCCCGCACCCCGATATGCGCAGCGGAGGAGAGAAGGACCGCCTTCTCACAGCCGGGGACATACTTGCGGAGGAAACGGTACATTTCAAAGACCTGTTCGCGCGCTTCTTCTTCGGCTTTGGTCAGGTCGAAGGGATCGACGGGATTGCGCTTGATGACCCGCGTGGTGTTGAAGTGAATGACCGAGGGGTCGACCGTGTCGAAATAGAGCACATCTTCCCGCGGGTTGTGGATTTCTCCGCGCTCTTTCGCTTCGAGATAGAGATGGTGCATCTCACGGCGGTGTTCCTTAAAGGTCGGGACATCGATCTGTCCCACGCGGAAACACAGAGTCATCGGCTGGCAGAGGTGGTCGGAATCCCGCCCGAGTCGGGTGGGGAAGCCCGCCTGATAGGCGACCTCGGCATCCCCCGTGCAGTCGATATATTCGTCCGCCGTAAAGGTGAGGATACCGCTCGTGACCGCGACGCGGATGGACTTAATCTCGCAGTCCTCGGCGACACAGTCGAGGAACTTCGCGTGGTAGAGGACTTCCGCCCCCGCTTCCCGCACCATACGGGAGAGGACGATCTTCATGTATTCGTCATTGAAGAAGAACATGGGCAGTCTGTTGAAACGCGCGTTCTCCCCTTCGAGTTCCTCGGTCAATGCATAAAGCCGCTCGGTGATTTCCTTGAAAATCCCGCGTGCGAGCAGCATCCGAGGTTTCCCGGGTTTCTCTTGCCCGATCGGGGTGAAATATTCCATAAACGGCAGGACGAGCATATGGTTGATTGCCCCGCCGAGCGCGTTCCCGTTCTCGATAATCAGCGTCTTTTGTCCGAGTCTCGCACTGGAAATGGCCGCCGCGACACCCGCGGGACCGCCCCCGATGACAATGACATCATAGTGTTGCATAAATTGTGTGTCTCCTCTCGACACCCGGTTTGTTCGGGTTCTTTCAAGAACGCATTATAGCACCCCATGCTCGAAAAGTAAAGTCGAAAGGCGGATTCCGCCGAAAAAACTTTCTTTATTATTCTTGCGCGCACGCAGCACCCGTCGCGCACGCGCGCGAAAGCACTCGGGTGAGCCAATTATGTTTGTGATCCCACCGCAGGAATACCCGCCGCGCGCGCGTGCGAAAGGCGCTCTTCGCCCGAATCCTATCGATTGGGAATGCCGTATCGTCACGCGTCACCCGCTCTCCGCTGTGCGAGGGGACCTATCGAAGCAGAGGAGGGCAGGGGAAACATTTGTAAACAAATTGTAAAAAGCGATTTTAATTGTAAACATATTGTTAAATTATTTTTCGACTTTCTCCTGCGCTTTTTCCTGTTTTTTCATTTGCCCATGCCGGACGACGCGGACGGACGACCATGCGGGCGGTACGGCTCTAACGCGCGCGTGAATAAAAAATTACAATTTTTCCGAAAAAATACTTGACACGGAAAACGGGATTTGTTACAATACAAAACTGTATTGGCGTGCGATGAGAGTCGAAAGAGCCCATCGCGACCGTTATTTTTTACACGCGCACGCACCCATAAGGGGGATTATGCGCTTTTTTCGCGTATAGTACGCGCGTTTTCTGCGTGCACCCCGCGTGCATCTGTGCGTGTATGACCCGCCGAGGGCGGCTGAACTCGTTATTTTACAGACTGGAGTTGAATGTATGCTGAAACTACCGCCGTGCAAAACCGAGAGAAAGAGTTTCTCTCGCATCAAGAGTGTCGCGGAAATGCCCGATCTGATCGCCATTCAGACCGAGTCGTTCCGTTGGTTCCTCGAAGAGGGACTGCGGGAGGTTCTCCACGATGTTTCCCCGATTGAGGACTATACCGGGAAACTGGTGGTTGAATTTGTCGACTACACCCTTGACAGTAAGGCAAAATACTCGATCGAAGAGTGCAAGGAGCGGGACGCGACCTACGATGTGCCCCTCCGTGTGCGCGTCCGCCTCACCAACAAGGAGACGGGAGAGGTCAAGGAGAGCGAGGTCTATCTCGGGAACTTCCCGATGATGACCAAGACCGGTTCCTTCGTCATCAACGGGGCGGAGCGTGTCATCGTCTCCCAGCTCGTCCGTTCTCCCGGCATCTATTTCCCCGCCGCCGTGGTGGACAAGGCGGGACACCATTCCTATACCTCCACCGTGATCCCCTATCGCGGGGCATGGCTGGAATATGAGAGCGATTCCGCCGATGTGCTCTATGTCAAGATCGATAAGACGCGGAAACTCCCCGCGACCGTTCTGCTCCGTGCCCTCGGCGTGGAGAGCAACGAGGATATCCTCGCCATGTTCGGTCGGGAGCCGATGCTGGTCGCCACGTTCGGAAAGGACACCTGCGGTACCGCCGCACAGGAGAACAATTCGAGCGAGCGGGACGAAGCGCTGAAAGAGATCTACCGCAAGTATCGCCCGGGTGAACCGCCGCTCGTCGAGAGCGCCGAACTCGCGCTGAATAACCTGTTCTTCGACCCGAAGCGCTACGACATTTACCCCGTCGGACGCTATAAGTTCAACAAGAAACTGGCGCTTGCCGCCCGTATCCGCGACACCTATCTCGTCGAGACGGTCGTCAGCCCGCTGACGGGCGAGGTCGTGGCAGAGGCGGGTGCCTATATCAACCGCGAACTCGCACAGGCAATCGAGGACAGCACCGTCAATCGCGTGGTGATTGCGAAGAAGCCGGGCGAGGACAGCGTGGTGGTCTTCGCGAATAACACCGTGCGCCCCGAACTCGTGCTCGGGTTTGACCTCACCGATTGCGGCATTGACGGCAAGGTCAGAAAAGTCGTCCTCGACGAGATTGTCGAGTCCTGCCGCAAAGAAGATGGCACGCTCGATACGGACGCGGTCAAAAAGCAGGCGAAACTGCGCAAAGACGAACTGTCTCCCCGCCATATCACCAAGGACGATATTTTCGCCTGCGTCAACTATTTGCTCAACCTCACCCACGGCATCGGACAGTTCGACGATATCGACCATCTCGGGAACCGTCGTCTCCGCTGCGTCGGGGAATTGCTCCAAAACCAGCTCCGTATCGGTATGTCCCGTATGGAGAAGAACATCAAGGAGCGTATGTCGGTGCACGACACCGAGGATATGACCCCGCAGTCGCTCATCAACACGAGACCCGTTTCGACCGCGATTCGCGAGTTCTTCGGCTCTTCGCCGCTGTCTCAGTTCATGGATCAGAACAACCCGCTCGCGGAACTGACGCACAAGCGCCGTCTGTCCGCACTCGGTCCCGGCGGTCTCTCCCGTGACCGCGCCGCGTTCGAGGTCCGTGATGTCCACTACACCCACTACGGTCGTATGTGCCCGATCGAGACGCCGGAAGGTCCGAACATCGGTCTGATTTCCTACCTCGCCACTTATGCGAAGGTGTCCAAGTACGGATTCCTCGAAGCGCCCTACCGCGTGGTCGATAAAGAGACCGGTCGCGTGACCGACGAAGTGGTCTACATGACCGCCGATGAAGAAGACAACTACATCATCGCGACGGCGAACGAGCCGCTCGACGAAGACGGTCACTTTGTGAAACAGCGGGTGATTGCCCGCGACAAAGCCGAGATTATCGAGGTGGACCGTTCTCAGGTCGACCTGATGGACGCTTCTCCGAAGATGGTCGTCTCGGTCGCGACCGCGATGATTCCGTTCCTTGAAAACGACGATAACACCCGTGCCCTCATGGGTTCCAACATGCAGAAGCAGGCGGTGCCGCTGATGATGACCGAATCCCCGATCGTCGGGACGGGCATGGAATACAAAGCGGCGGTGGACTCCGGTGCTGTCGTCTGTTCGGAATTTGCGGGCGTGGTCGACCGCGTCACCTCGGATGAGATCGTGATTCTCACCGACGAGGGCGAGAAGAAGGTCTATCACCTCACCAAGTTCAAACGCAGCAACCAGGACACCTGTATCAACCAGAGACCCATTGTCGATGTCGGCGAGCGGGTCGAGGAAGGGCAGGTCATCGCCGACGGACCCGCGACCTCGGGCGGCGAGATTTCTCTCGGTCGGAACGCGCTCATCGGGTTCATGACCTGGGAGGGCTACAACTACGAGGACGCCGTTCTTCTGAACGAGCGTTTGGTTCGTGAAGATGTTTACACCTCGATTCACATTCAGGAATACTCCATCGAGACCCGTGACACCAAACTGGGACCGCAGGAAATCACCCGCGAAATCCCCAATGTCGGCGAAGACGCGCTGAAAGATCTGGATGCCGACGGTATCGTGCGGATCGGGACCTATGTTCGTGCCGGCGATATCCTCATCGGGAAAGTCACGCCGAAGGGCGAGACCGATCTCACCCCCGAGGAGCGTCTGCTCCGTGCCATCTTCGGCGAAAAGGCGAGAGAAGTGCGGAACTCCTCGAAAGTTCTGCCGCACGGCGAGAGCGGTGTGGTCGTGGATGTCAAGATTTTTGACCATTCCAACTCCGATGACCTCGCACCCGGCGTGAACAAAGTGGTGCGTGTCTATGTCGCGCAGAAGCGTAAGATTTCGGTCGGCGACAAGATGGCAGGTCGGCACGGGAACAAGGGCGTTGTGTCCCGCATTCTCCCGCCCGAAGATATGCCGTTCCTTGCGGACGGTACCCCGCTCGATATCGTGCTGAACCCGCTGGGCGTTCCTTCCCGTATGAACATCGGGCAGGTGCTCGAGATGCACCTCGGCATCGCGGCGCGCCGCCTCGGTTACAAGGTTGCGACTCCGGTCTTCGACGGTGCGAACGAGCGCGATATCATCGAGCAACTCCAACTCGCCGACTACTCCCGTGAGATTCTCCCGGGCGAGGCGGTGAAAGGAAAGGCATTGTTCATTGAAACCGTGGATGAGAATGGTCGCCGCGATTTGCAGCGCGTGGACGATTCCATCGTCAACGACGAGGAGAAGATTCGTGCGCTCATGGCGGAGAACACCGTGCGGATTATCGACGGGAAACAGATTCTGTACGATGGACGCACCGGCGAGGCGTTTGATAACCCCGTTACCGTGGGGATCATGTACTACCTCAAACTGCACCATCTGGTGGACGATAAGATTCACGCGCGTTCCATCGGCCCGTACAGCGTTGTGACGCAGCAGCCTCTCGGCGGTAAAGCGCAGTTCGGCGGACAGCGTTTCGGCGAAATGGAAGTCTGGGCACTCGAAGCATACGGCGCCGCCTACACCTTGCAGGAAATTCTGACGGTGAAGAGCGACGATGTCAACGGGCGTACCAAGACGTACGAAGCCATCGTGAAGGGCGAGAATGTTCCGACCCCGGGCATTCCGGAGGCCTTCAAGGTGCTGGTGAAAGAATTGCAAGCGCTTGCCCTGAATATCCAAGTGCTGGATAAGAACGGCAACGAGATCGAACTCTCGGATTTGATTGACGAGGAGCCGGTGCGTCCTCCGATGCCTTATCGCGATGACAGTCGTCGTGAAGACGAGCCGCTCTTCGACGAGACCGAGGTCTCGGGAGATGAAGAGGAACTCGATGACGAGGTCATTGATGACGAGGACGAATACGCAACCGAAGACGAGCGGGACGAGTTCGCAGACGACTTTGCGGACGGCGCCGATGAGTCCGACGATTTCGATGATTTTGTGTGATTTTCGCCGCATCTAAAGAGAAAGAGAGGTACGGTGAAGCCCCCGAAAACGGGGCATCACCTTGTGAAAAATGAGTAAAAAGATTTTTGATTCCATCCGAATCAGTCTGGCTTCTCCCGAGATGATTCGCGATTGGTCTTACGGCGAAGTTACCAAGTCGGAGACCATCAACTACCGCACCCTGAAGCCGGAGCGGGACGGCTTGTTCTGCGAGCGCATCTTTGGACCTACCAAGGACTGGGAGTGCGCCTGCGGCAAATATAAGCGTGTCCGTTCGAGCGGGAAAATCTGCGAGCGCTGCGGCGTGGAAGTCACCACCAAGCGCGTCCGTCGGGAACGTATGGGGCACATCGAACTCGCGACCCCCGTCTCCCACATTTGGTATTTCCGCGCGACCCCGTCCCGTATGGGTCTGATTCTCGATATGTCCTCCAAACTGCTGGAGAGAGTGCTCTATTTCGCCAGCTACGTGGTCTTGGACCCGGGCGATACCGAACTCGCCAAGAAGCAGTTGCTCACCGAGGCGGAATACACCTCCGCCCGTGAGAAATGGGGCGACGACTTCCGTGCGGGCATCGGCGCGGCGGCGGTGAAAGAACTGCTCTTCACCATCGGTCTCGATGCCGAAGAGAGCAAAGAGCGCATCGAGATTGAAAAACTCGACGAGCGCCTGCGCGAAATCATGATGAAAGCACCCTCCGAGCGCACCGCCGAAGAGGATGCCGAAATGGAAGAACTGAAAGCGGGAGAAGAAGCCCGCCGTGCGCGGAGTGCCGAACTCTGCACCTTGGGTCTGACCCGTCTCTCCGAGGATCTGAAAGCCGAGCTACTCGCATCCTCCGGACAGAAGAGAACCACGATTGTCAACCGGATTGAAGTGGTCGAGGCGTTCCGCAAGTCGGGGAACCAGCCGGTGTGGATGATTCTCACCGCGCTGCCGGTACTGCCCCCCGAGATTCGCCCGATGGTACAGCTCGAAGGCGGCAGATACGCCACCTCCGATATCAACGAGCTCTACCGCCGCGTCATCTCCCGTAACAACCGTTTGAAGAGAATGCTCGAGATGCGCGCGCCCGAAATCATCATTCGGAACGAGCGCAGAATGCTCCAGGAATTTGTGGATGCCCTGATCGATAACGGTCGCCGCGGCAAACCCGTCGTGGGCGCGTCGAACCGCCCGCTTAAATCTCTCTCCGAGATTCTCCGCGGGAAACAGGGACGCTTCCGTCAGAACCTGCTCGGGAAGCGCGTCGACTATTCCGGCCGTTCGGTTATCGTCGTCGGACCCGAACTGAAGATTTATCAGTGCGGTCTGCCGACCGAGATGGCGCTCGAACTCTTCAACCCGTTCGTGGTGAAGCGTCTGATGGAGACCCAAAAGGCGATTTCCATCAAGGACGCGAAGAAGAAAGTACAGCGGCAGCACCCCGATGTTTGGGACGCGCTCGACTATGTCATTCGCGAGCATCCGGTGCTCCTCAACCGCGCACCGACCCTGCACCGTCTGTCCATTCAGGCGTTCGAGCCCATCCTCGTCGAGGGGCGCGCCATCAAACTGCATCCGCTGGTCTGCCCGGCGTTTAACGCCGACTTCGACGGCGACCAGATGCCTGTCCACCTGCCCCTGTCCGCAGAGGCACAGGCGGAGGCGCGCGTCCTGATGCTCTCCGCGAACAACCTCTTGAAGCCCATGAACGGGCACGCCGTGACCGTCCCCTCGCAGGATATGGTGCTCGGTTCCTACTACCTCACCATTGACGCACCCGAGGCGGAGAAACGCTATCCGATTCCGGTCTACCGGGACCAGGACGAGGCCGTCATGGCGTACGAGAACAAACTGATTACTCTCCACACGCCCATCAAAGTGCGGGTGGAAAAAACCTTCAACGGGAAGACCGAGTCCCGCATCATCGATGCGACTCTCGGACGGCTGATCTTCAACGCCAAGATTCCGCAGGACCTCGGCTATGTGGATCGCACGAACGACGAGACCAAGTTCAATCTCGAGATCGACTTCCCGACCACCTCGAAGAAACTGAAAGAAATCGTCGACCTGACCATCAAGTATCACGGCTTCACCGTGACCGCCGAGGTGCTCGACAACATCAAGGCGATGGGGTATAAATACTCCACCAAGTCCTCGATCTCCATCTCGGTCTACGATATGACCATTCCGCCCGAGAAGAAAGAACTCATCGCCGAGGCGGAGGAGAAGGTCGGACAGATTCGCGAGGCGTTTGAAGAGGGTGAACTCTCGGACGAAGAGCGCTATAAGGCGACCGTCAAGGTCTGGGAAAAGACCACCGACGATGTGACCGCCGCGCTGACCCGCGGACTGCAAAAGTACAACGCTATCAACATGATTTCCACCTCCGGTGCCCGTGGGTCTATCAAGCAGACCCGTCAGCTCGCCGGTATGCGCGGACTCATGTTTGCGACCTCCGGTAAGACGCTGGAAATCCCGATTAAGTCGAACTTCCGTGAAGGTTTGACCATGCTCGAGTACTTCATGGGCGCTAAGGGGTCTCGTAAGTCCCTGTCCGATACGGCACTCCGTACCGCGGACTCGGGGTATCTGACTCGCCGTCTCGTGGATGTCTCGCAGGAAGTCATCATCCGTGAGGAAGACTGCGGCGCACCCGACGGGATCGTCGTCTCCGAGATCGCGAACCCGAACGACCGTGAACACCCGCTCGAAAGTCTCAAAGAGCGTCTGCTCGGGCGCTTCACCGTCTCCGATGTCATGCACCCCGAGACGGGCGAACTGCTCGTCCCCGCCAATGAGATGATCTCCGAGGCGGAGGCGGACGCGATTGTCGCCGCGGGCATTACCTCGGTCGAGGTGAGAACCATTCTCCGCTGCCGTGCGCAGCGCGGCGTCTGCGCGCACTGCTACGGTGTTGACATGGCGACCGGAAAACTCGTGAGCATCGGGGAAGCGGTCGGCGTCATCGCCGCGCAGTCCATCGGTGAACCCGGTACCCAGCTGACCATGAGAACCTTCCACACCGGCGGTGTCGCGGGTTCCGATATTACCCAGGGTCTTCCCCGTATCGAGGAACTGTTTGAAGCGCGTAACCCGAAGAAACCCGCGATCGTCACCGCGTACTCGGGTACCGCGAGAATCACGACCGAGAAGAACCTCTCCAAGGTCATCGTCACCGATGAAGAGGGAGTGGCTCATCCGTATGACATTCCGTTCGGTATGCGTCTCGAAATCCACGACGGCGACTATGTCGCCCGCGGGTCGGCACTCACCGAGGGTTACTTTGCTCCCGGGGATGTCCTCCGTATGAAAGGGATCGACGCGGTTTACGACTATATCATCCGCGAAGTGCAGAAAGTGTACCGCGGAGAAGATGTTGACGTGAACGATAAGCATGTGGAAGTCATTGCCCGTCAGATGACGCGTAAGGCGACCGTGGAGGATCCGGGCGATACCGACCTCCTCGCCGGCTCGACCGTCAATGTCACGGACATCGACCGTGCCAACCGTGAGATCGACGAGCGGATCGCCGCGGGCGAAGTCGGACTCCGTCACGCGCTCGGCGCACCCATTCTGCTCGGGATCACCAAGGCGTCCCTCAACACCGATTCGTTCCTCGCGGCGGCATCCTTCCAGGAGACCACCAAGGTGCTGACCGAAGCGGCGATCGCAGGTAAGGAAGATCACCTGCTCGGGCTCAAAGAGAACATCATCATCGGTAAACTCATTCCCGCAGGTACCGGTCTCTCCGTCTACCGCGATCTCGAAATCGAGACCCCGGACGGCATCAGCGGTGCAGATGAACCGATCGACGCCTGACCCCAAGCGATCCCCCGCAGGGTTTTCCTCGGGCGGGGGATTCTTTCCCCGAGAAAAAGCCGAAGAACGCTTGACAAAATGCGTCTGAAATGGTAATATATCTTGTAATGTTGCGAAAAGGCGCACGCGTGCGCCTTTTCGGAGCGTTTTCTCACGATTTTGGAATAGGGAAACCTATTGCGAAATAGACATTTTAAATTTTGAAGGAAGGAGGAAACCTATGCCAACCTTTAACCAACTCGTGAAACAGGGTCGTTCCGAAAAGAAGTATAAGTCCAAAGCACCCGTGTTGCAGAAGACCATCAACACTTTGAAGAATGTCTCGGTGGAACAGAGTGCGCCCCAGAAGAGAGGCGTGTGCACGAAGGTGACGACCACCAGCCCGAAGAAGCCGAACTCCGCTCTGCGTAAGATCGCGAGAGTCCGTCTGACGAACGGCATGGAGGTAACCACCTATATCCCCGGTATCGGTCATAACCTGCAGGAACACTCTGTGGTTCTGATCCGCGGCGGTCGTGTGCGTGACCTTCCCGGTTGCCGTTACCACATCATCCGTGGTACGCTGGACGCGCAGGGTGTGGCGAACCGTATGCAGGGTCGTTCCAAATACGGCGCCAAGAGACCCAAGAAGAAGTAATATTTCCATCTCAAAATATTACGGATTGTGCGGTCACCACCTGTGGGAATGAAATTTAAAATGTTTATTTTTCACGAACTGCTAAAGTTGACGCACTCACGGAAAGCATTTTCCGAGTACCTGTGAGATTCATTTTTATGAAGGAGGGAAGAACAGTGCCAAGAAGAGGTCAAATTTCCAAAAGAGATGTCCTGCCGGATCCGCTGTACGGTTCCAAATTGGTCACGAAACTCATCAACAATGTGATGCAGGACGGCAAGAAAGGCGTTGCACAGAAGATCGTGTACGAAGCATTCGCCATGATCGAAGCGAAGCAGGGGACCAATGCCCTGGAAGTATTCAACGCCGCGATGGAAAATGTGATGCCTGTCCTGGAAGTCAAAGCGCGCCGTGTCGGCGGCTCCAACTACCAGGTGCCGATGGAGGTCCGCGCCGAGAGACGCCAGACCCTCGGACTGCGCTGGATCATCAGTTACGCGAGATCGCGTGGCGAGAAGACCATGGCAGAACGGCTCGCAAACGAAATCATGGACGCGAAGGCCGGCATGGGCGGTGCTTTCAAGAAGAAAGAAGACACCCACAAGATGGCTGAAGCGAACAAAGCATTCGCTCATTATCGTTTCTAATCCGACAGAACAAGAAAAGGAGACAAGTTCATGCCAAGAGAATATTCGCTTGAGCACACGCGGAATATCGGTATCATGGCACACATCGATGCCGGTAAGACCACCACAACCGAACGCATCTTGTTCTATACGGGTAAGACTCACCGCATCGGTGAGGTGCACGACGGCGCCGCGACGATGGACTGGATGGTGCAGGAGCAGGAGCGCGGGATTACCATTACTTCCGCCGCTACCACTTGCTTCTGGGCACCGACTCGTTTCCATAACGACCCCGCCGCCGCAAAAGCAAACACCTACCGTATTAACATCATTGACACGCCCGGCCACGTGGACTTTACCGTGGAAGTGGAGCGGTCGCTGCGTGTTCTTGACGGTTCGGTTACCGTTTTCTGCGCCAAGGGCGGCGTAGAACCCCAGTCGGAGACCGTTTGGCGTCAGGCGGACAAGTACAAAGTTCCGCGTATGGCGTATGTCAACAAGATGGACATCACCGGTGCAAACTTCTTCCGTGTCGTCGACATGATGAAAGAGAGATTGCACGCCAATGCGGTGCCGATTCAGCTCCCGATCGGGAAAGAGTCCGATTTCCGCGGAATCATCGACCTGATGAACATGGAAGCCGATGTCTACTATGACGACCTCGGCAAAGACATGAGAGTCGAGTCCATCCCGGAAGATATGCAGGCAATGGCGGAAGAATACCGCAGCGCGATGGTCGAGGCGATTGCCGAGACCGATGAAGCACTCTTCGAGAAGTATTGCGGCGGCGAGGACATCACCGTTGATGAACTGAAAGCCGCGCTTCGCAAGGCCTGCATCAACAACGAGATCGTCCCTGTCATCTGCGGGACTTCTTACAAGAACAAGGGCGTACAGAAACTCCTCGACGCCGTTGTCGATTATATGCCTGCCCCGATCGACATTCCCGCTATCAAAGGCGTGAATCCCGAGACCGGGGAAGAGGAAGATCGGATCTCGTCCGATGAAGAGCCGTTCTCCGCGCTCGCATTCAAGATTGCGACCGACCCGTTCGTCGGGAAACTGTGCTTCTTCCGTGTCTACTCGGGTATGCTCGAAAAAGGCACGGCGGTGCTCAACTCGACCAAGGGCAAGGAAGAGCGTCTCGGGCGTATCCTTCAGATGCACGCGAACGACCGGAAAGACATCGATGTGGTGTACTCCGGTGACATCGCCGCCGCCATCGGTGTGAAGAACACCACGACGGGCGACACGCTGTGCGACGAGGACCACCCCGTCATCCTGGAATCCATGGAATTTCCGGAACCCGTTATCCGTGTTGCGATCGAGCCGAAGACCAAAGCCGGTCAGGAGAAGATGGGCATCGCCCTCTCCAAACTGGCAGAGGAAGACCCGACTTTCCGCACCTATACGGACGAGGAGACCGGACAGACCATCATCGCCGGCATGGGCGAACTTCACCTCGAAATCATCGTGGACCGTTTGCTCCGCGAGTTCAAGGTGGAGGCGAATGTAGGGAACCCGCAGGTTGCTTACAAGGAGACCATCCGCAAGAAGGTCGACCAGGAAACCAAGTACAAGAGACAGTCCGGCGGTTCCGGTCAGTACGGACATGTCAAGATTATCCTCGAACCGAACGAGCCCGGCAAGGGTTATGAGTTCGTCAACGCGGTTACCGGCGGTGCGATTCCGAAGGAATTTATCGAGCCGGTCAACCAGGGGATTCAGGGCGCCATGCAGTGCGGCGTCCTCGCCGGATACAATGTCGTGGACGTCAAAGTCACTCTGTATGACGGATCGTATCACGAAGTCGACTCTTCCGAAATGGCATTCAAGATCGCCGGTTCCATGGCGTTCAAAGAAGCGATGCGGAAAGCAGACCCCGTGCTGACCGAGCCTATCATGAAAGTCAGCGTGACCACGCCCGACGATTATCTCGGAGATGTCATCGGTGACATTTCCTCCCGCCGCGGTGCCATCGAGTCGATGGAGCCGGTTTCCGGTGGACAGATGGTTGTCGCTTCTGTGCCGCTTGCCGAAATGTTCGGTTATGCGACCGCTCTCCGTTCCCGCACGCAGGGCCGCGGTGTCTACACCATGGAGCCCTCGAAGTTCGCGGAAGTGCCGAAGAGCATTCAGGACGAGATCATCAAGGCGCGCGCCGCCAAGGCGTAAGCCGACCAACAGGTTACCCTGCGTAACACCCATACGCATCACAACAAAATAAAATTATAATCTTTAATGGAGGATTCAAAAATGGCAAAGGCAAAGTTTGAACGCACCAAGCCCCATGTCAACATTGGTACCATCGGTCACGTCGACCACGGCAAAACCACTCTGACCGCGGCGATCACCAAGTACCTCTCCCTCGGCAACGACAAAATCGAATTTATGGCGTACGACCAGATCGATAACGCGCCCGAGGAAAAGGCTCGTGGTATCACGATCAACACCCGTCACGTGGAGTATGAGACTGCAAACCGTCACTATGCACACGTCGACTGCCCCGGCCACGCTGACTATGTCAAGAACATGATCACCGGTGCCGCGCAGATGGACGGCGCTATCCTCGTTGTTGCAGGTACCGACGGACCTCTGCAGCAGACCCGTGAGCACGTGCTGCTCGCTCGTCAGGTCGGCGTTCCCGCGATCGTCGTCTTCATGAACAAGTGCGATATCGCCGATGAGGAACTTCTGGACCTCGTCGAGATGGAAATCCGCGACCTCTTGAACGAATACGAATTCCCGGGCGACGATGTGCCGATCATTCGCGGCTCCGCTCGTGTCGCTCTCGAGTCCCCGAGCAAGGATCCCAACGCTCCCGAGTATGCCTGCATTAAGGAACTCATGGACGCTGTCGACTCCTATATCCCGACTCCCGCGAGAAACGACACGCTGCCCTTCCTGATGCCCGTCGAGGATGTCTTCTCGATCTCCGGCCGTGGTACGGTTGCTACCGGTCGTGTTGAGAGAGGCGTTGTGAAGATGAACGAAGCCGTTGAGATCGTCGGTCTCTCCGAAGAGAAGAAGAACACGGTCATCACCGGTATCGAAATGTTCCACAAACTCATGGATGCTGCCGAAGCCGGCGACAATGTCGGTCTGCTTCTCCGTGGTATCCAGAAGAACGAGGTCGAGCGTGGTCAGGTTCTCTGCAAACCCGGCACGATTCATCCCCACACCAAGTTCGTGGGTCAGGTCTATGTGCTGACCGAAAAAGAGGGTGGCCGTCAAAAGCCCTTCTTCGCAGGTTACAGACCGCAGTTCTATTTCAGAACTACCGACGTTACGGGTGTTATCCACCTGCCTGAAGGCGTTGAGATGTGCCGTCCCGGCGACCATGTCACCATGACCGTCGAACTCATCACTCCCATCGCTATCGAAGTTGGTCTGCGTTTCGCTATCCGTGAGGGTGGTAGAACCGTCGGCTCGGGCGTCGTTGCTGAGATCGCTCAGTAATTCAGCCGCAACTGAATACAATTCAATACCATTCGGAATCTGCTCCCCCGACGGTCTTCGCTCGGGGGGACAGGGACCGATCAATTATCTTGGGGTTTGGTGAAATTCCATACCGGCGGTGATGCCCGTTTTCGGGACGAGTCCGCGAGCGAAAGCCGATGAGGTGCGATTCCTCAACCGACGGTACAGTCCGGATGAAAAAGATAAGACAATACCCCGCCTTTTGGGGCGGCGGTCACTTTTGTGGCGCGCCGCTTTGGGTGGGGTTTTTGTTTTGGGAGAGACCCGCTCCCTGAAAGGCATATCCATGTTAAATCGCGAAAGAACCAACATAAGACTTCGCAAAATGCTGCTTGCCGCGCTGTTTGTCGCGCTCGCATACATATCCCGTTTCATTTTCCATTTCAATGTCATGTTTCTGACCTTCGAGTTCAAGGACGCATTTCTCACGGTCGGCGGACTGATTCTCGGTCCCCTGTGGGCGCTCGGAATGTCCGCGACGACCGCGTTGATCGAGTTCATCACCATCAGTGATACCGGCGTCTACGGACTTCTTATGAACTTTTTTGCCGCCACCGCGTTTTCGTGTGTCGCGTCACTGGTCTATCGGTACCGCCGCACCCTCGTCGGTGCCGGGGCGGGACTCGCGCTGGGCGCCGTCGCTTTGGTCGCCGTGATGATTCCGATGAACCTCATTGTCACGCCCCACTTTATGGGCGTGGGGGTTAGAGATGTCGTCGCCCTGCTCCCGAAGTTGCTCCTGCCGTTTAACGCCGTGAAAGGGGTCATGAACGCCTCGGTCGTCCTGCTGCTCTATAAGCCGATCACCCGCGCTCTGCGCGCGACGGGTCTTATGCGGATCACTTGTGAGACCGAGACGCCCGCGACCGAGTCCAGAAGTGGAAGCGATGCGACCGTCAGCGTTCCGGCCGACTATTCCGAGACAGAAAGCGATTCGGTAGGTGATGCCTCCGATGCCGCGTACATGGAGGCCCAACAGCCGTCCTCCACCGGGGAGAAGAAGCACGCGCGCCTGTGGCACTATCTTTTGGTCCCCGCCATCGGGGTTCTGCTGCTCGTCGCGTCTTTGCTCGTCTTTTTCTTGGTTCTGCACGGGAAGGTCACGAGCGGGAAGTAATCGGAGAGGAGCCGAATTTTCGGCTCCTCTTTGTGTTTTCTTTGTTTTGCTTGACACATTCTCGGGATTGCGTTATACTGGGGACACAAAGAAAAGAGGTCGATGAAAGATGGATGAGACAAAACAAAGTCCGGAAGAGAGGGTCGTTGCGCGTCTGATCGAGCGTGGACAACATATCAGTTTCGCGGAATCCTGTACCGCGGGTCTGTGCGCCGCGCGGCTTGTCAATGTCGCGAACGCCTCTCGGGTCTTTGACGCGTCGTTCGTCACCTACGCGAACGAGGCGAAAATCAAGTATTTGGGGGTCTCCGCGGACACCATCGCGAAGTACGGTGTCGTCAG
>JAQYLJ010000059.1 GCA_028720145.1 Clostridia bacterium
TCATAAAAAAGAGCCGCAAAAAGCGGCTCGATGCCTCCGCTTGACACTACCGTTAGTATCAAACAAAAGCGGGATTCTCACAAAAGAAGATTGTAAGCAATTTTGGGAAAAGCAGTTGTTTCGCGCTTATTTTTCATAAAAAACGCGGTTGAGATATAGCCCCTCGGGCGGCGCCGTCATGCCGGCGCGGGTGCGGTCTTTTGACGCGAGAATCGCGGGGACGTCCGACGGCTCCATGCGTCCGACGGCGACCTCGACGAGGGTCCCGACGATGATTCTCACCATGTTATAGAGGAATCCGTCTGCCGCGACCGTCACAAGAAGAGTATCCCCGTCTCGCGTGACCGTTAACCGCGTCAGGTGCCGCACGGTATTCGCGACGGGCGACCCCTGCGCCTGAAACGCGGAGAAATCGTGTTCTCCGACAAGATACCCCCCTGCTTCCTGCATCCGAGCGAGTCCCTCGTCCCCGATTTTTTTGGGATAGAACCACGCACGGTGACAGAGAAACGGGTCGCGGAGCGGGGTGTTCGCGATGAGATAGACATATTCTTTTTCTGTCACATCGTGGCGAACATGGAAACTGTCGGGGCGAACCTCGACATCGAAGACCGAGACATCGGGGGGCAGATGCCCCTGCACCGCGAGGGCGAGTTTCTCGGGCGGAATGGGAATCTCACCGCTCGGGAGTTCAACCGTCAGGGTGGCGGCGCGGGCGTGTACCCCGCTATCGGTACGGGAACAGGAGGTCACGCGGCAAGTCACGCCGAACACGGCGGCGAACGCCTCGTTCAGAACCCCCTGCACGGTACGGACATTCGGCTGAATCTGCGAGCCGTTAAAATCCGTCCCGACATAACGCAAACGCATGAGGTATTTCACAGCGAATACCCCCAACCAACGAGATCGGGCAGATATTTATTCCCTAGCACAATCGCCACGATGAGCGCGGCGAAGAGACAAGGCATGAAATAGTCGGAGAAATGCAAGTGATAGGCGCGGAGACGCGTCCTGCCCTTCCCGCCGCGGTAGCAACGGCACTCCATCGCGGTGGCGAGGTCCATCGCGCGCTGAAACGCCGAGATAAAGAGCGGCACGATCACGGGAATAAGTGCCTTCACGCGGGTGATGAGCCCGCCCGTCGAGAGCGAGGAACCGCGGGATTTCTGCGCGTTCATAATCCGTCCCGTCTCCTCGGTGAGGGTCGGGATAAAGCGGAGCGCGATCGACATCATCATCGCGAACTCGTGCACCGGCACATGGAGCCATTTGAGAGGGGTCAAAAGGGATTCGATGGCATCGGTGAGCGCAATGGGCGAGGTCGTATAGGTGAGCAGCAGGGTCGCCGAGACCACGAGCAGAATCACGCGCACCGCCATGAAGCCCGCGCGCCAAAGTCCCTCTTCATAGATATGAATGAACTTCCAAGCGAAGAGCGGCTCTCCCTCTCCCCCGGTCATAAGCAGATTGATGATCGAGGTGATAATGAGAATCAGGACAATCGGGCGCAGAGAGCGCAGAATGGTGCGGAACGGAATCCCGCTTATCAGAATGAGAAACAGGGTGAACAGCGCCATAAGCGCATAGGTCAGAACATAGTGGCAGAGGAAGATGGCAACGATATAGGCAATCGACAGAAGAATCTTCACGCGCGGGTCCATGCGGTGGAGCACCGACTCTCCGGGGAAGAACTGTCCGAGTGTCATCTCTGTTTTCACGGTGTTTTCCTCCCTTTGAGCAGAGGTAAGAGCGCGTTCTTCACGCCGTCCACCGTATAGAGCGTCCCCGTGAGCGGGATTCCCCGCTCTTTGAGCGAGAGTGCGACATGGGCAATCTGCGGGACATCGAGACCGATGGAGTCCAGTTCTCCCGCGCGGGCAAAGATCTCATCGGTCGTCCCCTCGGCGTAGACCTCTCCGTGATTCATCACCACGACGCGGTCGCAGTAGGTCGCCATATCCTCCATGCTGTGCGAGACCAAAATCACGGTCGTCCCCGTCTTGTCCCGATAGCGGGTCAGCCCGCCGAGAATCTCTCTGCGTCCGCGGGGGTCGAGCCCTGCCGCGGGTTCATCGAGCACCAAGACATCGGGGCGCATCGCGAGGATGCCCGCGATGGCGGCGCGGCGCTTCTGCCCGCCCGAGAGGTCGAACGGCGACTTTTCGAGCAGGTCGGGGGTGAGACCGACAAACGAAATGACCTCTCTCACCCGCTCTCGAATCTCGTCTTGTCCGAGTCCTTGGTTTCGGAGCGCGTAACCGATATCCTTTTCCACCGTTTCGTCAAACAGTTGGTACTCGGGGTACTGCATGACGAGACCCACGCGGAATCTGACAGAGCGAATCTCTTTGGGTTTCTCCCAAATATCTTTCCCATCGAGGAGCACACGCCCCTCGGCGGGACGAATCAGACCGTTGAGCATCTGCACGAGCGTGGATTTTCCGCTCCCGGTATGTCCGATAACCCCCGTGATGAGCCCGCGCTCAAATCCGACGCTGACATTTTTGAGCGCCTCGGTGCGGAACGGCGTCCCCACGCCGTAGAGGTGCGAGACCTGTTCGACTTCAAGAATCTTCATGCGTCCGCCTCCCCCGCAAGGTGCGGTAACAAGGCGGCGACGCACTCGTCAGATGTCAGGCAATCAATCGGCAGGTCAAAGCCCGCCTCTCTAAGAGCCATGAGAAGTTCGACCGTCTGCGGGACTTCCAGCCCCCACCCGCGCAGGGTCTCGGCTTGGGAAAAGACCTCTTTCGGGGTGCCGTCCATGGCGAGCTTTCCCTCGTTTATTACGAGGATTCTGTCTGCGCGCGCGGCTTCCTCCATATAGTGGGTGATATGAATGACGGCGATGCCCTCGTCTCTGTGCAGACGCTCCATCGCATCGAGCACCTCATGTCTGCCGCGGGGGTCGAGCATGGCGGTGGATTCGTCGAAAATGATACAGTCGGGTTTCATGGCAATCATGCCCGCGATGGCGACTCGCTGTTTCTGCCCGCCCGAGAGTTTATGGGTAGCGTGGAGCGCGTATTCGGACATATCGACCTCTCGGAGCGCATCGTCCACACGGCGGCGAATCTCGGCGCGCGGGAGTCCGAGGTTCTCGGGCCCGAACGCGACATCCTCCTCGACCACCGTCGCGACCAACTGGTTATCGGGGTTCTGAAACACCATGCCGACCTTACGGCGCACTTCAAACAGGTCGTCCTCCGAAAAGTCGGGCGAAGTCGTGTCCACGCCGTCGACCGTCAGGCGACCCGCGGTCGGCTCCAAAATCAGGTTGAGGAGTTTCGCCAAAGTGGACTTCCCCGACCCGTTATGCCCGAGGACGGCAATATACTCGCCGCGCGCGACCGAAAACGAAATGTCACGCACCGCGGGCACCGCGTCCCGCGGGGTATCGGCGTTATAGGTATACGCGAGATGCTCGCATACAATCAACTGTTCACTCATCTTTTTCAAAAGTATGGCGCACGCTCGAGCCGCAAGGCAGAATGTAATCGGAATCCCCGACCGGAATCCCGAGTTCGTCCGCCTCGGTCACACCGCCAAATTTTTCTCCAATCCGCAGTTTCGTGATATAGCGCATCGCAGACGCGCTAAGCCCCGTGGTATATGAATTGAGCAGGAAGAAGAGGGGCTTGTCCGAGAGAACCCCCGAAACGAGTTTCACGAGGTCGTCGATGCTCTCTTCGATTTTCCACACCTCGCCCGTCGGTCCGCGCCCGTAGGAGGGCGGGTCCATAATCACCGCGTCATAGCGGTTCCCGCGGCGAATCTCCCGCTCGACGAATTTTCGGCAGTCGTCCACGATATAGCGAATGGGCGCGTCGGCAAGACCCGAGAGCACCGCATTCTCTTTCGCGGCGGCGACCATGCCTTTCGCGGCATCGACATGGCAGACAGACGCGCCCGCCTTCGCCGCGGCGACGGTGGCACCGCCCGTATAGGCAAAGAGGTTCAGGACTTTAATCGGGCGCCCCGCGCGGCGAATCAGGTCGGAGAACCAATCCCAGTTCGCCGCCTGTTCGGGGAACAGACCTGTATGCTTGAAGCCCATGGGTTTGATGCGGAAACGGAGGTCTCCGTACCGCACCGTCCAACTCTCGGGGAGCCGATTCTCGCTCCACGCGCCGCCGCCCGCCTTCGAGCGGTGGTAGGACGCATCCGCCTTTTGCCAGAGCGGATGTTTCTTCTCGGTATGCCAAATCACCTGCGGGTCGGGGCGGATGAGAATATAGTTCCCCCAGCGTTCCAGTTTATCCCCGTCGCTCGTGTCGAGCAGTTCATAGTCTTTCCAAGCGTCACAAATCCACATGGCTCGTCCTCACTTATTGAAATACGCGGCGATCCCCGAGCCGCAGGTCTGTCCGTGACAGAGCGCGACCGCGAGCGCGTCTGCGGTGTCATCGGGTTTCGGCGGCTGTTTCAGGTGAAGAAGCGAGGTCACCATGGCGATGACCTGTTTCTTCTCGGCGAGACCGTAGCCGACGACCGCCTGTTTGACCTGTAAGGGGGTGTACTCATACATGGGGAGCCCGTATTCCTCTGCCGCGAGCAGAATCACGCCGCGCGCCTCCGCGACTTTGATACCCGTCGTGATATTGGTGTTGAAAAAGAGTTCCTCCATCGCGACCTGTGCGGGCTTGTACTTCTCAATAATGCGGCACATCTCGTCGTGAATGGTCTTAAGCCGCGCGGAGAGCGGAGTGTGCGCCGGCGTGGAAATGTCCCCGCAGGCGATAGGACGGAAGCGTCCGCCCGTGACATCGACCACGCCCCAACCGACGATGGCGTACCCCGGGTCAATCCCCAAAATCACCATACGAAACGCCTCCTTCCCCAAATTACAATATAAATTCAGCATAGTATAGCACAACTCACCGATGAAGTCAAATGAGGTTTTGAAAACAAAGTCGAACGCGCGTTTTTTTCTTTACTTTCCCCGTCCGCTATGGTATAATGCTGTTAATAAAAAACACGGGGGTTCACTCATGTTCTACTATCTTGACGGCATCCTCGCCGTGCGGGAGCCGAATATGGCGGTCATCGACTGCGGCGGGGTCGGCTATCGGCTGACCGTGAGTTTCACGACCGCGAACGCGCTCGCGTCCAAGACGGGGACGCGGGTCAAACTCCTCACCTATCTGCAAGTCCGTGAAGACGGCATGGAACTCTTCGGGTTCGCGGACGAGCATGAACTCGACTGCTTCAAACTGCTCATCGGGGTCTCGGGCGTAGGTCCCAAAGCCGCCATGTCCATTCTCTCGGTCCTCCCGCCCGACCGGTTCTCGCTCGCGGTATGCACCGAGGATGTCAAGGCACTCGCCAAAGCGCCGAATGTCGGGACAAAGACCGCCGCGCGCATTGTCCTCGAACTCAAAGACAAGGTGGCGGGCGCGGCACTCTCGCAGACACAGAGCGGTATCGGAAATGTGGCGGTGTCTCAACCGATGGGACAAGGCAAACTCGCGGACGCGGTCGAGGCACTCATGACCCTCGGGTATGACCGCTCTTCTGCCGTCAGTGCGCTCTCGGGTCTCGACGCGGAGAAACTCTCCCTCAACGACCTGATTTCTCAAGCACTCAAAAAGTTTTTATAAGGAGCCGCGATGGAAACAGAGTTTGATTTTGAAGATCGCATCCTGTCGAATGAATACGAGCCGAGCGAGGACAGTCAAGAAGTCAGTCTCCGTCCGAAGACCCTCGACGAATATGTCGGGCAGGACAAGGCGAAAGACAATCTGAAAATCTATATCGAATCGGCGAAGATGCGCGCGACCGCGCTCGACCATGTCCTTCTCTACGGTCCTCCCGGTCTCGGGAAAACCACCCTCGCGAATGTCATCGCGAACGAGATGGGGAAACCCATTCGGATCACCTCCGGACCCGCCATCGAGAAGATAGGCGACCTCGTCGCCATCCTCACCAACATGGAGGCGGGAGACATTCTCTTCATCGACGAGATTCACCGTCTGTCGCGACAGGTCGAAGAGGTGCTCTACCCCGCGATGGAGGACTATGCCGTCGATATCATCATCGGGAAAGGTCCGAGCGCGCGGAGCATCCGTCTCGACTTAAAGCCCTTTACCCTCATCGGCGCGACCACCCGCGCGGGGCAAATGACCACCCCGCTCCGCGATCGTTTCGGGGTGCTCTTGAAACTGGAGATCTACACCCCCGATGAACTCGCGACCATCGTCCGCCGCAGTGCAAATCTGCTCGGCATTGAAGTGACCGAAGAGGGCACCTACCAGATAGCGACCCGCTCCCGCGGGACCCCGCGTATCGCGAACCGACTGCTCAAACGCATTCGGGACTTCGCCCTCGTCAAGGGGGACGGCGTGATTACGGGTGAAATCGCCCGCATGGGGCTCAAAATGCTGGATATCGACGAATTGGGTCTCGATGCGACCGACCGCCGCATGATGGAGTCCATCATCAAGTACTACGGCGGCGGACCCGTCGGGCTGGAGACCATCGCCGCGACCACGGGCGAAGAGGCGGTCACGATTGAGGATGTCTATGAGCCCTATCTCATGCAGATCGGATTCCTCTCCCGCACCCCGCGCGGGCGGTGCGTCACCAAACTCGCCTATGAGCATCTCGGGATTCCCTATCGCGGGAACGGGGGGCAGACCTCGTTCTTCGACCCCGAGGACAAGTAAGCGACAATCGGCGTAACCGGTTGCGGCGGGAGCAAGCCCCCCGCCCTACGCGCAAAAAACTTCACACGGGAACAAAAAATGAATTTCGGCGGGAGCAAGCCCCCCGCCCTACGGGATATTTGAAACAAACCTTTCAAGTTTTATTTAGAAACCGAAACAAAGAGCAAAGCGCGACCCGAAATGGGTCGCGCTTTGCTCTTTGTCCGCGCGGACAGAGTCCGCGGGGAGCAGATTGGATTCGAGGGGCGCGGTAGGGTTCCGCGCGGACAGAGTCCGCGGGGCGGTGATATTAAAGGGTGGAAAGAATATAGATAATCACGCCGGAAATCGTGCCGACGACCATCAGGACAGCGAGCGCCAAAGCGACGATTCGGCTGACGGTCATACCGCTCGGTCCTTTGCGTTTCTGTTGATCTTTACTCATTCGTATCTCCTAACCCGGTTCCACCGGCGTGTTTGATATAGATTTCCGAGACATTACGGAATGCAGAGGGGATATTCTCGGGCAGAATGTCGAACATTTCCGCGAGCCCGAGGGCGACGCACCCGACCGGGTTGTCCACCCGCGCGGCGGAAACCCCCGTCACGCCGACCACCATCTGTTCGAGCCCGTCGAGCAGAGAGCCGCCGCCCGAGAGCTGAATCCCCGTCTCAAAGACGGTGGAGACGAACTCCGAGGGAATCTTGGTGACGGCGACAAAAATCGCTTCCAAAATCATGGAGAGCGGGCGTTCGAGCGAATCGTAGAGTTCCGCAGAGGTGACCTTCGCCTTGACTTCCCGTCCGGCATGGTCGCGACCGCGCACTTCCATGGATTTCCCCATGGAGCCCGCCCAGACGGAGCCGACCTTCATCTTGATCTGTTCCGCCGTCCGCAGACTGATGCTGATTTTCCGATATTTTTGAAAATATTCCGCGATGGCGCGGTCAAAAGTCTGCCCGCCGACATCCACGGTCTTCATATAGTAGATTCTGCCCCGACAGAGGAGCATCACATTTGTATGCGTCGCACCGATATCCACGATGAGACAGCCCGCGGGCAGACGGAGAAAGGTCCCCGCGAGTGCGGCGAGCGGCGCATAGACGAGATGACAGGACGCGGCGCCGAGTTCCTCGGCGATCTCCCCGATGAGTTCCTCTTCACTGTCCCCAATGTCGCAGGGGACCGAGAGAATCAGGTCGGTATCATTCCCGCCGCCCGCGGTCACAAGACAGGTGCGGAGGACGGTACGCAGAACCTCGGGGGACTTGGTCAGCCCTTCTGTGAAAGGACGGCTCAGGGAAAAGCGACGGTCCGGCATATTCAATTTTTGTTCCGCGGCGGCTCCCGCTGCCACAATGCGTCCGGTGTCTCTGTCGAGCGCGACGACGGCAGGGTCTTTTAAGACCAAACCGCATCCCGGTGCCGCGGCATAAAGGGTGGCGCCGCCCATGTCGATTCCAAGTCGGTTTTGCATGAACAGTTCCTTTACAGCGAATGTAGTAGAATTATATACCATATCGCCGAAGAATGCAAGGGCAAGTTTGATTTCATTCTCGATTCTTATTTCGTCAGGCGGTCACGGAGACCCGTGTACCGCTCGGTCTTTCGGACATTCTCGACCATCTGCCTGAGAATATCTTCCCTTCCGACCAAAATCAGGCGCTCTTTCGCGCGGGTCATGGCGGTATAGAGCAGATTTCTCGTCTGCAAAAGCGAGCCGCAGGAACAAACGGGGAGCACCACGGTCGGGTACTCGCTCCCCTGGCTCTTGTGTACCGTGACGGCGTAGGCGTGTTCGACCTCTTCGAGCATGGACGGGTCGTATTCCGCGACTCGACCGTCGAACGAGATGGAGACAGTGACCGCGGTATCGGTCTTTTCGACCGCCAGAATCACCCCGAGGTCTCCGTTGAAGACCCCGGTGCCGCTCTGGTCTCCGCGTTTCCATTCGACATCATAGCGGTTTTTCACCTGCATGACCTTATCCCCGACGCGGAAGGTCACGCCGTGGGCGCGAATCTCCGCTTTTCCCTTTGCGGGCGGATTGAGTCGTTCTTGCAGGCGCAGATTGAGGTTCTCGGTACCCGAGACCCCGCGGTGGGTCGGGGTGATGACCTGAATCCCCTCCGCCGCCTCTTTGCCGTACGCGCGCGGGAGCCGCACGGCGAGCAGTTCTTCCACCGTCGTGGGGATTGCCTCCTCCCGCGCCCGACCGAGGAAGAAGAAATCGCTGTCGTTGCGGTCGAGAATGGGCATCTCGCCCCTCAGAATACGGTGGGCATTCGTGACAATCAAGCTCTCTTGCGCCTGCCTGAAAATCTCGGTCAGACGCACGGTCGGGAAACCCCCCGAGCCAATCAAATCTCCGAGGATGTTTCCGCACCCGACGGCAGGCAACTGGTCGGCGTCGCCTACTAAAATCAGGCGGCTCCCCCGCCGCATGGCGTTACAGAGCGCGTTCATGAGCGGCAGGTCAATCATGGAACACTCGTCCACGATGACCACCATGGCATCAAGCGGATGCTCTCGGTTGCGTGCAAAATGCGGGGTGAGAATATCCTTATCCCGCATCATTTCGAGAAGCCGATGCAGGGTCTTCGCCTCATGTACGGTCGCCTCGGACATCCGCTTCGCGGCGCGACCCGTGGGGGCGGCGAGGACGGTATCCATATCCAGCAAGTCAAAAATGCGAATGAGCGCGCGGATGACCGTGGTTTTCCCCGTCCCGGGTCCGCCCGTGAGAATCATCACGCCGTTCGAGAGCGCTTGTCCGATGGCTTCCCGCTGGGCGGGGGCGTACTCAATCCCCCACTCGGTCTCCATGCGCCGAATCATGCCGACGAGGTTCTGTCTGTCAAGGGTGACGGCGTGGCGGGAGAGAGACAGCAGGGTTTGGGCAACATTCTCTTCTGCCTTATCATTTTCGGCGGAAAACACCATTTTTTGCCCCTGAATCGAGCGGAGCACGGCGCGCTCTTCCCGCATCATCGCGTCGAGTGCGGTGGTGATTTGTTCCTCGGTCAGACCCAAGGTGTCCGCGGCGGCGGCGACCAGTTTCGCGTACGGGAGGCAGGTATGCCCGTTCACCGATGCGTTATAGGAGAGGACATAGGAAATCCCCGCGCGGACGCGCACTTCCGCCTCCGGCGAGACTCCGAGGGACGCGGCAATCTCGTCCGCACGGGCGAAACTGACACCGAATCCATCCCGACACAGGCGGTAAGGGTCCGCACGGAGAAGCCCTGCGGCACCTCTCCCCCATTCGCGGAACGCGCGGGTCACGACCGCGCTCCCGACCCGCCCCGCACAGATGGTCATGAGTTCGCGGAGCCCCGCCTGCTCCTGAAAAGAGGTGGCGATGGCGGCGGCTTTCTTACGGGTGATGCCGGGGATATCGGTCAGCCACTCTGGGTGCTTTTCGATGACATCGAAGGTCTCGAGCCCGAACCGATTGACGATTTTGAGGGCGGTCGAGGGTCCGACCCCTTTGATGGCACCCGAGGAGAGGTAGCGCAAGAGGTCGTTCCCCTCGGTCGGGAGGGCGCGCTCATAGGATTCAATCAGCAGTTGTCTGCCGTAGTCGGTATGTTCTTTCCAAATCCCAAAGAGACGCATCTGCTCGCCTGCGGCGGCGTACGGGACCGTGCCGACGGCGGTCACGAGTTTCCCCGTGCGGTCGTCGATGAGTTCCAGAACCGCATAATCGTTCGCGGGGTTGTGATACACGACATCTTCGATGGTACCGACAATGTCGGGGTCTCGTTTTTCTTCCGGATTCACGGTGCGCCTCCTCTCTTTCGGGTTTGGGTTGGTTTTGCTTTAATTATGCCTGTAACAGGTCTTTCAGTTTGTCCGCGAGGTCGGTCTTTTCCCACGGGGCATCGAGGTCTTCTCTGCCCATGTGCCCATATGCGGCGAACGGCGCATACATCGGGCGGCGGAGGTCAAAGTGTTTGATAATGGCGGCGGGGCGCAGGTCGAAGAGAGCAGTCACGGCTTCGGCGATTTTCTCGTCGGGCACCACACCGGTACCGAAGGTATCGACCATGACCGAGACGGGGCGCGCCACGCCGATGGCATACGCCACCTCGACCTCACAGCGGCGGGCAATCCCCGCTTTGACAACATTTTTCGCGACATAACGCGCGGCATAACAGGCGCTTCTATCCACCTTGGTCGGGTCTTTGCCCGAGAAAGCACCGCCGCCGTGGCGAGCGTACCCGCCGTAGGTATCGACAATGATTTTTCTGCCGGTCAGCCCCGTGTCCCCTGCGGGTCCGCCGATGACGAACCTGCCCGTCGGGTTGACATAGATTTTCGTGTCAGAATCGAGCATGGCGGGGTCAATCACGGGTTTGATGACCTCGCGGATAATGTCCTCGCGGATGGTCGCGAGTTCGACCTCGGGGGCGTGTTGGGAGGAGACCACGACGGCATCGATGCGTTTCGGCGTGTCGCCGTCGTACTCCACCGTGACCTGCGTCTTCCCGTCGGGGCGGAGGTACGGGAGGGTGCCGTTCTTTCTCACCTCGGTCAGGCGTTTCGCCAGTCGGTGGGAGAGCGAGATAGGGAGCGGCATGAGTTCAGGGGTCTCGTCACAGGCGTAGCCGAACATCATCCCTTGGTCGCCCGCGCCGGTATCGAGGTCGTCTCCGAGCGTCCCCTCTTTCGCCTCGGCACAGCGGTCAACCCCCATGGCGATATCGGGCGACTGCTCGTGAATCGAGGTCATGACGGCGCAGGTATGGCAGTCAAAGCCGTATTTTGCGCGGTCATAGCCGATTTCTTCAACCGTGCGTCTCACGACCTCGGGGATATCCACATACGCCTCGGTCGTGACCTCGCCCATGACGGTGATGATGCCGGTCGTAGCGAAAGTCTCGACGGCGGCGCGGGACATGGGGTCCTGCCGCAGAAGTTCGTCCAGAATGGCATCCGAAATCTTATCGCAGATTTTATCGGGATGCCCCTCGGTCACCGACTCGGAAGTAAACAGTTTTTTCGACATAGTATTTCCTCTTTTCTTCAAAAAAAGACCCGAGCGGTCGATAAGCCGCCCGGGTATGGGACGCTTATCTAACCGGAATTGGCACCTTGAAAGAACAGGTTGCCGTGGGTTCACAGGGCCAGTCCCTCCCCCACTCTTGATAAGGTCTTTTCAATTTTCATTTGATTGTATCATACATCCCTCTTGATTGCAAGAGGAATTTCCTGTTTTTTCGCCTTATTTCAGGGTGACGACCGTCACGCCCGAGTCGCCCTCGCCGAGGGAACCGAGGCGGAACGAGGCGACGCGGGGGTCGGCTTTCAATTCCTTATGGAGGGCGACGCGGAGCGCGCCCGTCCCCTTCCCGTGGATGATGCGGACGGTCTCGACCCCGGCGAGCACCGCCTCGTCCAGATAGCGGTCTACCTCAAACCACGCATCGTCGCCGTAGCGACCGCGGACATCGAGTTCCGCACGGAACGCGGCGACACCGCCGCGCTGGATTTTGGTCGAGGAGGGGGCTTTCGGCTTGCTCTTTTTCTTCATATCGGAGAGCAGTCGGATATCGGAAATATCCACTTTTCCGCGGAAGACGCCCGCCTGCACCGCGACCTGTTTGTCGCCCGCGAGGGCGGTGACTTTCCCCTCGGCACCGAGGGAGGCAATCCAAACGGCATCGCCCACGCGGAGCGGGCGCGGCAGAACATACTTCTCCCCGACGCTCGCCTCCTCAAAGGTGACCTCGCCGTAGGCATCCTCTGCCGCCCGCATCTGCTCTCTCACGGCACGCCGCGCTTCTTCGAGGGCGGCGGCGACATTCTCTTTCTCCTGTTTCTTCCGCAGTTCTTCCAACTGACGGAAGACAAACTCGCTCGAAACGCGTGCGCTGTCGAGCAGTTGCCGCGCCTTTTCGCGGTCGCGTCTCACCGATGCTTCGGTCTCGGCGAGTTTCTTTTTGAGTTCGGTCTCGGCCTTGGTCTTATAAGTCTCATACTCGCGGCGGAGGCGCGCCGCCTCGTCGCGCTCATGCTCCATCTCGAACCGCGTGCGTTCCAGTTCCTCAATGACGCTCTCGAACCGACGGCTGTCGGCGGAGACGAGTTCCCGCGCGCGGTCAACGACCTCTTTCGGGAGCCCGAGTTTCTCGGAGATGGCGAAGGCATTGGATTTCCCGGGTGCGCCCAAAACGAGGCGATAGGTGGGGCGCAGGGTCTCGACATCAAACTCACAGGACGCGTTCTTCACCCCGGGGGTATCGAGCGCAAAAAGTTTGAGTTCGGTATAGTGGGTGGTGGCGGCGCTGATGGCACCGCGCGCACGGCAGGTCTCCAAAATGGAAATGGCGAGCGCCGCGCCCTCGACGGGGTCGGTCCCTGCCCCGAGTTCATCAAACAGCACAAGGGAGCGCGGGGTGAGACTGTTTAGCATTCCAATCTCATTCACCATATGCGCAGAGAAAGTGGAGAGTGACTGCTCGATGCTCTGCTCATCCCCGATATCGACAAGAATCCCGTCAAACACGCCGAGGGTGGAATCGGGGTCGGCGGGGATATGCAAGCCCGCCTGCGCCATCGCGGCGAACAGCCCGAGGGTTTTCAGGGTGACGGTCTTCCCGCCCGTATTGGGTCCCGTGATAATCAAGGTGTCAAACTCGTTACCGAGAGAGACGCTGACGGGCACCACGCGGTCGCGGTCGATGAGAGGGTGACGCGCGCGGCGAAGGTCTATCATGCGGTCTTCGGCGAGGTGCGGCTCACAGCCGTCCATCTGCTCGGAGAGCGACGCGCAACCGAAGCAGAACGAAAGCTCGGTCATGGTGTCGTAGTCGCGGAGGAGTGAACCCGCGAACTCGGCACAGGCGGCGCTGAGTTCGGCAAGGATGCGCTCAATCTCCCGTGCCTCTTTGATTTCGAGGGCGCGGAGGTCGTTATTCGCCTCGACCACCGCCATGGGTTCAATGAACACGGTCGCGCCCGAGGAGGAGGTATCGTGGACAATCCCCTTGACCTCCCCGCGGTATTCCTGCCGCACGGGAATGACATATCTGCCGTCCCGCATGGTGACGATATTTTCCTGTAATGCTTTCTGCCGCGCGCCGGTGACATAACTCAAAAGAGATTCCCGAATACGGTTATGCGCCGCGCGAATCTGGCGGCGAATGGACGAGAGCGCGGGGCTGGCATCGTCCGAGATGAGTTCCGCCGAGACGATGCTCGTCGAAATTCTTCTCTCCAAAGTGGGGTTCGGGAGCAAGCGGGCGAACACCTCGTCGAGCACCGTCTCGAACGGGTGATTCTCTTTTGCGTAGTCGGCGCACCCCTTCACCGCGCGGAGCATGGAGGCGATATGCAGCAGTTCCTCGGGGGTGAGAGTCGCGCCCTTATCGGCGCGCTCCAAAGCGTCGGGGACATCCTCGGGGGCATCAAACCCCGGGTACCCTTTCGCGTCCGCCAAACGGCGGGCATCGGTCGTGCGGCGGAGCCGTCTCGCGACATCCACCGCGTCGTCGGAGGGCATGAGACAAGCCGCCCGCGCTTTCGCACCGGCGGTGACGCAACTCTTCGCGAGCAGCGCGCGAATCTTGTCGAACTCCAAAACCGACTGTGTTTTCTCCGAAAAAATCATAGTTTCCTCTAAACCACCTGATGATAGAACGCGAGGGTGGCAAAACGGTGGTCGGTATGCCACATGAGATATTCTTCCGCCGCGCGGGAAAACGCGGGCAGATCCTCGCCGTCGAGACGGAACGAGAACAACCGCTCGGGCTGTGCCGTCATGACATACGAGACGGCGGCGCGCACCCCGGGGGTCAGAATGACGATGGAATGTTCCGTGGTGTCCTCCCCTGCCATCTCTCTCCCGGCGAGGGAATCGCGGCAGCGGCGGCAGAGCATGGTACCCTCCGAGAGGTCAAAGATAAACTCGCCCTCGGTATCGCCGCAGAGCGAACACGCCGAGAGGTCGGGCATGAATCCGAGTACCGCCGCCATGCGGAACTCGAACGCCGCCTTGACAAGCGACAAGTCGTACATACCGCGCGAGACGGCGTACAGGGTATTCAGCACCAAGCGTAAGAGATCCGCATCGGGGGTCTCGGTACCCGTGTAGGTCGTAACCTCGCAGACATAGGAGCCGAGAGCGGCGCGACCGATGTCGGCGCGCAGACCGTAGAAAGACTCTTCCAAGGTGACATCCTGCAAGGTGTATCGCCCTTTCGCGTCGCGGAGAAAAAATCTGCCGTAGCAAAAGAGCTGAGTTGTGGTGAGATAGCGATTCTTGAGCAGGCGCGCGCCGTTCGCATAGACCGTGAGAAGTCCCCGCTCGGCGGTCAGAAGCGAGAGGAGCCGGTCGCGCTCGCCGACATCGACGGTATTCACCACGAGTCCGTGGACTTCAAAACTGTTCTCGGGGGTCTTCATTCGTCTTTGCGATAGCCGAGGTCATTCAGATTAAACTGGCTGTCCCGCCAATTTTCTTTGACCTTGACCCACAGGTCGAGGAACACTTTGGTACCGAAGAACTTTTCGAGGTCCTCGCGCGACTTGGAGCCGACGCGCTTCAGGGTCTCGCCGTGGGCGCCGATGATGATGCCTTTATGCGAGGTGCGCTCGCAGTAGATATCCGCGCGGATGCGAATGAGTTTCCCCGTTTCGGTAAACTCTTCAATGGAGACGGCGACCCCGTGAGGAACCTCGTCCGAGAGGGTCTTGAGCAGTTTCTCACGGATGATCTCGGCGGCGATCTGCCGCTCGGTCTGGTCGGTAATCATCTCCTCGGGGAAAAACCACGCGCTCTCGGTGAGATACCGCTCGCACTCAGAGAGGAGAACATCGACATTTTTGCCGCTCTTCGCCACCGTGGGCACCACCGCGTCGAAGTCGAATGCGGCGGAATAGGCGGCGATGGTCTTCGCGACATTCTCGGCGGTGACGGAATCGGTCTTATTGACGACAAGAATCGCGCCGATGCCCGCCCGCTTGATTTTCTCGAGGATTTCTCCCTCGATATCACCGACCGCCCCGCGGGGTTCGACCACGAGCAGTGCCGCATCCGCGCCGCCGAGGGTATCGCTCGCCGCCTTCACCATATAGTCCCCGAGTTTGGTACGGGGGCGGTGTACGCCCGGGGTATCGAGAAAGACATACTGGTCTTCCCCGACGGTATGAATCCCCGTGATACGGTTCCGCGTGGTCTGCGGGCGTTTCGAGACGATGGCGACCTTCTCGCCGAGGATATGGTTGAGGAGGGTCGACTTCCCGACATTCGGTCGACCGACGATTGCGATAAAAGCCGTTCTGCTCATATAGATTCCTTTTCTTTTTCTTTCAAACGATGTTCCAAACGGGTCATGACCGCCCGTTGCCGCGCGCACATATCCTCTTCGTCCTCCTGCGAGAGCACATGGTCGTATCCGAGCAGGTGGAGGGTGGAATGGACGGCGAGAAAAGCGACCTCGCGCGGAAAGGGATTCCCGAGTTCTTCCGCCTGCACCGCCGCGCGTTCGAGCGAAATAACGATATCGCCGAGCGGGACGGGGGTGACGGGGCAGTTCACCGCCTCGCCCGCCTCAAACTGCGGGAACGACAGGACATCGGTCGCGCTGTCTTTTTCGCGGTAGGTACGGTTCAGTTCCCGAATATATGCGTTATCGCAAAAGGTAATCGAGACGAGCGCGTCGTGTGGGAACTCCTCATAGGCGAGGGTCTCTTCGACCGCGAGCCGTACCAAGTGTTTCAGGCGGGTAGAGACCGAGAGGGTCTCGGACGAGAGCCCAAAGTCGATTTTCAGGCGGGGGGAAGCATGGTTTCTCATTTCTTCCCCTCCCCGCTTTTGCGGACATAGTGGGTACCGCCCGTCCTCGGCTGTTCTTTCTCATAACTCTCATACGCCTTGATAATCTGCTGGACAAGATGATGGCGCACGACATCGCGGCGGGAAAACTCGTGAATCGCGATGCCCTCGATGCCGCCGAGAATCTTCGCGGCGACGGCGAGACCGCTCTTCTTCCCATACGGGAGGTCGGTCTGCGAGGGGTCGCCCGTCACCACCGCCTTGGAGCGGTAGCCGAGACGGGTGAGGAACATCTTCATCTGCTCGCTCGTGGTGTTCTGCGCCTCGTCGAGAATGATAAACGAATCGTCGAGGGTTCTGCCGCGCATATAGGCGAGCGGGGCAATCTCGATGGTGCCGCGCTCGAGGTGCCGCGCGAAGTTCTCACTCCCCATCATCTCGTAGAGCGCGTCATAGAGGGGACGGAGGTAGGGGTCGATCTTGTTCTGTAAGTCGCCCGGCAAAAATCCGAGTTTCTCCCCTGCTTCGACTGCGGGGCGGGTCAAGATGATACGGCTGACCTGCTTGTCCCTGAGGGCTTCGACCGCCATCGCGACGGCGAGAAAGGTCTTTCCCGTCCCGGCGGGACCGATGCCGAGGACGACGGTATTCTTTCTGACCGCCTCGACATATTTTCTCTGCCCGACGGTCTTCGGGCGAATGGGTTTCCCACGACTGGTGATACAGACGATATCACTGCCGAGGTCGGTGAGTTCCTCTCCCTCTCCGTCGGACACCATGGAGACGACATACTCCACGGTCTGCTCGTCCAGCGTATCGCCGACGGTCATGCGTTTGAGATATTCGAGCACCTTCGCCGCCTCGCCGAGCCCCGGCTCTTCCCCCGTGATGACAAGGGCATCGCCTGCTTCTCCCCCGACGGGGCGGGTGTTACGAATGGTGACTCCGAGTTTTTCTTCCAGAAAGCGCGCGTGACAATCCCCCGTCCCAAAGAGGGCGGCGGTCTGTGCGCCGGATATGGTGGTGACAATTTTTTCGGGCATTGGTTTCTCCGTTTGCTTTTTCGGTGATTTGCGCGACGCGCGCGCAATACACCATTTTCTTATATTCTACTGTTCTTCGGTCTCAAATGCAAGGGATTTCGCAATATTGGTCTCGTAAATCACCCGCATCCGCCTGAGATAGATCCCGTCGGACACCTCTTCGACTGACTCAGACGATAGGAGCGTCCCGCCCGCGAGGGCGGCATCGAGTTTTCTCTCGAGTTCGAGTTCCGCAAGGCGGTGCGCCTCTTCCTCGCTCCGCGTCACCTCACGCGTCTCGGTCTCGCAAGAAAGACCTACCGAGACATAGACAGGCAGACGGACGGTATTCCAGAGGTAGAGCCGATGCCCCGATTCGCATTTCGCGCGGCTCGGGTCCCCGAAGGTCAGGGTGTGCCCGAAGATCGTGAGCGAGAGCGAGACCGGGCGGGTCGAGGTCACATAGGTCCCCGTGGTACGGAGAGGGACCTCCGCCGTAAGGGTGTCCTCGACCTGCCCCATGACACAGGCGGCGGCAGGGAGGAACCGCGTCCCGCCGACATCCGAAATCACTCCGCTGACGAGCAGGTCTCCCGCGGCGACCGTCTGCCCGGGTTTCACCACCTGTTTCCCGGTGAACACCGTCATATCGGTCACCACCGCGTCTCGGGCGGCGACAATGTTACAGGGCGGCGGGACGGGGGTCGGCTCTTCGCCCCGACTCTTCGCAATCAGTTCCACTTCCGCGACCGTCCCGTTCAGATGCACCGAAGCGAACGCGATCTCCTCGTCAATCAGGAGAAAGTTCGAGACCAGCGTATCGGGGTCGAGTGTTTTGAGCCGTGCGCCCTCATAGAGACCCGCCTCCGCGAGTTCCGAGAGAACGGTGTCCTCGTCAATATCGCTCCCGCTCGTGATGCGTACCTCCCACACCATCCCGGTGAGCAGGAAATAGAGGGCGAGCGATAGCATGAGACCAAAAAGCAGTCCCGGGCGGCGGGCAAGACGGCGCAAAAGCCCGAGGACACCGCCGATCTCTCCGCGGACATAGGGTACCCCGCAGGCATCAAACCCGCTCTCCCCCGTCCGTGCGTCGCCGAGTGCCAGCCGAAAAGAAAACCGCGCATCGCTCTCCCGCTCCCGATAGAGTTCAAACCCGCAGTTCAAAGCGAGATTGACGACATCCAGCCGTTTTTCGAGCGGGACCGAATAGGGGACATAGGCAAACAGTTCTCTCATGCGTCCCCCTCCCCGCCGTCTCCGAATCCGACCGAAGAAACCCGCCCGACCACTTCTGCCGTGCGATTTCCGTAGGTTTTACACCAAAGGTCGCGCCCCGAGACCGTGACGCACTCTTTCCCGTGCCGAAACGCGACGCACTCCCGACTGTACGCGCGAATCTCATCACAGGCGCAGACCAGCACCCGTTTTCGCCCGCCCGCGGCGGGGCGCACCTCGACGCGATAACTCCCCGGCAGAGCGGGCGCGAGCGGCGGGCGACCCTCTTTCACCTTTTTTTCTCTTTTCGTTTTCCCGGGCATACGGACACGCCCCTCCCTCTATACTTTACTGAATCATCCTATGAGAGGTTTGCCGCCGCTATGACCCGAAGTATCTCCCGTCATCTCCCGTTTTTCCTTGTCCTCGCCCTATCGGGCACGCTCCTATGGCGCGCGGGCGCGCTCGCAGACGGCATCCGCGCGGGGCTCTCCCTCTCGGTGACCGCGGTCATCCCCGCTATCTTCCCGTTCGCGGTACTCTCCCCGTACTTGCAGACCCTGCCGCTCGCGCCACGGGAGAAAAAAGGGCTTTTCTCTCGCGTGTTTCGTCTCCCGACGGCGGCGGTGCTCCCCCTCTTCGTCGGACTTGTCTGCGGGTTCCCTTTGGGGGCAAAAGTGACGCGTGACGGGTATTCTGCCGGACTTTATACCAAGGAAGAAGCAGAAAGAATCCTCTGTTTTGCGAACAATCCGAGCATCGCTTTCGTCGTGCTCGGCGTGGGGAAAAACCTGCGGGGGCGGATGCTCGACGGGGTGATCCTCTTTGCCGTCGAGGTGCTGGTGTCCCTCATCATCGCGCTGATTCTCTCCCTCCTCACGAAAACACCGCGGGAAGAGGACAGCGCGCGCCCCCTGCCGCACGTCACGCCGCCCCACCTGACGCAGGCGATGCGGGACGCGGTCTCCGCCTCTCTCACGGTCACGGGCTTCATCGCATTTTTCTCGGGGCTGCTCGCGGTCCTCAAGACCTTTCTGCCGACGGCGGCATACCTCGCTGCCGCCGCCCTCATGGAAGTCGGCGCCGCCTGCGCCGCGCTCGCGCCCCTCGCGGGGGGACTGGTGCCCTGCGGCTTCGCCATCTGCTTTTCGGGGCTGTCGGTCGCGATGCAAACCGCCGCCATGCTCGACGGCACCGACCTCTCGCTCAGGCGGGCGTTCTTCTGGAAGATCGTCTCGGGGATTCTCGGTTCTGCCATGACTTATGGTGCGCTTCTAATTTTTTCTTGACGAATCCGCGCCTTCGTGTTACAATAAAGCAAGAGGTGAAACAGATGAAAAAAATCCTGCGTGAGGAGCGCGACCCGCTCCCCTCCTGCTCTTTCTGTGAATGGGCGAAACTCTCCGAAAAAGACAACGGGGAGATTCTTTGCACAAAGTATGACGACAAGATTGTCGGTCGGCACACTTGTCCGTCCTATTCCTATGACCTGTTAAAACGCCGCCCCCTGCGGATGCGTACCTCGTATCATCTGTCGGAGACACTCGTCGAAATCGAAGAGGAAGTGTAACGGCACGGGGAGCGCCCCATGTCATTCCCCTGCTCCGAGACAGATTCTCGCAAAAATACATAAGGAAAACCGCGCCCGAAGGCGCGGTTTTTTGCGTGGATTTGAGGGTGCGGGGAAAACTCGGGTCGGGATTCCGTCCTCAGATATCGTACTTCGCGATGATCGAGGCGGGGGTACCGCGGAGCAGACGGAGCGCGGGGAGAATCCCGCAGAAGACCGTGACGCCGAAGAGGACGAGCGCGGTCGCGCCGCCGAGCCAGAAGGGGTAATAGAATATCTGCTCGAAGAGCGCGCCCTTCCCCAAGAGCCACGCGAGCATTCCGCTCGCCGCGAGGTATCCCGGGACGATGAGGAGCGCAAAGACCACAAGTGCCTCGGCGAAATAGCGGAAGACGAGGTTCCCGCGGCTGACGCCGATGGCGCGGAGCACGCCCACCTGTCTTATCGAGGACATGATGCCGCTCCGCATGACGAGCAAGAGACAGAAGAACATGACGACGACAATGACGAGCGCGACCACAAATCCCGCGATGAGGTCGCCCGCAACAGACTGTTTCTCTTCCTCGAAGAGCATGTCGGCGGTCACCATCCCGTCCGTGCATCCGAGTGCTTCCGCACGGGCGGCGAGCGCCCTCTCATCGGTTGTGCGGACGGCGACATAGTTGAAGCCCGTCTCGGACTCGTAGTCCGTGAGATGCGAGAGGTCGGAGAAGAGGGTGACATAATCCGAGGCATTCATCAGATAGGTATACTCGGTGAGCCCCTCGGGAATCATGAGAAATTCCTCGGACTCAATCGCGTCCTTGAGCGTAGAATCCACGATGAAATCCTTGCCCAAAACCGAGTAGGTCTTTTCGGTGGTGTAACCGTACGGGCTGACATAGACATGACCCTGTGCGGGTGCGGGAATCCCGTTTTCGGCAAGGAATGCTAGCGCATCTTCGTCAAGATACCCGCAAGCGTTCAGATAGGAGCCGGAAATCGCGATTTCCACGATATGGAGGGGATTCAGATAGACCGCGGTGTTCGGGTCGTCGAGAATGCCGACAATCCGATAGGAGGTCTCCCGCCACGCATTATTGATGAGCGAGAGGTACATAAGGTCTTCGTAGTCGGAAATATAGCTGACCCCGCCCCCCTTGATGAGCGCATCCGCGAGTCCGCGGGTGATATAAATGTCATTTGCACAGAGCGACGCGGGGTCGACCGATTCCCCCGCGACCGAGAACTTCTTCCCCTGCGCGTCGGCGATATCCAAAGCGCGCGCCGTCTGCCCGCTGTCCCAACTCACCGAGGTCTCTTTCTGCAAGGCGGAGAGGTCGAGATACCACTGTCTCTCGTAGTCGTTCAGATAGATGCTCCCGTCGTCATAGACATAGGTCTTGACGGGGTAGGCGGTCGTGATGAGTCCCTCGGCTTTGAGGGTCGCAAGGTCGGTTTCATCGAGTGCCGACGCTTTCAGGTACGAAATCTCTGTGTGGTGTGCGTACCGCGCGGTCTCGAGCGTGCGGAGGGTAATCCCGAACTGCGCGACCACCATGACGAAGATGAACGCGAAGAGGAAGAGCCCTGCGGCGAGCACCCGCTTCCCGCGTTTCATATGCCCGAAGTGGTTTTGGAACCCCGTGCGGAGTCCGTCTGTGAGGCGGAACATACGCCCGCACTTTTTGTGCTCCCGCTTGATGGGGGTCAGAAGCACGGGGTCGGGTTCCGCCGCGACCCGATGTTCTTCGGGAATAAATGACCCCTCGTGAATCCGAATCTCCGCGGAGGAGTCCAGCACCCGCAGTTTCACCCCGACGGGTGCGGAGAGATAGAGCACCCCGCGATGGGAAACAATCCGCAGCGAGGCGGGGGCATCGTCCGCTTCCCCATAGTAGGAGACTTCGGTTTTTCCGACCTCTGCCGTCTCGCACGGGAGATCCCCGAGGTAGACCTCGGTCTTACTCTGCCCGCGGTAGCCGCTCCCCGCGACATTCTCGCTCTCACTGATCACGCGCCCGTCGGAAATCTCGATAATGCGGTCACAGTAGTGGGGCAAGAGTTCTTCCTCGTGGGTGACGAGCAGAATGAGGTGTTCTTTCGCCAAACGGCGGAGCAAATCCATGACGAGCACGGTATTCTGCTCATCGAGGTTTCCTGTCGGCTCATCCGCCAGAATCACGCGCGGGTTCTTGACGAGGGCGCGGGCGATCGCCACCCGCTGCTGCTGTCCGCCGGAGAGGGTGTTCGGGAGCCGATGCTTATAGGCGGTCATCTCGACGGCATCGAGCGCCGCAAGCGTCCGCGTCTCGATCTCCGCGCGGTCGGTGACCCCGCACAGGGTCAGGGAGAGCGCGACATTCTCATAGACGGTTTTCTCCGCGATGAGATGATAATTCTGAAAGATGTAGCCGATATGCAGGTTTCGCGCTTCGTTCGCCGTCGGGGTAATCCGCGCGCCGTCGAGGAGCACTTCCCCGCTGTCGGCGCGGTCGAGACCCCCGATGAGGTTGAGAAGCGTGGTCTTCCCGCATCCCGACTTCCCGAAGAGGGCGACCATGCCCGTCTCGGGGAGGGTCATGGTGGTATCGCAGACCGCGTGTACCGCCCGCTGACTGCCCTTCGCGTATGTTTTATCCAGATGTCGGATTTCAAGCATGGTCGGCACCTCCTTTCAGGGTCTTTCTCACACTCTCGGAGAACACCTTACGGTTATACCGTCTCGCGACGAGCGTACAGAGCAATACCGCCCCGAAGAGAATCCAGAAATAGTGCCCGACGCTGAGGAACGGGAACATGGGATTGGTCGCGGGATTGCGGTAAAGGGCAAAAATCACCCCGCCCGCAATAGCGACCGCGGGAATCATGGAATAGAAGGACTGCGCGTAGGTCGCCGTCCGAATGATGGCGGTGGTGAGCCCCATGGAGCGCAGAATCCCGATGTCTCCCCGAAAAGTGTGCATGGCGCGGGAGAAACAGAGATAGAGGAAAAACGAGAGGAAAAGTACCGACAAGAACCAAAGCAGATAGAAGAGCGCGTTCAGAATAAAGCCGAGTATCAAATTCTCGGCACTCGTCGAATAGGCGTCCGAGAGCACCGCGAGATAGCCGTCGTCGAGGAGGGCGAGGTCGGTCTCCGCATAGGTCGCGCGCAACGCGTCAAAATCCAAATTCGCGAGGGTCGCCCGCGCATCCTCTGCCCGTCTGTCGTTTGTGAAGAAGAGACTGCTCGCAGTCCTCCCGTCCCGCATCACGGTTTCGTACATGGCGGTATAGAGATCTTCCGAGACATACAGCCGATTGAAGCGGTCGTAGTCGTAATCGGCATTCTCCCCGCTTGTCACGGTCGCGAGGTCGCGAGAGCGCACGGGGTCGATCTTGACCGAAAACTCCTCGGTTTGCATGTAAGAAGTCCCGCCAAAGCCGAACAGAAGCTTCCCATCGATGGGGGCGGAGGCGTTGATAATCGAAGAACTCGTACTCGCGAAAGCGATGGTGCCCGTGTCGAGTCTCTCGTCGGGGACGACCGAGGAATACTGTAAATCGAAATAGTTACCGCTCCCCGTCCCCTCTCCGACAACGACTTCACAGGATTTCATCGCCTGTGCGACGGCAGAGCCGACCGTCCAGCGCGCGAAGCCCTCCTCCGTGAGATAGACCTTGGCGTCTTTCGTGTTGTCGTAATAGAACTTGATTCCGCTGACCTTGACATTATAGGTATTAAGGAACTTGAAGGTCGGTTGTTCTTCGGCAGTTTCCACGGTCTCGCGGTTATAAATCTGTTTCCACGCGATGGGGAAATAGAGGAGTACCTCATCCGCCCCGTTAGGCAAACGCCCGATATCCGGCTCGACCGTGATGCCGTCGGGTTCGTACCCGACCGTATAGGTAACCGAGAGGTATTTATCTTTACCGGGTATTTTCTCGTGCGCGTCGTATTGCGACGCAAGGAGACTGTCGTCAAAGAGATAGGTCTCCGCACCGACGATATCCGCGAGGAGAGAGACCTCCCTCTCGCTCATCCCCGCGTTATCATGTCGCGCGAGAATCAGGCGACCGTCGATATACTGAAAGAGCGGTGTCTCCGCCGCCATATTCGCATCATTTCCGCTCCCGACGAGCAGTTTCGAGGTCATGGCGAACGTGCCGAGCAGGGCAAGCACCATGACGAGGCAGATAAACGCCGTCAGGCGCGGGGTGGCGCGGAATCGGTGCCACCCGAGCAGCATACCCCAGCGGAAATTCTTCCCGCGTCCCGTTCCCTCGCGCTTGGTGTGACGTACCGGTGCGGGCGTGGTCTCGGCGAGCACCTCGTCCCGCTCGATCTGTCCGTCAAAGACGCGAATCTCACGCGTAGCGACCCCTGCGAGCTCGGCAAAGTTATGGGTGACGACCACCACGAGTTTATCTTTCGAGACCTCGCGGAGAAGTTCCACAATCTCGCGCGCCGAGCGGCTGTCGAGGTTCCCGGTTGGCTCATCCGCCAAAATGATGGGGCTGTCTTTCGCGAGGGCGCGGGCGATGACCGTCCGCTGTTTCTGCCCGCCCGAGAGTTTCGACCCGCGATGGTGCTTGAACTCCTCCATCCCCACGCGGCGGAGCAGTTCGAGCGCGCGCTCCCGCCGCTCTTTCGCGCTCGCGATATGGAGGAGCGAGAGTTCGACATTTTCGAGCACCGTAAAGCTGTCGATAATGTTATAGTCTTGAAAGATAAACGAGATATACTTTTCCCGATACTCTTCCCAGTCCGCTTGGGTATAGTGAGAAGTGGGAGTCCCCTCGATGAGCAGTTCTCCCTCTTCGTAGCTGTCCATACCGCTCATCAGGTTGAGAAGCGTTGTCTTCCCGCTCCCCGACTTCCCTGTGACGGCGACAAATTCGCCGGTATCAAACGAGAGGTTCACCCCCCGAATGCCGACCGAGACGGCGCCCTCGGATACATAAATCTTACCGACGCCTTTCAGTTCCAAAAGAGCCATGTTGTTCTCCTTGCGGTTTTCTAACTCGATTCACTGAAACAGTACCGTTTTTTGACGGCAGGATTTCAAAATCGAAAAAATCTTATTCGGATTTTGCCGTGGGGTCCGCGTCAATCAGGGCGAAGATCTCATCCCAGACCGCGGGGTCCTGCTCGGTCATGCGGTACCAGTCCGCGTCCTTGAGATACGCCCGTTTCTCGTCGGGGGTATTGAGAGTCTTCTCGCGCACCCCCTTTTGCAGTCCTCCGAGCACCTCGGTCATGTATGCCGCCGCGTCCTCGGTATAGTTCGGGTTATGACCTCTCGCGTGCAGCGAGAGGAACTTCACGCCCGCATTTTTCACCCGCTCTTTGAGGAACAGGAAGCTGCGGCGGTAGTCGATCATGCCGTCATCGTCCGACTGAATGACGAGGGCGCGCACCGCAGGGTCGTCCAGTACCGTCTCGGCAGAAAGCGGGTAAAGCGCGGGATTCTGCCCCCGTTCAAAGCGGGCGCACGCCCCCATAAACAGGCGTTTGATGCCCGAGAAATAGAGTTTCAACATCCGTTTGACCGACGGGAAACCCGCGAGTACCACGATTTTTCGTATCTCGGGATGCAGGTGTCGGATATTCCCTGCGGCGTACCCGCCCCACGAGTGCCCGATGACCGTCACATCTGCGGGAAGCAATCCCGCGCCGTGGGCATAAGTGAGAAAACTGTCGAGGTCGGAGAGCGACTGGGTGAGGGCGCGAATGTCCTCGCCCGCCGAGGCGAAACAGCCGGTATTGTCGTAGGCGGCGACCCGATACCCGTGGCGGGCGAGGGTCTCGATCTCCCGCATATACGAGCGGTGACCCCCGCCGAGACCGTGGCAGAAGACCACGAGTTTCTCGTCCGACGCGCCCGGGTAGGCGTAGAGATGCCCCGCGAGGATGTTCCCCTCTCGGGATGGGAATGTAAAGTCCTCCGAGGTCAGCCCCGGGAAGTCGGACGCGGAGAAGTAGTGAATGATGCCGTCATCGTCGTAACGGTGCACCAAGTTTGTACGATAGATATGCTCGATCTGATTCATATAGACTCCTTTGTATGCCTCTCTCACGCAAGGCAACGGTTTTCGGCGAATTTGTGTGGAAAAACGCGAATTGACATTTGAATGGGGGACGGCTATAATGGAAACAACAGTCTCACAACTTGTCGGAGGGCGTCCCATGAAAGAAATGATGGACTTTCTCGATTCCAAAGAGGACGAGATGATTGAAATGCTCTGCCGCTGGGTGCGGCAGGACAGCATCGCGGACTATCATCCCGATGCCCCGCTCCCCTACGGGGAGGGATGCGCCAAGATGCTCTCCCTCGCGCTCTCGGATGCGGAGAATCTCGGGTTCGCGAACCCGAAAAACCACGCCTATCATGTCGGCACGGTCGAGACGGGGAGCGGGAAACCCGCGCTCGGAATCGCCTGTCACCTCGATGTCGTCCCCGTCTCTCCCGACGGCTGGACGCACGACCCTTTTGGGGGTGAAGTCTCCGACGGAAAGGTCTACGGACGCGGCGCGAGCGACAACAAATGCTCGGGTGTCTCGGCACTCTACGCCATGCTCGCCTATCGCAAGTTCTGCCCTGTGGGGAAAAATGTCAAGCTCTATCTCGGCTGCTGTGAAGAAGCGGGGATGCACGACTTCGAGTATTATCTCGCTCATGTAGAGAAAAAAGAAGAGATGCCCCCGATGATTGTCCCCGATGCGGGGACGGTCGTGGGTTACGGCTGTACGGGCGGCGTTATCGCCAACTTCGATACCGACGCGCGCGGCGCGGGAGAGGTCCGTCTCGACTCCATCGAGAGCGGCGGTGCTTCCTCCGTCCCGGGGATTGCCATCGCGGTCGTGAGGGGGCTTGGGGCGAGCGAGATTCCGCTCGAACCCATCCTCGACTGTCCGATTCAAGCCGAGGAGACCGAGGGTGGTGTCAAGATTACCGTCACGGGCAAGGCGTGTCACCCTGCGGGACCCGAAGCCGGCAAGAATGCCGCGAACGCCGTCATCAAACTGCTCTTAAAACTCCCTATCGCGGGAGACGAGCGGCGGGTGCTCGAAGTCCTCGACGCCATGTATCGGGAGATGGATACGCGAAAAGCGAACCACAGCGGAATCCCCATGACCTTCGTCATGACCGAACTTACCCTGAAAGACGGGCATTTCCATCTTACTCACAATTCACGCTCTCAAAAGATGGGATACACCGATGAGCTGGAAGAGGTCTATCGCACTTATCTCACCGAAAACGGCTTTACAGTCACCTATCGGCGCAAGACACAGCCCTATGCAGTCGACCCGAACTGCGACCTCGTCCGAAAACTGGTTGCCGCGCAGACCGAGTTCGAGGGCGTGCCGCCGAAAGTCATTCAGATCGATGCATCCAACTATTCGCGGTGCTTCGATATGGGGGTCTCGTTCGGGCAATATTCCGCGCTGATGGCGCACCGCAAAGACGAGTATATCCCGGTCGACTATGTACTGAAATCCGCGAAACTGCTCTGCCACGCGATATGGCGGCTCGCGGGGAATCCCGAAGAATAAACCTATTTGATACAGCCGTCGTGCGGAAAACCCGCACGACGGCTGTCTGTTTGTCTGAATTACGCGGTAAAAGTATAGTCTGCCGTGACGGATGCGCCATCCGAGGTTTTATAGGTGACCGTGATACGGTCAAGCGACTCCCCGTAGAGGACAGTCACGCGCATATTGTCGGCAGAAAAGTCGGTCTTCCCGAAGAAGCCCGCGGGGTCGGTGACCTTCGCCTCGAACTTCCCGTCCTGCCACACCACATCCGCAAAGAATGTGTCCGAGAACTTCATCCCGACGCCCGAGAGCGCGGGAAAGTCGATATTCTCGACCTCCACACCGTTCTGCTCGATGATTTTCCCTTTTTTCACGGTGACGCTCCCCGTCTTGACCGTGCGGTCGGTCGTGGGTGCTTCAAGGAAACCGATTTCATTCAGGGTCTCCACCGCATACGCGATATAGGAGACCTTTTTCTCGTTTTTCACGGTGACGGTACTTGTCAGCGTGTCCCCCCCGACGGTCACCGTCTCGGTGAGCGCTATCTCGGAATAGTCCTTTTTCGCGAGTTTCGCGAGATATTTCACCGTATCTGTCTCTCCGCACCCCGTAAAGAGAAACAGAAACACGAGGACAAGAGCGAGGAATACCAAAAGACTCTTTTTCATGTCGGTTCTCCTTACAGTTTGCGCTGTTTCAAGAGGTAGAGGAATGCGGCGAGCCCGCCCGCCATCACGGCGACGCTCGAAACGGTATTCGAGAGCGCTTCGTTCGCGGCGGTGTTCACGCGGCTCACCTGTTGGTTATACTCCATAATGGCTTGCAGCAGGGCGGTATGCGCGCTCTCATGGTTCTGTTTCTCGGTCGGGGTCATCTCCTCGTAAAGGGTCATCGCGTGCTTGATCGCCAGATACTTCGCTTCCCTGCCGACAGCCGTGGCGACCTGTGCCATCGCCTCGTCGAAAGGGTTGCCGTCAGTCGAGGAACCGCCGTTGCCGCCGCTTTCGGTATTGCCGTTGTTATCACCGGTGTTCCCGGTATTGCCGCTTCCGTTGTCGGTATTTCCGTTGTCGCCGCCGTTCGAGGAGCCGCCCCAAATCGCGTTCACATATTCGGGATGGTCGATATAGGGATTGCGATTCCCCTGAATCTCGTAGACCGCCTCGTTGCGGTTCTGCTCCCGCTCGTCCACGGGGTCGAGGGTATTCCATGCGGAGAGCAGCTCAAACGCCGCTTTTTCGGAGCTCGCCGAGATGATCTTCGTGATGGAGAGGGTGCCGAAATAGGAGGACTTCCCGCCTCCGTTGGTCGTACCGTAGACATTGGAATATGTGTTGTAGTGAGTATAGACATACAGGACGATGCGGGCGATATCCCCCTTGACCTCGTCGAGCGGCTCGAATACGCCGCCCTTGTCATACCCCGCGAGAGCGATATTATTGCCTTTCGCGTCCTTATAGTAGAGCGCGTTCCCACCCGTGACCTCTCCGTAGGGGTCATTCCCGCGTGTGCTGTTCAGGCGAGATTCCGCGGGGCGGATATGATGGAGGTCGCTCCCGCCGCCGCTCGTGCCCCAAAGTCCGTTCGAGAGACTCTGGCACCAGACATGCTCGCGGTTCCATGTCCCGTTATTCCCGCTGCCCCAAGTCGAGGCAATGTCCGCTTGGGAGTAGAACTCGGCGACAGAGCTCGTGTTGCTCCCCGCATCGGTCTTTTTGATGATGTTCGGGTCCTTGCAGTTGTCGTAAGTCGTGTACTTGGTATGCGTGGTGGTGATCAGGTCGTGTAACTGCCCGAGGAGGGCTGTCCCGCCCGTGGCGGTGATGCCGTCATAGTAGTCCCCTGCAGCCGCTCCGGAGGTGAGAGGAAACTTGAGGAATACCCCCAAGACGAGGAGCAAGACGATACACAGGGAGACCCACGCCTTGGCACAACGCAGTTTCATGCTTCTGTCCTCTGCTTATGTCTTATGTCACGCGGATATCAGACCGCCTCGGAGGCAGATTCCTCTTCTGCGAAGAAAGCGTTGTTGATTATGTTGAACGCCTCGGTCGTGAAGGGCGAACACAGACCGATCTCGGTCAGAGTCGCGAGATAGTCGGACGAATAGCCGAGGAGCTCGCAATAGGTAGCCGCACCTGCGGCATAGTTTTCAATCGCCTGCGCGAAAATCTCGATGGAGCTGATGAGCGAGAGCGAATAGCTGATATAGTACGCCTGAGAATTTCCGACCGAGCAGACGCGGTAGTAGTAATAGACATCGGTGTTCGTGAGGAAATTCGAGGGGAATCCGCTCGGGAACGCCGTCTCGATCACCGTCCTCATAATATTGTTGAATTTGGGTTTCTCGGGCAGAGTCTCGGTATAGACCGCGATATCCATCGCGCCGAGCAGACCGCCGAGAACTACATAGAAACTGCTGTCATACAGCTCCATGAGGACGAGCAGACGCGCCTGATCGTCGTTCAGGATGCCGGACGTCGCGAGATAGGCGTAGAACAGCCACTCCGCGCCCTGCGACTGGCTCTCCATGACCTCGTAGCTCTCGCCGCCGCGCCCGTCCGCGAGATACATATTGCAATAGTGTCCAAATTCATGGACAAAGGTACCGACCGTCGCGTAGCTCTGCGAGAAGAAGAGATAGGGGATGGTCCCGTTACCGTCTTCGGTCATGAACGTACTCGTGAAGGCGGTCTGCATGGCGTTTTTATCGCTCGCTATGTAGTAGTAACCGTTCTCCCACAAGCTCTGATAAATCCCGTAGATTTCATCGCCGAGCGAACGGTAGAATCCGTCGAGAATCACGCGGGACGAAGGTTCCGAGAAGGAGGCGTCCAAAATGCCGAACGTGCCGTAATAGTCTTCTTCCGAGATGGTTTTCATCAAGGCGGTGAGTTCGTTATACGCCGCGGTCGTGAGCGGCATCAGATTGTCGTTCAGCCCGTTCACATAGTTGAGCACACTCTCATAGGTGAAATCTCTCGAAAACACTTCGGCATACGCGAAATCGAGGTAGTTGTCGTACCCGTACATGGCGGCAATCTCATTCGAGACTTCGATATAATTCTTATAGAAAGTGTTATAATCGAAACCGACCCCGTCGATCTGGTCATCGGTCAGATTATCAAAGGTGTTCTCATACTCATTCTTGCGGTTCGTGAGTTCCACGAGTGCGGGGTCGGTCACGGCGTTCGCCACCATGTCGGCGATCTCCTCGTCGGTCATATCCTCAAAGAAGACCTCTCGATAGCACGATACCGCCATGGGCGCATACAGCGCCTCATACAGCGTCCAGAACTCGGTATAGTACCCATCGCAGTTGTTGTACCGCTCGAAGGCGACATCATTCGTCGTGTCCGCGTAGTACGCGATCTGATAGAGGGACAGCGAATTCGCGAGGCGGACGAGCTCTGCTCCGATCTCGTCATCCAGCGCGACGAGTTCTTCATTCGTGAGGTTCTCCTCGGTTGCCGCCGTGTTCATCTCCGCCACCATGGCTTTCAGATTCTCGAAATCATCGGAAGTATAGTTCGGCAGAAAATCCGCCTGGGAGGTGAACAGACTATCGGGGAAAATGGGAGCATCTTCGTCGGCGTCGCCCGTATTTTCGCCGTCTCCTGTGTTTCCGTTGTCACCCGTACCGTTGTCCGCGGTCGTGTGATCCCCTGCCCCACCGTTCGGGAGTTCGGGGATCTCGTCCGTGTCGCAGGCGAACAGCGAGAAACACGACAAAATCAATGAAACACACAGTAAAAGCGATACAAGAATTCTCTTCATACACTTCCTCTTTCCAATGCGTAAGACGCATACCCTATCCCCCGAGAAGTCGGTTTCCCCAGGCGTGCATGCGACCTCTTTTCGGGTATTGATTTATTCTAGCACAAACCGACAAGAAAATCTACTGTTTTCTGTGCAGATTTCATTTCAATACGGGGAGTAGCGTCCACGCGCGGAAAATGCCGCGGGATTTCTTTACATCGCACGAAAATATGATATAATGAAAAAGGACAATTTTCGCGCCGTGGGCAAAAGGCGGGGGGCACCCCGTGCCGTGCGGCGCACGGAAGAGCAAAGAAAAGGAGCCGAACCATGCCGCATCCCCCACTCTCCAAATCGGACTATGAGGAACCCTGCTGCCCTCTCAAAAAGCCGACGAATGTCACCCCCATCGCGACGGGCAGAATGATCGAGAAACTCGATGAGTATCTCAACAGACGCGACTACGACGCCGCCGAGCGGCATCTCAAATACTGGCTCGCGGAAGCCGAGGCGGGTAACGACGCGAGGGGTCGCCTGATGGTGCTCAACGAGCAGATCGGGCTCTACTACAAGACGGGGAAAGAAGATGAATGTCTCCGCGCCATTGAAGATGCGCTATCACTCGCCGACGAGATAGGGGTCGACCGCACGATCACGATGGGCACCACGCTTGTGAACGCTGCGGCGGGATATAAAGCATTCGGTCGCGAGAAAGAGGCACTCCCTCTCTATGAAAAAGCCCGCGTCCTCTACGAAGAGGCACTCGCTCCCGCGGACGCGCGGCTCGGCGGGCTCTACAACAATATGGCACTCACGGTAGCCGCACTCGGCGACTATCCCCGCGCCTCTGACCTCTTCACCCGTGCGCTCGCCGTCATGGCGCAGAACGAGCACGGGGAGGGCGAAATGGCGGTGACCTACTGCAATCTCGCCGACCTCGCCGCGATGGAGCACGGGGTCGAACAGGCGGAAGAACAAATCAGAGAATACCTGACGACGGCGGAGCGCCTGCTCAACACCGAGTCCCTGCCGAAAAACGGGTACTATGCGTTTCTCTGTGAAAAATGTGCGCCGACTTTCGGGTATTACGGATTTTTCCTGACCGAAAAAGAACTCACTCGGCGAGCGGAGGAAATCTATGCGCGGTCTTGATATTTCAAAAGCGTACTACGAGGAATACGGGCGCCCCATGCTGGAAGTCGAGTTCCCCCATCTACTCCCCTTTCTCGCCGTCGGTGCCGTCGGGAGCGGCTCGGACCGCTACGGCTATGACGACGAGGTTTCCCGCGACCACGACTTCGAGCCCGGGTTCTGTATCTTCCTGCCCGGGGAGGATGTGGTCGACCGCCGCGCCGCGTTTCTTTTGGAACGCGCGTATGCGAAACTCCCGAAGGAATTTATGGGGTGCAAGCGGCAGATGATGTCCCCCGTCGGCGGGAACCGCAACGGAGTGATTCGCTCCGCCGAGTTCTATGAGAAAACCGTCGGCACCCCCGACGGGAATCTCTCGACCGACGCGTGGCTCCGTCTCCCCGACTACGCGCTCGCAGAGGCGACCAACGGCGAGGTCTTTTTCGACGACTACGGCGAGTTCACCGCCATCCGTCTGCAACTCTCCGAGATGCCCGCCGACATTCGTCTGAAACGGCTCGCGGGGAATCTGCTGCTCATGGCGCAGTCGGGGCAATACAACTATGTTCGCTGTCTGAAACACGAAGAGCGCGAGGCGGCACAACTCGCGGCAGTCGAATATGTCCGCGCGACCATGAAGGTGCTCTTTTTACTGCATCACCGCTATATGCCCTACTATAAGTGGAGTTTCCGCGCGCTGAAAGAGATGGAACCCGAACTGACCGAGAAGTTATCTTTTCTGCTCTACGGGGACGCGACCGACGCGGTCGCGGAAGAAAAATATACCGTCATCGAGGAAATCGCCACCGCCGTGATTTCGCTTCTCATGGAGCAGGATCTCACCAAGGCGATCTGCGGCGACCTCGAAAAACACGCCTATTCGGTCAACGACAGGGTGTCGGATGCGAATCTGCGGAATCTGCCCGTCTTAGCGGCGGTCTGACCCCGAGGCGAGAAAATCATCAATAAGCAGAACGAAAATACATGGAAAGGAGGCGCGGCATGACCTATCTTGTCACGGGCGGCGCGGGGTTCATCGGATGTCATTTTGTCACCTATCTGCTGGAGAAATATCCCCTCTGCCGTGTGATTTGTGTCGATTCTTTGACCTACGCGGCGAATCCCTCCACGCTGAAAAAAGTCCTCGGGAACCCGCGCTTCCGCTTTTACCATACCGATATTTGCGACCGCGCGGGCATCTATGAGATTTTCGAGAAAGAGCATCCCGATTATGTCGTAAACTTCGCGGCGGAGAGCCATGTCGACCGCAGTATCGAAGACCCTGCCCTGTTTCTTAGGACCAATGTGCTCGGCACGGGGGTACTGCTCGATGCCTGCCGCAAATACGGCAACAAGCGTTTTCATCAGGTATCGACCGACGAGGTCTACGGTGCCCTCCCGCTCGATGAGAACGACCATCTCTTTTCGGAGGACTCTCCGCTCCATGCGAGCAGTCCCTATTCCGCGAGTAAGGCGAGCGCAGACCTGCTCGTCCTCGCGTACCACCGCACCTACCGACTGCCCGTCACGATCAGCCGTTCTTCCAACAACTTTGGACCGTATCAGTTCCCCGAAAAGCTGATTCCCCTGATGATTCTCCGCGCGCTTGGGGACAACCCCCTGCCCGTCTACGGCGACGGGAGACAAGTGCGCGACTGGATTTTTGTCACCGACCATTGCAAAGCGATTGACCTCATTCTGACGAGCGGGCGCGATGGCGAGGTCTACAATGTCGGGGGGCAAAACGAGCGGGTCAACCTCGACCTCGTGCGGCAAATCCTCGGGGAACTCGGAAAACCCGAGGGCTTGATTACCCATGTCGCCGATCGCCCGGGGCATGACGCACGCTATGCCCTCGACACGAGCAAAATCCGAGACGAGCTCGGCTGGCACCCCGAAACCGCGTTTGACGACGGGCTCAAGGAGACCATTCACTGGTATCTAGACCACCGCGACTGGTGGGAGGAAATCGAGAGCGGCGCGTACCTGCGCGCGGCGGAACAGTATCGGTAATGAGCACTCCCCTGCTGTCGGGCTATTTCGGGGATTTCCTCAAACCGAAAGAAAAGGAACATAGAAAATGACACAATATTCGCTTGACGAAAAATACCGCCTCATCTGCGAGGCGGTCATGGAGACCGAGGGCAACGACCCGATTCGGATTGTCAAGAGCGTGATGCACCGCGACTTCGTGAACATCCACGGTCCCGAGCATCATTTCCTCGATGGAGCGGCGCTCATGGTGGCGCTCAGGCGGAGCGGCATGGATTTCGACCTCAAACAGTCGCTCGGACAACTGGCTGAACGGACAATCAAGATGCCGGGCGCCATGTGCGGCTACTGGGGGGTCTGCGGCTCGGTCGCGTCTGTCGGCGCGGTGTTTTCGATTCTCGACGGGACGGGTCCCCTGTCCTCCGATGCGCCCTATTCCGACCATATGGCGTTCACCGCGCGCGTCATTAACAAAATGGGCGAGATAGGCGGTCCCCGCTGCTGCAAGCGCAACGCGTTTCTCTCCCTCTCCGAGGGCATCGCCTACGCCCGCGAACATTACGGCGTTGACCTGAAAATCCCCGAGATTGTCTGCGAGTTCACTTCTTTCAATCCCCAATGTATCGCGACCCGCTGTCCTTTCTACCGCGGGACGAAATAGCCGGTCACACGATGGGCACGATGTTTTTTTGGTTGCCGATTCGGTTTGGCAGAAAAGCAACGCAGAAAAATACGAAAAAAATCAAACAACCCATCAAAACAAAAACAGAAAAGAACCGCCCATGCAATGCGGAGTTCCCATAGGGATTTTAAGTCAGAAATAAAAGTGTAGCACACTATACTTCGCAGTCGCGAAATGTAGTGTGCTTTTCTTATCCACAAAAGATTTTCGAGTTAAGTTATATTTTTAGCCTTGCGGCTAAAAGTGATATGCAAGGGGCTTGCGTTATATTTCGGCTTTCAGCCGAAGTTATATTATATTTGCCTTAACTTCTCTCGAAGAGAGAAATATCACTTTGCTTTAAGCAAAATATCACGCCGAAGGCATATCACTTGCCGTAAGGCAAATATAGCTAACGGCGTAGCGATAAATCCCTATCGCTACACCGTTAAGATGGACGGTTCTTCTTTTGTCAGAATACCAGAGCGTTTATGCGGGTCCCATCCTTTTCAAAGGACACGAAGGCGAAACTACCGCTCCCGCCCGTGGCTTTCAAGGTGTAGACGAAGCCCGGGTGCTCCGCGGTTCCGATGAGGGCGTTCGCGGCGGTGGTGCCGATTTGGAGATTCAGTTCTTCCGCGCTGCCGATTTTCAGGACGACATCCAGCGTATGGAAAAAGTCTGCGGTGTCCTCGCTCGAAAGGTTATTGAGCGTGAGAGACTTCGGGGTGACGGTATAGGCGAGTCCCTCTCCCTTTTCGATGCGGACGACCGAGGTGACATACAGGGTGTCGGGGACCGCGCCTTTCATTAGACCCAACGGGAACCCTTCCATATCGGCTTTGAACGGGGTCAAATCCAGTTTGACGGTCACACAGAGGTCGGCATTTCCGGTTTCTGCGTCGATTTCGGTAAAGGCGACCTGCAAAACGCATACCGAGATTTCTTTGTCCGCGATTGTCAGGATGCCGCCCGTCTGCTGATAGAACACGGTTTCGGCAAGTGCGCCCGCCTGTCGGTCGGAGAGGAAGACGGGCTTTGCCGTTGCCCCCGCCGAGGCAAGCGCGGTGAAATCGACCGAATAGCCCCCGACGCCCCTCCCCTCCTCGTATAGCACAACACTCCCGAGTTGACTGTCGGTCTGTGTCTTCAAATCGGCGAAGTCCTGTGCGGTATATGCCGCGGGAAAAGTCTCCTGTTCGTTCACGGGTTGCCCGAGGGTTTTGAGCTGTCCGACGGTACGGAACAAATCGACCCCGAGTTTGACGCGCGCGGCGATGTAGACGCCGACCAGCGCGATGGCAATCACCCCGACTATGACAAGGAGGGTGATGAGCAGTTTTTTAATGGCACGCATGGTGTAATCCTTTACGATTTACTTCTTTTTGAAGAGTGCGACGAGGTCCGCGAACTTCTTTTTCTTGATGACGAACCAGAAGACCGAGAAGCCGCCGACACCCGCGACCACGACACTCGCGATGACGATGCACGCGATGGCACCGCCCGAAAGTCCCGTCTTTTCGGGCTGTTCACCCGCGGATTGCTCGCCGCCGGATTGCTCGCCGCCGCCCGCGTTGATGTCCTCATAGACCGCCGTGAGCGATACTTCGCCCGTGACGGTGAAGGTATAGGTGGCGTCCGAAGACACGATATTGCCGCTCGCGTCTCTCCAGCCCTTAAAGGTCTTCCCTTCTTCAGGGGCGTTCGCCGTGATGGTGACCGTTTCTCCTGCGGCATAGTTGCCCGTGCCGTTACCGCCCGTGACGGTCACCGGTACTTGCGCGGGTTCTCCCGTCGCGGGAATGCTCGTGACCTGCTTGTAGCCGCAAACCGAGCAGATGCGCTCCTGCTCACCGTCTACCGTCGCGGTCGGGGGAGTGACGACCGTCCATTCGCCGTAGGTGTGGGATGCAACGCCGAGTTTTTCGGTGCAACCCGTACACTGATGCCAGTGTTCGTCGCCATTTTTCAACCATTCTTCTCCCGCCGTATGTGTGATATGACCGAGCGCGGGGGTAATGATAGATCCGCAGACGGAACACTTGACGGGTTCGGTTTCGGTGGCTTCGGAGCGGTCGGGCGTGTGAGGTGCAATGTCCACTTCTGCGCCGCAAGAGCAAAGGTGCCAATGTCTTGTGCCGTCTTTTTGCCAGGTCGCCTCGGTTGCGGCGTGCAACTCGTAGGTCGATTGTATCGTGACATTGGACGCGGGCACGGTAAAGTCGGTTTCGGTTGCGGTGCTGTCCGCAAAGGTGCCTTCGCCCGTCTTGGTCCAGCCCTTGAAGTGATAGCCGTCGGGCGCGGCAATCGCCGTGAGATGGACGGTCTCCCCTGCCTTTTTATAGAGGTCTTTCGAGCCGGTGCCTTGCTTGATGGTCACTTTGGAATAGATCTCCAAAGTCTTTGTGGCAAACTTGCCGCTATCTCCGTTGGCAACCGCTTTTATCGTGAGCGTGGAAGCGGTTTCATTTGCGGCGACGGTGAGCACGCCGTCGCTCGAAATGCTCGTACCTGCCGAACCGCCTATGACGCTCCAGGTGACCGTGTTGTCAAACGCGCCGGTGCCCGAAACGGTTGCTTTGAAGGTGTAGGTGCCGTCTCGGACAATGGTGGTGTCGCCCGATGCAAAATCAACCTGAACATCCGTCACGGTGACGGGAATGGTGGTGTCCTCGGCAACGAGAACGATTCTGCGCTGTCTTGCTCCACCGACGGAGACCGCCGCCGCCAATTCGGTTGCATTTCCGTTGAGCGTAAATGTCGACCAATAATCGCTGTACATTTCGTTGTAGACATAAGAACCGACGGCTTCAAACGCGATTTCAATCGCATACTTATGCCCCGCGATAAATTTGCTGTCTTTGGGATATTGTCCGCCGTCGGTGTTCAAAGAAGTGTCCGTCAAATCGAACACGCGCCAGAGCGCAACCGTGTATTTGGACGGGTCAAGTGATGCGAAAACAAGGTTGTTTGCCGACAACTTGTCGGTGATGGCGGCGGGAGTCATGGTTGCCTGGCTCACTCTGATGTACTTGCCCGCGGGGATCACCGTGCCCGATTCGGACAAGGCGCCGCACACCGAGCAGTATTTGTCGCCGGTGTATCCGTCCGTGTCAAAAGTGGCTGCGGCGGCATTTTTCAACTCGCCGTTTGTATCGTGCGCGGCTTCGTTGCCGTGGACGGTGCATCCCGTATCTTTGCAGGGATTCCAGTGCGTATTGTTGTCGGATTCCCAAGTCGATGTATCGAAGTCGTGCTCGGTCACAACGAAGGTAACGGTCGCGGTTGCTTCAACATTGGTCGTGCCGAACTGTGAATATTCCGCTGTGCCGATAAACTTGATCGTGGCGGTGTAAATGCCCGCCGGCAAACCGCTGTTGGGTTTTACGCTCCACGACATAGTATTCTCTTTGCCCGCTCCGACATAATAGGGGCTAGAATAGAAACCTAATGTGAAAGAACTTGCGTTTTCACCTTCGAGAGTAATGGAATCAAGGTTGCAAAAGATTTTTCCCGTTCCCGTGTTGACAACGCGTAAGGGAACTTGCGTGACCGAAGAATATCCCACTCTCACCGTGCCGAAATCCACGGGGTCCACGGTTGCGCTGTAAGTGGGGGCGGCAACCGCGCCGATGTTTACGGTGATGGTCTTTGAGTATCCGCCTTTGTCCGTCACCTTGACGGTGATTTCCGTGGCTTCGCTTACGCCCCTGAGGTTTGGATTGACATATATTTTATTTAGTTCGGTCGAAGAAATACCGACGCCGTTTGTATTCCCGTCTGCCGCGCTCACGATGGAGAAGGTGTATTCTCCGCTTCCGCCGCTTGCCGAAAGCGCAATCGAAGAATAAGCAACATCACCGCCGTAAACGGTGGCGGGAACATCGTACTCCGCCTTGTCTTCCAAGGTCAGGGGCGTTGCGATTTTTTCGTAAGAGTAATTTTTGAAACTTACGCCATTGGCGCACTTATCCCAAACATGGACGAGGCAGTCGTTGTTTTCAAAATACTGTTCGCCTGTCACCACTTTCGTCCAGGAAGAAATTTTTTCGCCGCCGTTGGCAACAAGAGGAAAGGCAGTAAGAATCGATCCCGAACTTCCGGGGCATACGGAAGTGATTTTTGCATTCGTTCCGATCGAGCAGGTTGTGTACGAAGAAGGCGTATATACATCTCTCCAGGTATCAGTCGAACCCGAGCCCGTATATTCCATTTTGATGTCAACTGTGCCGTTGAGAGCAATGCTGCCTTTGGCATAAATACCGTAAGTCTGATACGGTTTGTCGCACTTCAGGTCGATATTGAGCGTAGCGTTCTCGGTGACGGTCACATTCCCCGAACCGGTTCTATCATCACGAATAAAGATTGCGTCAACCAAACCGTTCTTTTCCGCCACGGTGCCGTACACCTTTACGGTGACGGTGCAACTTTCGTCAAACACCAGATTGCCGTTGTTATGCGAACTTGCATCGCCGTCCATGTAAATGCCGTACATATACACTTGTTCGGTTGTGGTGGGCACTTGAAAGTCTATGGTGAGCGAACCGCTGCCCTTAAATGTAAGAGTAGAAACATTGTAAACGCTGATCGCCCTGTTTCCGTACGGCGCGGTGACGGTGATTTTGTTGTCACCGACGAGCACGATATCCACTTTGCCGTTGTTGACTCCGCCGATTGTGATTTCTTCGCCGTCGTAGCCGCTCAGCGTGAGCGTACCGTTATAACTCTCGTCGGTCACCCAAGTCCAACCCGTGCCGGATTTGTTTACCGAGCCGCAAGTGACTTGCAGATAGGGATTTGCCGAATCCGCAGAAACGACGGTCGGCATACATACCGCCGCGATTGCCATACAGGCGAGCATCAGGAAAAGCAGAAGCAAGCCCATGCGGATGTTTTTCATTGTTTTTGTGTTCATTTTGCACCTCATAATGATTTATTTTTTGTCGCGCACGCGTTTCGGTGTGCGCGGAAGTTCCTATGCAGATGTTGCGATTACAACTCGATGATGATTGCGGGCACGACGCCTACAAAGGTCTTTGTCGCAAGATATTCGGTAGTCTGGTCGAACGGCGGGCAGGAAGTGACGCATTTCACATAGTTCTTGCCGTCCGCACCTTTGACGATGCCGTCGCGCAACCAATACGGACAATAGTTGTCGCCGTAACCTTGCAAGACTTCCTTATACGCACCCAGACAGAAGGGATACCTATAAAGCCCGAACGGCTTGGGGCTGTTGATGCTGATCTCATCCGAACTCGGCAAGAAGATCTTGTCGCCGAAGCATGCTTCGTTGCCCTGCAAAATCGCCTGCTGCGCGGGCGTAAACAGTTCGTTGATCCAAGTATTGATTAGCCAAGCACGAATCCAACTGTTTTCGTAGGTGAGTTCCCCTTCGTCCGACTCGGCGAAGCGTTGACTGATCCAGATCTCCTTGCTGACAAGATAGGCCTTGCCGTCCTCTTCTTTCACGATTCTCCACATGGCGTCGCGCTGTTCAAACCAATAGGTACCCGTCCAGTAGCGACTGCTCGTCGTTTGCGTACTGTCGTTGTCCTTACGATAATCTTTGATATACACGCCGCGGTAATTGAGACCGTTATATTCGACATCGCAATAATAGGTGGTTGCGTTTTCGCCGCTGTCGCCGTTACCGAAGTCGAACGGGGTCCAGTTTTCAAGCGTCAAGTACGGACTGCCCGCTATTTCCATCAGCGCGTTTTCAAGTTCGCCGTCTTTCACCTGTTCGCAATAGGTCTTTCCCATTTTGATATACGCGCCGTTGGGGTTTTCCACACCGTTCGCGTTGACACGGACATAAGTCTGCGTTTTTCCGCACATGGAGCAGACTCCGCCCTGATAGTCGTGATCGGTAATCGGGATTTCTTCGGTCTTGGTCTTTCCGCAAGCACAGGATAGTTCTTTCTCGCCCGCGTGCTCACAAGTAGCTTCGTTTATGATTCTCTCACTTGCGAAAGTGTGCGCGACGGTCGCCGTATAATCGCCGTATTTACACTTTTCCGTGTGTGTATCGTCGGTTATTTCCGAATACTGCACGGCGTGCCCCGTAAAGTTTGCCGCAAAACTGATGTCTTCCGTGCCGACGGTAAACACATATATCGTCTCGCGCGAAAGCACTTCGTCCTCGCCCCAAAAGTCAAAATGGTGTCCGCTCGTCGCGACGGCTTCTACGGTGATGATGTCGCCCTCGGTGTGCTTGGTCTTATAACTTGCGGCGCGGTCGTACAGCGTGCCGTTGACTTTCAGCATCCCGTATTCCGCCAAAGGAAGAATATTGATGCTGACGCTCACCTGCTTTTTGGGTTGCTCGGTTGCGCCGCCCGATTCCCCGGATTCGCCCGTTTGCTCATCGGGCGCGATAATGAAGAAACAAAACCCGTCGGTTTCAAAGATCACTTTTCCGCTCTCCACGGTGGGCTTGATTTTCTCCACTTCGCCGCTATCCTTCACATGATACACCGTATAGGTTTTGCTCGTATCGATATCCGGCACGGGAACGGTCACTTTTACCTTGCCGTTCGGCTGTACCTTTGCGCCGTCCTTGATGACCGAAATATCGTAGACATACACTTCCCCGTCTGTGTCGTATGTTTCTTCGTCAATCGATTGAAGCGCGGTCAGTTTTTCTTCTCCGACCACTTCCACCGCCTCCAGCGTAACGCCTTCTTCAAACGCGCCTTCGACCGTAACGCCGTTTTGGCTCTCGAGCGTGCCGCTCGGCGCGTCGGGCGAACCGTCGCACGCCGCAAGCGGAATCACGAAAAGCAAACACAGAAGAATTGTAAATATCCGATAGATACGAGTTTTCATGTTTTTCTCCTTTGGATGGGGATTCGTACAGTACGATTGTCTCGGAATATCGCAAAATTTTGCGACAATTCCATGAAATCAATATAGTCTATTACAAGTTCTCCCCCCGGGGGAAGTGTCAAATGTCACCCCCCGGGGTATTTTTTTCATAAAAATGAAAAAAGAAGTCGGATTTTAGCGGTGTAGCGATAAGGATTTATCGCCACGCCGTTAGCTATATTTGCCTTTCGGCAAGTGATATGCCTGCGGCGTAGTATTTTGCTTACGCAAAGTGATATTTTCCCTTTGGGAAAGTTAAGGCAAATATAATATAACTTCGGCTGAAAGCCGAAATATAACGCAAGCCCCTTGCATATCACTTTTAGCCATAAGGCTAAAAATATAACTTAACTCTAAAATCTTTTGCGGATAAGAAAAGCACACTACGCTTCGCGACTGCGAAGTATAGTGTGCTCTCTTTTTTTCCGACTAAAGTCCCTATGGGAACTGCGCATTCGTCCGACTTCCCTTTTTGTGTCGCGCGACTCGCGTCTCTTGTTCATTATCCCGAATGATCAACGCAAAGCGCGCATCAGAACAGTTTTGTGTTCCGAATGATCTTATAGCCGTTCGCCGTCAGCAACCAGTACGCGTCGTCTAACAGTTGATAATCGTATTTGATGACATCGACCGACTCTTCCGAACACTTATCTCTTTCGGCGACGATTTTCCTAAATTCCACAAGACCGTCAAAGGTCGTCAGGTTCCCGTGCCGGCGGACCGCATAATTCTTGCCGTTGGTATGTCGCGGTTTCCCGTCCGTCCCGACGGTTTCTTCGTCCCGAATCTGCAAACGGCTCGCAGGAATCATGCCTTTGCTGATCATAAAGGAATTCCACCGCTGATGCTCGTGAATCGCCATGTTTCTTCTCCTCGATTCGGCGAAGTCCAAAGAGTACGATATGATCGGCTTTCCATTCGCGGTGACGGAGTATTTGCCGGTATCGGGCAGATCAGTCCCCGCATAATGCCGCAGATACTCTTCCTCGGAAAGACCCGGGCTCTCGGTTTCCGTCGCCTCGCAATAATCCAACCCCATCAGATTCAGTTTGGAACGCAAACTCAGACAGCAGTAGAGACTGGACTCCCTCTCCAACTGAGACTTGCGCATATACCAGTTTCGGTAGGATTGATCGTGGTTTTTCTTGATATACTCGTCATTCACCTCGACGCCGTCACCATGGGTGATCCCGTATTCCAAATCATAGACTTCATTTCTCATCTGTGCCATGCGATAGATTTTGTCACCGGTGATTTTGTCGATATGATAGACCACATCGCGTTCATTCCCTATGAAATAGCAGCCCGACTCTTCCAAAAGGGTTTGTTCCTTATGCCATACTCGCACCTTGACGAAGATCACGAGGTTCTTGAGATTCCATTCCTCGCGTTTCTCGACCAGTTTTTGCGCCATGTCGATGTTCTCGAGATCGGTCCCGAATGCGATCACCACGAAATTCGCGTCATGCTCGCGTCGCGTGACGACCGTTCGGATTTGGCGATAGAACGCGCAATCGTTGATATCCAGTCGATAGTATGTTTCTTCCGCCGGTTGCGTCGGCAACGGAAGATAGTCTTCTGCTTTGAGGTCGGAGCACTCCTGCTGATAGCGGTAGTAGTTGTGATTGAGATTTTTGTTGTTTTCGGCGGCGTCCTTGTCGAAAATATGGTACTTGACTTTTTTGAGTACGGGGTCCCCGTTCCCCTGTGTTAAGAACTGATTGTTCGCCACGGAAGTCAGGAACAGCTGCTGATTGGTTTTTCCGAATCCGATCAACAGTACATTGATATCGACGTTTTCCCGAATCAACGATGTCGTATAGTCGATTTGCTCTTCGTCCATAAACTTCGACAGGGGGTATCTGTCGATAAAATCCATGGCGATCTTCTGATATTTGTTTACATAATGAATGCAACCGAACCCGTCGGAAACGACATCTCCGTAGATGGTGTCATATCGAGGATCCCCGAACACGAATACCTTTGTTTTAAGAAACAATCGTTTTTGCAGGTCCTCCGACGCCGAACGAATATGGTCGATGATGGTCTCGCAAATCAGGATGTTTTTCTCATCATCGCCCGTGTTTACGACAAGAATATACTCTCTGTCGAACTTCTTGACCAATTTGAAGATTCTCCGAATCACGCTGTCGTATGTATGCGACGAGAGGAAAGCGATCCGCCGCATATACAGTTGCTCGCTCTCTTTCCCCGAGATATCGTCGACGATGACTTTATTTCTCTTGTGATCGCTCAAATAAATGCTGATATTCTCGGGATTGTTCCCGAATAAGAACAACTTATCTTTCCTCGTCATGGTCGCCCGGAACGCCTGAAATGCGCACCAGAGATACTGATTTGTCAGCGAAATCGTGAAAACCAAAGCGTTGAGTGTCACCAAGACGAAACAGAAGTAAATGGTGAAACCGTAAAACGCATCCGCCTGCATCAATTTCTCGATATTGGTGATATTGTATTTCAAAACCACCAAATTGATGATATCGCCGACGGCACCGAAAAAAGCGTTCAGGAATCCTTTCCCCGCATACAGATACCCGATAAAATACAGGGGGACGGCGGTTAGAAAGATGATGGCGCACTTCCCTCTTTTGAAACTGCGCAGGAATGCGATTCTGTGCGCTCTCTTTTTCATAAAAATGTTGACGAGCACGATCAGAAGCTCCAAAATCAACACGGCAAAACACAGAATCGACACGAAGCGAAAGACCATAGATTTTTCTCCTCACTTGGCATTTGAACAGACGCGTTTTCCATGCGCGTCATGGGATGTCGGAAGCTCTTATCCCTTTCCCGATAGACTCCCCTCGCATCTTCCGCTTCTTTCGTAGCGGTGACGGTACGGTACTTTTCGGTGTGACCGTCAAAGCGTGCCGTCCGTGAGATGGACGGAAAAGCGCATGGATTCAAAAGTGACCGAAAACGAATGAAAACGGGAAACGACGCTTGCCATGACCAGTATAGCACAGAAACAGCGGCATTGTCCATATTCCATGCAAACAATACTATTCTTTTTGATTCGGCTATCAACCATGCGGCAACGGCTCTCTCCGTCGGATTCCGTTCGGGAGTCATTTGAAACGGAAAAAACTTCGGATATCGGAGAATCTCTGGAACGGAAGTGAAAAAGATGCTATACTGCAAGCGGATACTCGTTACAATCTGAACGGTATCTGCCCGCAGAAGAAAAAATCCGCGGGAGCTCATACGGACGAAAATACAAAGAGAGGAACAGACAGACCATGCCGGAGAAAAAGGTGATCACCATCAGCGGCGACAAGCGCGTCGTCGCGCATCATGAACTCGATGCCGATGATGATAGGATCGTGGAAATACAGATCCCCTCTTCGATCGAGGAACTGGAATCGTCCGTTCTGGAAAATGCAAAACTGTCCATCGTGCGCGTATTTTACGAAGGGACCGTTTCCGACTGGAGAAGAATCAAAAAGGGGTCTTTGGAGCACATCACCGTCAAACATGATTGGTACGGCTATTATCATCATAATGCGCCACTCGAAACGACCGACAAAGAGTCCTACATGAACTGGATTCTCTGTAAGGATGTGACGATTATCTGCTCCGACGGGACGATACCGGACGATGAAGAAGAGAATAAGAAGAACCCCGCCCGCGTTTCTTCGTCCGAGCACTGGGACTGAACGAAAACGGAAAACGGCGCAACGGAGGGACGCACAAAATAAGAGCCGCATCGGATATGACCGATGCGGTTCTATGTTATGCAAAAGAGCCATGCCACAGGCAAGAGGTAAATTACAAATGCGCCCAAATGTCCCGCCAATAACCGAAAGTGGCGGCAATTCTCTCGTCCGACTCCGGGTATTTGCACACGAAGCGGCAGCCCGGTGCACTCTCTATGGTCATCACGCCGTCAAACTCCAATTCCTTGACCGCGCGCGCAACCTCTTCCACCTTCAGACAGCCGTCTTCGAGAAAATAGTGCATATCCTCGATCCCGTCGTTGTTGTGTATTTTCTTGTCGGTTTTCGGTATTGACACCATTATACGCGGCGCATGGGCAGATTACAAAGGACAAACGAAATTCGGATACTCTTTTTGACAGACTTCACAAAACCGATTGGCTGTTTTCGGCAACTTGACGCTCGCTCGCACCGACTCCGAATCGGCTCGCAAACTGCGTCATATCAATCTTTTTGCCCAATGTAGCAGCCGCCCTTGTTCTCACGCTTGGCTTTATACAGCGCCTCGTCCGCGCGTTCGATCAGTTCGAGTGTGGGCATATCGTCTCCTCCGCCCATCACCACGCCACACGAACACGACAGTGCGAGACTTTCGGTCACATAGCTTTCACGGCATTTTTTGCAAATCTCGGTTGCCTTATTTACTGCCGCTTCCTCTGTCATGTTTTTGAATATCACGACAAACTCGTCTCCGCCGTATCGGCACACATAATCGTCGGTTCGTGTGCATCGTTTCAGTAGTTCGCAAAAGGCCGAAATCATTTTGTCGCCCACATCGTGCCCGTAGGTATCGTTGACCTTTTTCAGGTTATCAAGATCGAAAATACACAGAGCGATAGGCGTATGCTCCTTGCTTAACTGCTCCATTGCTGCGTTAAGCCCACGGCGGTTAAGAAGCCCCGTCATAAAATCGTGATGTGCCTCGTTCATCAAAATGTTAACACGCCTGTGAGTGGCTGCCTCGTCAACCATGTGTTGCACTTTTTTACGCAGGTCGAAAACGGGGTGGAGCTTGCATAAAAAGTCGTCCGCCTCCAATGCGAGGGGCATCTCCTTCATATGCGCACTATCGGGTATGATCGCCAGCACGGGGATCTGCCAATAGCCCGATTCACTGCGTAGGTACCGCATGATCTTTGCCGCGCCGCCGTCGGGCAGAGACATACTTAAAATAATTGCGGATATTGCCTCCCCCTCTTCGTTTATTCTTTCAATTACGCTCTGTGCGTCTGAAGCCCGAATGACATGATAGTCCCCCTCGAATAAGCGGCTGACTCTATCTTGAAAGCCGGCATCCTCGTCGGCAATCAGCACAGCATATTTATCGGGTAATGAACAAATAGTTTGCCTGCGGGGTAGTTCGGTATTTTTACGCTGAACGGCAAGCAGACTTTCAAACTCCCCTGCGGGCATAGGTTTTGAAAGGAAGTAGCCCTGCACATAGTCACAGCCCATTGTTTGCAGTCTGCGCATCTGCTCCCTTGTTTCCACGCCCTCGGCAACGACTTTCAGATTCAGTCTGTGTGCCATGTTTATGACATCGTTGAGTATGCTGTTTTCAAGGGGTTTCGATGTTTCGTTGCGGACAAATCTCATATCCAGTTTTAACACATCCAGCTTCATCCGACTCAACATACTAAGCGACGAATATCCGCTTCCGAAATCGTCCATCTCGATATCGAACCCCAATTTGCGCAGATTGTCGACAGTGGAGATCATCTGCTCCCTGTTTTCCGCATAGGTGCTTTCCGTAATTTCCAGGTGTAAATGGCAAGGGTCCACACCGTATTTTCGGATGAGCTCCGCAAAATAATTCTCCGGGTCGGATCTGTATATATCCACCCTAGAGACATTGACCGATACGGGAACGAGCGGATAACCCCTATCCTTCCAGTCCTTCAGCTTGATGCAGACCTGTTCCCAAACATACTTGTCAAGGCGGAATATAAACCCGTTTTTTTCAAACAGGGGAATAAACACATTCGGGGGTATTACGCCGTAGACGGGATGACTCCACCTGACCAATGCCTCTGCGCCTACCAAAGAACTGTCGGTCAAGCAGTATTTCGGCTGAAAATATACCACGAATTGCCCTTCCGTCAAGGCGCTCTCCATCACATCGGTAATCGCCTTTTCCTTGATGAGCTTATCCCGAAGTTCATCGTCATAGACGGCAAAAAACTGATTGTAGGTGCCCTTGATACTGTTTACGGCAAGCATAGCCCTGTCACACATCTGCTCAACCGAGACAGAGCGGTCGGTGATATGGTATATGCCCCAACGCATCACCAACTTTTTCATGCGGGAAGAAAAATACTCGTTGTACTTACCGATACTGTCTTTATCGGTTTCCTCCTGCAAGCAGACAAACCTATCTGCGGAAAACCTGCCGAATACGCCGCTATTGCCGATCATCTTGCGCATAAAAGCGGCTATTTCCTTCAACACCTCGTCGCCCGCCTCCACGCCGTAAATGTCGTTGAAGAGCTTGAAGTTTTCGATGTTGGAACAGACGATACAGTAGTCTTTATCGGGGTTTTCCTGCAGTCTCGCCTGAACCGTTTCAAAAAAGTGCTCCTTTGTATAGATGCCCGTCAGCCGATCATAGCGCAGTTGGTTGACCATTGCGGCCGTTTCCCTCAACTTGATGATGCTTTCAATGCGGTGCAATATGACCTGAGGGCGGTAGGGTTTGGGCACAAAATCGGTCGCGCCATGCGCGAGTGCCGTAACCTCCGCCTCTTCGCTGTTGCCTTCGGTGAGCACGATTACGGGTATTAGCGAAAGCTCTTTATCTTCCTTGATCTTATCCAAAAAGGAATAGCCGTCCATTACGGGCATCATCACATCCAACAGTATCAGCGCGATACCCTCTTTCCCCCGTAAAAGCTCCAACGCCTCTTTTCCATGCTCTGCTTGCAATACGCTGTATTGATCCCCGAGTATTTCAGCAAGCATCTCACGGTTGATTTCGTTGTCGTCGACAATTAGAATCTCTTTTTTTCGCTCCATATGTTTTCTCTCAATAATCATTTGTTAAGGTATTCGCAGATTGTCTGCACGGTAACGGCATATTCTCTTTCCGTGTCATTCATAAGCAGGTATGCGCTCTCGGGAATCCCCTCGCCCTCGCCGCGGAGCTCTTCGCACAGCTTGGAAGACGACTCCCGAAGCGTGGCAAAACCGAGGTTTGCACAGACGCCTTTCAGCGTATGCACGGCGAGGAAAGCCCCCTTTCTATCCCCGATTTCCATGCTTGCGGATAAATCGCCAAAGCTTTTATCTTCTAAAAACTTCGCAAGAAACCGTTCGATAAGACTCACGCTCGGTATGCGCCCCGATACTTCCGCATAGCTTCCGCCTACTTTTTTATAAAACTCTTCTATATTCATTTTTTCCTGCCTTTACAATAGGGGCGTATTGGCATTGCCCCGTTTGCAATTAACGATCAAGAATAGTATGTAAAGTTGCGATGAACTCCTTGATATCAATGGGCTTGGATAAAAAGTCGTTCATACCGCTGCGCAGTGCCTCTTTCCTGTCCTCGTCAAAGGCGTTTGCAGTCATTGCTACTACAGGGATATTTGCCAGCTTTTCGTCCGGTAAACTGCGGATGGCGCTCGTCGCCTCGTAGCCGTTCATAATGGGCATTTGTATATCCATAAGCACCACATCGTACACCGCATCTTCACAAGCACTGACCTTCTCCACTGCCTGTCTGCCGTTCTCTGCAACATCGACGACAAAGCCGCAACCTACGAGCAGTTCGATTGCAATTTCCCTGTTGAGCTCGTTGTCCTCGACGAGCAATACCTTTTTGTCTTTGAAAGACGCAACATCTACCGAGCTGAAGACGGTACTGTCCTTTTCCGACCGGCTCTTTCCCAAAGCCGTCAGCAAGGATTCCCGCAGATCAGACATAAACATCGGTTTCGAGCAGAACCCCGTAACGCCGGCGGCAAGTGCCTCTTCCTCGATGTCCTGCCAATCGTAAGCGGTTAAAATGATTATGGGCGTATCGTCGCCGAAACTCCTTATCTGTCTTGTGACTTCAATTCCGTTCATATCGGGCAGGCGCCAATCGATGATATAGGCGTGGAACCCGTCGCCAAGCTCCAATGCCTGCCTTGCACGAAGAACCGCTTCCTTGCCGGAAAGCGTCCACTCGGAGCGCATACCCACCTGAACAAGCATTTTGGTTACGCTGTCGCAGGTGAAAAAGTCGTCATCCACCACAAGGGCTTTCAGCCCTTCAAGCTCGGTAATCTTTTCGACCGTTCTGCGTTCGGATTGCAGGCGGAGTGTTAAGCGTATGATAAACTCCGTACCGACGCCCTTCTCGGACTTGACCTCGATGGTCCCCCCCATCATATCAATGATGTTTTTGGAGATAGCCATACCGAGTCCCGTGCCCTGGATTCTGCTGACCGTGGAGGAATGCTCCCTCTCAAACGGTTCGAAAATACGGCTGACAAATTCCTCGCTCATTCCGATACCCGTATCTTTCACACGGATTTCGTAGCTGCCCATCCCCTCGGATGCGCCGCTTACTTGGGCTACCCGGACGGAAACCGTCCCGCCGGGAGGGGTAAATTTCACGGCGTTGGAAAGCAGGTTGAGCAAAACTTGGTTGATGCGCATCTTATCGCAATAGACATCCTCGTCCACGACGTCGATTACATCCATATACAAGTCCAGTTGTTTTGCGTGTATCTGACCGGCGATGATTGTCTTTAGGTCGTGGAGCAGATCGGAGAGGTTGACCTCGGTTTCGTCAAGACTGATCTTTCCGCTCTCTATCCGGCTCATATCGAGTATATCGTTGATGAGCGAGAGCAGGTGGTTGCCCGAAGAGAGTATTTTTGCCAGATAGTCCTTTACCTTTCCGGTATTCTCAACATCGGCTGCCGCAAGCGTGGCGAATCCTATGATGGCGTTCATAGGCGTTCGGATATCGTGCGACATATTGCTTAAGAAGGTGCTCTTTGCACGGTTCGCGCTCTGTGCGGCGGCAACTGCCCCTTCCAAAGTCTGACTAATCTCCTTTTCCTTGGTTCGGTCGGAGAGGACGAGGATATACTTTTTCTGCTTGAGTATGTCTCTGCACAGCGCAACGACATGGAACCAGCGCTCGTTCCCCGTCTTTTGGTGGATATACTCCCTGTCCCAATCCCGCTGCTCACCGGGGAGAATCTCGCCGAGCTTATCCAAGATCAGCACGGTATCCTTGTCCCGTACAAGCCGGTCAACGACGCGGATATTCTCACGGGCAGAGCTTTCGCTGATCCCCACGAGCCGTTCGATATTCGGGCTGATATAATCCACACGGAAATCTTCGGCATCGAGCATTATAAAGATATCGTCCGTGTTGCTTGTCAGTATTGAGAACAGCTCTTCACGGTATTTTAATTCGCTGTCCTTTTCCTCGAGATTATGACGGTAACGCCAGACGAAAAACGCGCCTAGAAAAACGATCAATATCAGGGCAATTCCCGAAATGGCGAGAGCAGAGCTAACCTGCAGCTTGTGCATACTCTGATTGACAACCGAGGCAGGCACTACACCCAACAGCATCCAATCCTCGAAACCCGTCGACTGATAAACGAGATAATAGCTTGTCCCGCCCAGCTCAAATGTGGTATCGCCCGAATTACCCTGTTGAAAATCTTCCTGTATGGCTGCAATCTGCTCTTCGGTCAGATCGCTGTTATTTCTGAGTGTCGCTAAAAAATTGTGTATGTCGGGAAGAGACTCGGGAGAATTATCCACCAACACCCGACCGTCGCCGTGGACGACATAGCTCCCCGAAGTCCCCTCGTATGCCTGTAGCTTCAACGAATGGATCAGGTCGGCGTTATCGAAGCTGATTGCAATGGAATTGTAGCTGAAAGCCATCTCGGAACGACCTTCGGGTATGACCGAAAAAGTACCCTCGGCAGGGACGGCAAACAGCACGATTTCGGGCTTGCCGGGCACCACCGAATAAATGACGACATCCTGCTTCTGTACGACAAGCTCTTCCAACTTATCTTTCAGGTCAATGTAACCGCTTCTCCCGTCGGCAGTCATATAATCGCCGTTAGGTCAGTTTACAAGGAACTACACGCAGACCGTGAAACGGGCTGCTGACAACAAACGGCGGTATGCTCCCGGAGAGGGCAGCATACCGCCTGTTTTGTTG
>JAQYLJ010000060.1 GCA_028720145.1 Clostridia bacterium
TGTCCGCCGATTAAAGTGGTACGCGAGCTGGGTTCAGAACGTCGTGAGACAGTTCGGTCCCTATCTGTCGTGGGCGTTGGATATTTGAGAGGAGTTGACCTTAGTACGAGAGGACCGGGTCGAACGCACCTCCGGTGCATCTGTTGTCCTGCCAAGGGCATAGCAGAATAGCCGCGTGCGGATGTGATAAACGCTGAAAGCATCTAAGCATGAAGCACACCTCGAGATGAGATATCCCATCCCTATAAGGGAGTAAGGGCACTTGCAGACTACAAGTTTGATAGGTCGCAGATGTAAGCACAGTAATGTGTTCAGTTGAGCGATACTAATTGCCCGAGGGCTTGAACCGCATCCTTGCGAGTTCAGGTACGCATAGATTACTTGAGTCTCGTTCTTTATTCGGTTTTTCAATGTGCATTCCTTTTTCTTTTGCCGAGAGATCTTGCACAGAGAAATATCTAAATATGCGGGGTTGTCCGAACGGGCAACCCCGCAATGAATTGCAACCTCACGGTTGCGTGAATTGAAAGAAATACTTTCATGAATTGCCTGCGGCATGAATTGTGCCTTTGGCACATGGGTTGCAATTCTATTCATGCAGGACGGCGTGCCGATCGAAAAACTTGACGACTGCCGATTCATGATGCGGCAGCATTCATTCTTCATTACGCATATCCATTCTCATTACAAGGCGGAGCCGCAAATGTGGCTCCGCTTTGCGTTTTCTTCGGCTCCGCCTTGACGGATTGCGAGTGGCACAGAGACGGAAAACAAAGAATAATAGGAGACAGAGAAAAGCGACACGGGCGGTGGCGCGGGGGCGGGTTAGACGGCTCGAAAACAGGCGAAAAACAAGAAAAAGCCCGTCAGGCGAGGAGAAACAGAAAATTCTTATTGCACGGGGGCGGGATTTATGTTAAAATCACTTTTGGAATTGTAAAATCACGGAATCGCTTATGTAAAAAAGAAAACGAATCCCTTTGCGGAATCGGAAGAGATACAAAGATACAAATAAGAGAGGATACGCGCAAGGCGTACGGGACAAATGAGTTTTATTGAAGTAGCGACGCTATTCGGCGGGATCGCCCTGTTCCTATACGGAATGTCCGCGATGGGAGACGGGCTGAAAGGTCTCGCCGGCAACAAAATGGAGACCTATCTCTGGGAACTGTCATCCAGTCCGTGGCGGGCATTTTTGCTCGGTATCTTGGTGACGGCGGTGATTCAGTCGTCCTCCGCGACCTCGGTCATGGCGGTCAGTTTCGTCAACGCGGGGAGAGCCGACACAATGATTCCCATGTGATTTGCGCGAATATTTATAAAGGAGAAGTTGTTCTCGATGACATTTGGTCAAGCAGTATTGTTTTTGGTACAACTATTCGCCGGGACAGGCGTCTTTCTTGTGGGGGTGCAGTTGCTCACGACGAATATTGAGCAGCTCGCTACCGAAGGCATCAAAGATTTGTTCGGGAGAACCGCGAATAAAAAACTGGTGAATGTGGGGATCGGTGCCGCGACGACCGCGCTGATTCAGAGTTCCGGCGTGACTACGGTCCTGATTGTCGGCTTTGTAAATGTCGGGGTGATGAACCTCTATCAGGCAACCGCCATGATCATGGGTGCCAACATCGGTACCACCATCACGGCGCAGATCGCCGCCCTTTCCGCATTCCCCATTACAACCTATGTGCAGGCGGCGGTGTTTGTCGGTGTGATGATGTCCATGATTTGCCGCAAAGAGGGTGCGAAAAAAGCAGGTAATATCCTCGCAGGGCTTGGACTTATCTTTATCGGGCTTTCTCTTATGTCGGATGCCATGAAGATGAATCGCGATTCCATTCAAGAAATTTTTGAGCATGTGACAAACCCTTTCCTCCTGTTCTTTATAGGCATCTTCCTCACCGCTCTTGTGCAGTCCAGTTCCGCCACCACCTCGGTAGTCATCGCCATGTCTGTGGCGGGACTCACCATCGGTACGGGCGGGAATGAAATTTTGTATATCGTTCTCGGAACGAACATCGGCTCTTGCGTTACTGCTCTGATTTCCTCCATCGGCGCAGGGGTCAACGCCAAGCGGGCAAGTATGATCCACCTTCTGTTTAACACGCTTGGTTCACTGCTATTTATGAGCATATTGCTCCTGTGGCCGTCATTTTCCGCGATGACTTTTGCTAGGTGGTTTCCTTCTGCAGCGACCCGCATCGCGATGTTCCACACATTCTTCAATGTGACCTGTACCATCCTGTTTCTCCCGTTCTCCCGTCTGTTTGTGCGAGCGTCGGAGTTTCTCATCCGTGACAAGCAGGAAAGCCGGAAGAGAGCATCTACCTATCTCGATGACAGAATGCTTTCGTCCGCATCTCTGGCTCTTGCGCAGTTGGAGAAGGAAACCATGCGCATGGCAGACATTGCAATGGACGGGTTTTTGACTTCTTTTGAGGCGTTCCAGGCACGCGATACCGCGCTGCTCTCGAAAGTGCAGGAGCGCATTGATGAGGCAGGACAAGTAAATCAGAATATTCTGAATTATCTGATCCGCCTCTCCGCGAATAGTAAACTCTCGGAGGAAAAGCAGGTCGCGAGTATTCACAGTGTTACGGGAGATGTGATGAGAATTGCGGAGATTGCCGACAACTTCATCAAATATACGAAGCGGGAAGTGTCGGATAAACTGGTGTTTTCCGGAGAAGTACGCGGACAACTTGATGAAATGGTTGGGAGCATCCGCCGCCTATATGATTTGATGAAACAGGTAATCCTCGAGAAAGACCACGCACAAATGCCTGCTCTCGATGCGGAAGAAGAAAAAGTCGACGCTTATCGGAAGCAACTGATTGACAGCCATATCGACCGTCTGAACCGCGGGGTATGTCAGCCAGAGAGCAGCGGTGTGTTCATCAATCTTGTGTCGAATTTGGAGCGTCTCGGTGACCATCTGACCTATATTGCGCATACCGTTGAGGGCTGATGCAATATTTCTCCGTTAACTAAGTCCTTTGCCTGATTCAAATAAAGGCCGGAGCCGCAAACGCGGCTCCGGTTTGTATATATGGTGAATGATACATCAAGTGTTGTACTTCTTCGGACAATTTTCTATTCACCGCAAAAAACAAAAAACACAGCCGATTGGGCTGTGTTTTCTTTTCCCCGATGCGTCCGAGACGGCAATCGGGGCAACCGCGCTGTCATAGCAGGGACAGGTCATGAATAGAATTCATCAAAGGTTCGCGAGTTCCGCTTTGCAATTCGCGCAGACCTGCTTATCGCCGAAAGTAACCAAGCCGTTTCTTCCACCGCAGAAGATGCAAGAGGTTTCCTGTTTCAGGATAATCACTCTCTTACCGTCCAGACGGATTTCAAGCGGGTCTCCCGCCTGAATGTGCAGGGTGCGGCACATCTCTTTCGGAATGACGATTCGTCCCAGATTATCCAGTTGTCTCACGATTCCGGTCGTCTTCAAGGGGCTGTACCTTCTTTCAAATTATTGCCGAAAACATTCGTAATGTCGTCAGTATGTAACACCTTTTCAGCGTTATCATTGTAGCCGAAAAAAATCGCCGTGTCAAGGTAATTGTCGAAAAATGTCGATAGGTTTTCTTTTGGATAGCAAAGCAATCAATATTTCCCTCCGGGAGAAGTTCCGTCGGCTGCCGCCCGCGGTCGAGGAAGTTTGTCTCAGGCGGGGGCGCCCCGCCTCTTATACGGCAGGTGGAAAGACCTATGCGCTCGACTATACCGCCCGCGCGGGGGAACTCGACGAACTGCTCATGCTTTTCACCGACGGCTCTCTCTACGCCTACCAAAGTACGCTGTGTCGGGGCTATCTGCCGCTTCCCGGCGGGTACCGTCTCGGGGTCGCGGGGCGTGGGGTCTGCGAGGGCGGGGCACTCGTCGGAGTGACCGATGTCATGACTCTTTGTCTGCGCTTTCCGCACCGTGTCCCGGGGGTTGCCGACGGGATTCGGCGGCGGTGGGAGACGGACGGCGGGCAGGGCGGGCTCCTCATCTGCGGCTCGCCCGGCGCGGGTAAGACCACCATGCTGCGGGAACTCATCCACACGGTATCAGAGACCCGCCGCACGGCGGTCCTCGACAGCCGCGGAGAACTCTGTCTCGACGGGGTCGGGAAATATGTCACCCCGCTCTCGGGGTACCCGCCCGCACTCGGCATGGAGATCGCGCTCCGCACCCTCTCGCCCGAAGTCCTCGTGACCGATGAACTCGGGGAAGAGGAGACGCGGGGGGCGCTCACGGCGGCGAGATGCGGGGTTCCGCTCTTTGCCTCGGCGCACGGCACCTCGCGGGACGACCTGCTCGCGCGCGAGAGTTTGCGTCCCCTCTTCGGGGCGGGGGTATTCCGCTGGATCGTCACCCTCTCTCAAGAGGGGAAAGAAAGGCACTACACGATGGAGAAATGGGAATGTTCCGCATTCTAGGCGCGTTTCTGCTTTTTCTCGGCGGGTTCGGGCTGGCGGAAGCCCTCGCGGAGAAAGAGAAACGGCGCCTCAGCATGGGGGAGGCGTATCTGGATTTTCTCCGCTTTCTTCGCGGGGAACTCCATGCGTTCTGCCGTCCGCGCGCCGAAATCTACGCGCACTATGAGAATCCGCTCTTAACCGCCTGCGGATTCCTCGGGGCACTGCGGGAGAGCGGAGAAATCTCTTATGCGGTCAAGGCGGCATCGCCCCCGCCCGACCCGCCGCTCGGGGAACTGCTCCGCGCGTTCGGGAACACGCAGGGACGGGGGTATCTCACCGAGGAACTCGCGGCGTGCGACCTCTATATCGCGCGGGTCGAAGAGTACCTCGCGGCGATACGGGCGGGAACCCCTGCCCGCGTGCGGGTGAAACGCGTCTGCACCCTAACCGGGACGCTGCTGCTCATACTGTTGCTCATCTAGGAGGGTCTCATGGATATCTCTCTGATACTCAAAGTGGCGGGGGTGGGAATCCTCGTCACGGTCGCCTGTCAAATCCTCTCGCGCGCGGGACGGGACGAACAGGCGACCCTCGTCTCCATCGCGGGAATCGTCCTCGTTCTGATGATGCTCGTCGGGGAGATCGGGGAACTGTTCGAACGGGTGAAGGGGGTCTTTGGGTTTTGACACTCTGGCAGGCGGTCGCCGCGGGCATCCTGACGGCGCTGACGGTCGCGGCGCTCAAGGACACCAACTCCCGCATGGCACCCTACGCGCTCGCGGCGGGCGGGGGAATGCTCGCCCTCTGGGTGTTCAGTCGGGTGAGCGGTCCCATCGCGACTTTCGCCGAACTGGTACGGGAAAGCCCGCTCAGGGAACACGCGTCGGTTCTGCTCCGCGGCATCGGCATCACCTATGCAGCGAAACTCGGCGCGGACACCTGTCGGGACCTCGGCGCGGAGGGGGTGGCGAATCGGGTGGAATTCTGTGGGCGGGCGGAACTCATCCTGCTCGCGCTCCCCTATGTCACCAAACTCATTTCTCTCGCCGTGCGTCTGGTGGAGGAGGGGGTCGGGTGAGAGGGTTCGTATTTCTCCAAAATCCGCGCGAAGCCAAGAAATACGGCATCGCGGCGTTGACGGTACTATTGATCTTCGCGCTGTTCCCCATGGGGGTATGCGCGGGGTCTCTCCCCGCGCTCTCGGAAGAAACCGCGGACGAGAAAAGCGGCTCGACCGCAGAGCGGGACTATCTCGCGGAACTCGAGGCAGCCATCCCCGAGGAATACAGACAGGCATTCTCGGATAGCGACACCGAGACCCTCGTGGGGGCGGAGTATCTGTTTTCTCTCGCGGCGGACAGCATCCGCAAAGAGGGCGGCAGAGCGCTCTCCCTCCTTGCCATGCTGGTCGGCATCGTGGTACTGGGGAGCGTGGCGACCCTGCTGACGCAGGAAGAAAAGAGCGGGATGCGGGGGGCGGTCTCCCTCCTCATCACCGCCGTCTCGGCAATCGCGGTCTACGGTGCGCTCGCGGGGACGGTCAAGCGGGTGGGCGCGTATCTCGGGGACCTTTTACACTTCATCAACGGGGCGTCTCCCGTCTTGACCGCCCTGCTCGCAGCAGGAGGGAGCGTCGGGGCGGCGAACGCTTCCGCGGGTGCCTTCTCACTCGGGGCACTCCTACTTGAAAATCTCCTGATAGGCGTGCTCACCCCGCTCGCAGGGGTCTGTACCGCGCTCGCGCTGATCGGGGTGATCTCGCCCGAATTAAAACCCGACGGCATCACCCGCAATGTGCGGTGGGTATACATGACCCTCCTCGGGGTGGCATCCACCCTCGCGGGGGCGGGGCTGGCACTCCAAACCACGATCGCCGCCGCCGGCGACTCCCTCGCCATGCGGAGCGCCAAATATGCGGTGGGGAGCATGATTCCGCTCGTGGGCGGGAGCATCGGCTCAGCGCTCGGGACCCTCACCGCCTCGCTCGCGACGGTCAAAAGCGTGGTCGGGGTCTCGGGGGTGGCGGTGTTGCTTCTAATGACCCTGCCGGTTCTTGTCTATCTGCTCCTGACCCGTCTCGCGGTCTCCGTTGCGGGTGCGGTCGCGGGTCTGTTCGGGTTCTCCGCGGGGGAAAAATTACTCGCGGAATTCCGCCGTCTCTTTGATATGCTGCTCGCCATGACGGCGGCGGCGGGGGTGACCTTTATGATTTATTTTGCGGTCTTTCTGAAAGTCGCCTATCCGGCTGCCATATCATGAAAGGATATCTGGTTTCCATGGTGCTGACCCTCGGGGTGGCGGCGCTCGCCTCCCTTGTCACTCCCGAGGGAAAGACAAAAAAGTATATGCACTTCCTGTTATCCCTCGCGGTGGTCACGGTATTGGTGACTCCGCTCATCGGGGGTCTCGCGGATCTCTCGGCGCTCACCGACCTCGGCACGGCGGGCGCGGGGGACAGTCAAACCGAGAACCCCTCCGCCGAGAGCGAGGACGCGGTACTCTCGGCGGCGTCCCTGGTGTTACGGGACCGCCTCGTCGAATCCTGCTCGCTCTCCCCCTCGGAGGTGGCGGTGACGGTCGGGGGGAAACCCGACGGGAACGGCTCTGTCCGCGTCGCACGGGTGACCGTGACGCTTTCGGGCAAGAGCGCGGCGAAGCGTCTCGCCGTCCTCGACTACCTAAAAGAGAATCTCACCGAATGCGAGGTCAGAGTCTATGTGGAAAAGTGAAAAGGGGAAAGCACTGTTTCTCCGTTTCAAAAAGACACCGCTCCTCATCCTGGCGGGACTGCTGGGGGCGCTTTTACTCATCCTAGGCACCTGCGGGATGCGGGAGAAAACCGAGACCGAGACCTCGTCCGAGACACCTACGGCGAGCGAGACCTATCGGCACGCACTCGAAGCGCAACTCGCGGACGCCTGTCAGGCGGTGGAGGGGGTCGGTCGGACGAAAGTCGTGGTGACCCTCTCTCTGGGGGAGCAGTACCTCTATGACGGCTCCCGCATGACGGGGACTGTCCCGCCGCGGGTACAGGGGGTGCTCGTGGTCTGTGAGGGCGGGGGAAAAGACACGGTCAAGCGGGAACTGACTTCGCTCATCTCCGCGCTCTGTCATGTCACCGCCAATCGCATCCATATCGCAGAGATGAAATAGAAAATGTGACGCTTACGCATATTCCCCCGTGCGGCGTGCATAGAGTGTAACACAAAAAAACACACGAGGCGGAGGAAGGTATCTTATGGAAACAGCGCAAAAGAAACGATCAAAGAACTTTTTCAAACATATCGGAAAAAGAAACCTGATTATTTTCTCGGTGATGCTGCTCATCGGGCTGGCGGTGTATCTCAACTATCTGTGGTTCTATGACCCGGTAAAAGATGTGGGATACGGCGAGAATAACACGCCCGCGGCGACAGACACGGGGAACGCGGCACAGGCAGGCGAACAGGCGACCGACTACTTCGCCGCGACCTCGCTCGCGCGGGAGACCTCGCGCCGTGAGTCGATGGAAGTGCTCCAAAACCTCGCGGATTCGACCGAGGGAGAAGAGCGGGAGTCCGCGCTGGCGCAGATCGCCGCAATGGCGGCCGCCATGGAGAAAGAGGCGAATATCGAGACCCTCGTGAAAGCCGCGGGCTACACCCAATGCGTCGCGGTCATCAACGGGGAGAGTGCCTCGGTCGTGGTATCGGGAGAGGTCCCGCTGGACGCGGCACGGGTCGCCGCCATCACGGGC
>JAQYLJ010000061.1 GCA_028720145.1 Clostridia bacterium
TATTATATTTGCCTTAACTTCTCTCGAAGAGAGAAATATCACTTTGCGTAAGCAAAATATCACGCCTTAAGGCATATCACTTGCCGTAAGGCAAATATAGCTAACGGCGTAGCGATAAGTCCCTATCGCTACGCCACTAAAACCGCGATGCCCTCTTTCTTGTTTTTGCGTTCTGCTGATTCGGGGGTTTCACGCCCCCGACGGGTCAGAACCACATCCCCTTGACGAAAATCTCAATTCCGATCGCGATGAGGATGCCGCCCCCGACCACCGTGGCGACGGCGGACAGGCCTGTCCCGAACCGCTTCCCGAGCAGAACCCCCGCGAGACAGATGCCGAAGGTCACGACCCCGATGATGAGCGCGGAGACGGATGCCTGCCAAAAGGGATTTTCCGCGATGGTGAACCCGACCGACAGCGCGTCGATGGAGGTGGCGATCCCCTGTACCGCGAGCGCCCAAAGACCGACCGAGCGGTGCGGGATTTCACAGGAGACGGCGGGGACACCCTCTCCGTTGTCCGCGGCAGTCCCGCCCGCGGCGACCGCTTTCTCACACGCGCGCTTTTCGCGCAGGTCGCGAATGCCCTCGACCAGCATTTTCCCGCCGATGAAGCCGAGCAGGGCGAGGGAGATCCACGGGATCCATTTTTCAAAAGCGGCGAAACGGGTCGCTACCGTGTGGACGCAGACCCAGCCGATGAGCGGCATGGCGGTCTGAAAGAGCGCGAAGACCAGGGCGATGAGACACATTTTTTTGCGCCGCATCTGCGGCTCGGAGAGTCCGTTCGCGAGGGAGACGGTAAAGGCGTCCATCGCGAGCCCCGCACCGAGTAAGACGCTGTTACAGAAAAAGAGAAAATCCATTTGTGACACCTCGGGGAAAAAATAAAAAGCGAGTGGCATACGCCGCTCGTCAAGATAGTCCGATCGCGTACGCCGTCCGGCTTACGCGAGTCTCGTATTTTCAAGTAAGCCAGACCCGGGGGTCAGTATGTTGACTTGCTCCGAGGCAGAAACCCCGCTAACTACTCCCTCACGATGGAGAACGATATTACTATACACATTTTGTCCGTTTTTGTCAAGAGCCGAGCGCTTGCTTTGGGCAAGGGGACGAAAGCACGAAAAAAACATACGGAAATCGCGGGAAAGCACTTGCTTTTCGTCCGCCTGTTTGCTAGACTGTGAGCGAAACGAAAAGGAGGGCTTTTCCTATGTTGGACGCACACCTGAAAGTGACCACACGACCTCTTGCGAAAAAAGAGAATATCATTCTGTGGGACACCGTCCGCGTGACGGTGCTCACCGACCGTCTGTTCCGCGTGGAGCGGGACGAGACCCGCACCTTCTGCGACGGCGCGACCCAAGCGGTCTGGTACCGCGACCTGCCCGCTGTTCAGTGGAAAGCCGAAGAGAAAGACGGGATGCTTTCCGTGCGGACAAACGCCGTGACGCTGGTCGTCGGGCGCGAGGAAAAGGACGACTATGTCCTCATCGGGCGCAAGCGCGTCCCCTGCGACAACAGCGGGAATCTCGGCGGGACCTACCGCACCCTCGACTGCTGTGACGGGGGCGACTTCTGTGTCCACCCCGGAAAAGACATTCCGCAGCCCATCACGCTCGGGAATGGGATTGTCTCTCGTACCGGGGTCGCAGTGCTGGACGACTCCGCGTCCCTGATTCTCGCGGAGGACGGGATGCTCAGAGCGAGAGACCCCGAGCGGGACACCTATGTGTTCGCGTACGGGAAAGACTACCGCGGCGCGCTCCGCGCGTTCTTCGCGCTGACGGGAACGCCGCCCATGATTCCACGTTACGCACTCGGGAACTGGTGGAGCCGCTACCATGCCTACTCCGACCGCGAGTATCTGCGCCTGATGGACCGCTTCGCGGAACGGCATATCCCGCTGACGGTCGCGACCATCGACATGGACTGGCACTGGTCGAAGACCCTCGATGAGGTCAAAGGCATTACCGCGTCGGGCAAAAATGACGCCTACCACGGCGGGAACAGCGGCTGGACGGGGTATAGTTGGAATACAGACCTCTTTCCGGACTATAAGAAATTCTTATCCGACCTCCACGCGCGGAATCTCCATGTGACCCTGAACCTGCATCCCGCCGACGGGGTGCGGTACTTCGAGGATATGTATCCCGAGTTCGCCCGTGCGGTCGGGAAAGACCCCGCGACCGAAGAGGCGATTCCGTTCGATATCACCGACGATAAGTTTATCAATGCCTACTTCAAGATCCTGCACAAACCCTATGAGAGGGACGGCGTGGACTTCTGGTGGATGGACTGGCAGCAGGGGACGAAATCCAATCTGCCGGGCTGTGACCCGCTTTGGAGTCTGAACCACTATCATACTTTGGATAACGCGGTCCTGCACGCGCCCCTGCTGCTTTCGCGCTACGCGGGACCCGGCTCGCACCGCTATCCCCTCGGGTTCTCGGGCGATACCTACATGACATGGAAGACCCTCGCGTATCTGCCCTATTTCACCTCCACCGCCTCGAATATCGGCTACACCTGGTGGAGCCACGACATCGGCGGACACTACCACGGGGCGAAAGACGACGAACTTTATGTGAGATTCTTGCAGTTCGGTGTGTTCAGTCCCGTGAACCGCCTGCACTCCACCCAGCGCGCCGATGTCACGAAAGAGCCGTGGGTGTACATGAACGGGAAAGGTCTCGTTGCGGAAGAGTTCTTGCGTCTGCGCCACAAACTGATTCCCTACCTCTATTCGGCGTCTTATCGCACGACCGAGGACGGACGCGCGCTTGTCGAGCCGCTCTACTATGAATGTCCGGACGCGCCCGAAGCGTACCGCTCCCCGAACGGCTATCTCTTCGGCGAGAGTTTGCTCGTCGCCGCGATTACCCAGCCGGGCGACAAGAAAGGGCTTTCGAGCGTCCGCACCTATCTGCCCGCGGGGAGATGGACTGACATCTTCACGGGCGATACCTACCGCGGCGGGAAGACGGTCGAGATGGTGCGCTGGTGCGACACCATCCCGGTTCTGCTCCGCGAGGGCGGGATTCTTCCCCTCGACGACCGCGAGACCCAAAACGGGACCGAGAACCCCGATAAGATGAGAGTGCTGGTCGCGAACGGAAATGGGCAGTATACCCTAACCGAAGACGGCGAGGGAGGACGCGCGGACACCCGCTTTGTCACCACCCGAGAGGACGGCAAACAGAAGTTGTCGTTTATCTGTGAGGACACGGCGGGCGTGACCCCGAAGAGAACCTATCGGTTTGAATTTTGCAACCTGCGGGAGGGGACGGTCACCGTTAAGGAAAACGGAAAAGTCGTCTCTTGCGTATTCGACACCGACCCTTGCCTGACCGTGACGGTAGAGAACACCCGCGCGGGCGTGCATTACGAGATTGTCGCGGAGGCGGCGGAACAGGACGAAAAGGCGAGACGGGACGAGGCGGAGCACTATAATATGGCACGACTCGAACTGACCTTAAACGAAAAAGATGCGCTCGGGAAAGCCCTCTTGGCTGCCGAAACCGCGGAAGAGTATCGCGCGGCGGTCAAGGACGGCGCAGGCGTCCGCCTGACGAAAAACGAAAAGAAACGGCTGCTCGAAGTATTGCAATAACCGAAAATGCGGTTTTCGAGCGGCAACAACTCGTTTGAAAAACGAAGCAACACCGCTTGCCGGAATCGCACGCTTAAAATGTAAATGATAATTTCCATATTTGGCAATTTCACTTAGCGGCGCGGGGGAATCATGCGGGGGTGTCCGCTTGTTCGTGAATAAATCGAAAACTAATTTAGAATTAGTCTAAATTTATTGACAAAAGACAAACACCGTGATATAATGGGACCGTAGCGTGAAGAGCGCGAAATTGAAAAGTATATAATAGTAGGAGGATTTACTCATGAAAAAATGGAGATGCACCGTATGCGGGGAGATCGTGGAGTCTGATGTCCGCCCCGACAAATGCCCGCTTTGCAAAGCACCGGGCGAGAAATTCGTGGAGGTCGTTGAAGACAAGATGACTTGGGCGACCGAGCACGAGGTCGGCGTGGGCAAAAAGCCCGAGGTCCCCGAAGCGATTGTCGAGGGACTGCGTGCGAACTTCAACGGCGAGTGCTGCGAGGTCGGTATGTATCTCGCGATGGCGCGTGTCGCGTTCCGCGAGGGCTATCCCGAGATCGGTCTCTACTGGGAGAAGGCGGCGTATGAAGAAGCGGAGCACGCTTCCAAATTCGCGGAGCTGCTCGGCGAAGTGGTGACCGATTCCACCAAGAAGAACCTCGAAATGCGTGTCGAGGCCGAGAACGGCGCGACCGCGGGCAAGTTTGAACTCGCGAAGATGGCGAAAGCCGCGAACCTCGATGCGATTCATGACACGGTTCATGAAATGGCGAAAGACGAGGCGCGTCACGGCAGAGCATTTGCCGGCCTGCTCGAAAGATATTTCGGGAACAAGTAAACCAACACGAAAGAGCGGTCGAAACGACCGCTCTTTTTTCTTTTTTGGGGAAATGTTACGCGGAAAGTGTTGCACTTTACTTGACGATTTGCCGATATTGCGCCCTCTCACCCGACTCCGTCGGGAGCTCTCCCAAAGGGCGAGCCCGCACGGTATTCGCATGGCTTGATGCAAATGTGATGCGGCTATTATGGCTCCGTGACTATTACACAATCCCTCCGTCACGGCTCCGCCGTGCCACCTCCCTTTACACAAGGGAGGCAGAGGAGAATAAGAATAGCGGCGCGCTACGCCGCGGTGAAGTTTCGTTTTGCGACGAAGTGAGAAAATTCTATATCGTAGGGCGGGGGCTTGCTCCCGCCGTCTTGCCTTTGAAACACCAATACATTAGGAATATCGTGGTACCAAATGCTTTTCCGTTCTGTAATCGAACCGAAATGCAAGATTCATATTCGCATTTTTCGGCGGGAGCAAGCCCCCGCCCTACAATGATTGAGAGAGGATGACAAAAGCCCGCCCCGTGGAACGGTGCGGAGCAACGGATGCCTCGCCCTCCGGGAGAGGTGGCGCGCAGAGCGCGACGGAGAGGGTATGCCTCCATCCGGGAGGGAGGTGGCACGGCAGAGCCGTGACGGAAGGAGCCTGCGCCTCGCGAGGTTTACGACTTTGTAACCCTTTTCTTTACGCACTCTCCCCCAGCCGCGAGGAGCGCGGCAGCCCCCTCTCGGAGGGAGCCAAGGACAATTTTTCATTGTAGGGCGGGGGCTTGCTCCCGCCGCTTTTTCATTGAAACAAAAAAAGCAAGAGTATGGTTGGGAAGGATTCACCGTGCGCGACCTTACCACTTTCAGAAGATTCGGTATTCGACTGTTTCGGCGGGAGCAAGCCCCCGCCCTACGGAAAGGCAAGACGCCTTTCTCCGCTATCATCTGCAGAAGCAAAAATCCACCCGTTTGGCGGGTGGATTTCACATTTTTGAGGGAAAAACAAGGTTAAGTGATCGGGGGAGAAAAATCCGCGCGGTGCCTAGAAAACAGGCAGAACGCGGAGGATGACGGATCATGAAAAACGACAAATGGCGAGGAAACGGGGACGAGAGAGGAGAGAAAACAGACAAAAGATCAGGCATCGAGGAAGGCGAAAATGTCGGCTTTTACTTCATCGGCACAGGTGTCGTTCAGGATTTCGTGCCGTGCGCCCGGGTAGAGGCGGAGGGTGACCGTGTGACCGGTCTTTTCGAGCTTTCGCGCGACCTCTTTCACCCCGCGTCCGTAGGCACCGACCGGGTCCTCGTCACCCGAGACCAAGAGAATCGGGAGGTCGCAGGGGATAGCGCGGAACCACGCGCGGGCGTTCGCCCGTTTATTCAGGGCCACGAGATCGTCCATCGCGGAGAGCGAAAAATGGAACGTGCAATAGGGGTCGGATGCATATTTGGCGCGGTGCGCCTCGTCACGGGTCAGCCACGAGCGCGGGTCGCCTTCGTCGCGGAAGTGCTTGTTATACGAACCGAACGCCAGTTTGTCGACCATGGGGGAATACGCGCGCGCGCCACGGAACAGTTTCAGACAGCGAATTACGGCGAGCCCGATGGGTGCCGCGGGGTTCTTCCCGCCCGTGCCCATCACGATGAGTTTCGCGGGGCGCAGTCCGCGCGCGACCGCCATTCTCACAATAAAGGAACCCATACTGTGTCCCATGAGGATATAGGGAGCGTTCTCGGGGAGCGGGTATTCCTTCCTCACCGCGGCGGCATAGACCCCGACATCGTGAGCGAGGTATTTCCACCCGCCCTTCTTCGCGATGAAGCCGAGTTCTCCTTCGTCCCGTGCGGTATAACCGTGTCCCAAGTGGTCGTAGCCGAACGCGAGATACCCCGCCTCGGCAAACGCGCGGAGAATGTCGTCATAGCGGCGGATATGCTCGGTCATGCCGTGGACGACATGGACATACCCCCGCGGGGGATTCTCGGGGAGGTAAACCTTTCCCCACAGTTCGTGGATGCCGTCCGAGGACGGCACTTTCTTTTCGAGTATCGTGATGGGCATAAGCGTCTCCTTTCCAAACGGGGAATGGGGTTACACGGGGGAGCCGTGCTTTTGAGGGGGGCGTTTCTCATAGTCGTTCCGCGTTCACGCGGGGGTATGTTCTGCCGGTGGGGTCTTTTTGCGGCAAAGTGCGGTGGATGGGTGACGGGCGGAAGGGCGCGAGAACGCGAGCCGTATTTGCGCTTAGTTTTTGCCGGACGGCACCTGATAATGCCGAGTCGCCGCGACGGCGTTGTGCCATCCTGCCAGGCGCCGCGCTCTTTCTTCACGCGGCATTTCGGGGGTGTAGACCCGCTCGCGCTTCATCGCGCCCGCGAGGTCGTCCTCATCCCGATAGAACCCGACCGCCAGTCCCGCGAGCATCGCCGCGCCGAGCGCGGTCGCCTCGGAGGTGCGGGGGCGAATGACCTTGATATGCGAGATATCGGACTGGAACTGCATCAGCAGTTGGTTCGCGGAGGCACCGCCGTCCACTTTGAGGACGGTGAGTTTTTTCCCCATATCCGCCTCCATCGCGCGGGCGACATCCTCGGTCTCATAGGCGATGGATTCGAGCGCGGCGCGAATCAGGTGATTCCTCGTCACGCCGCGGGTCAGACCCATGACCGTACCCGTTACGCCCATATCCCAATAGGGGGCACCGAGACCTGTAAATGCGGGCACCACATACACCCCGCCGCTGTCGGGGACTTTGGACGCGAAGTATTCGCTGTCGCGGGACTCGTCGAAGAATCCCATCTCGTCGCGCAGCCATTGTACCACCGCGCCGCCGACAAAGACACTGCCTTCGAGGGCGTAGGTGAGGGGTTCTCCCTCGCGGGTCGCGGCGAGGGTGGTGATCAAACCGTTTCGACTGTTGACGCGGTCATATCCCGTGTTCGCGAGCAGGAAACAGCCGGTGCCGTAGGTGCATTTCATGTCGCCCGCACGGAAACAGCCCTGCCCGAAGAGCGCCGCCTGCTGGTCGCCCGCTACGCCCGCGATGGGGATTTCCGCGCCCATGATGACGGCGTGTCCGTAAACATGACTGCTGTCCCCGACAGATGGAAGCATGGCGCGGGGGATATCGAAGAGGGCGAGAAGTTTCTCGTCCCATTCTCCGCGGTTAATGTCGTAGAGCATGGTGCGGGATGCGTTGGTGCGGTCGGTCGCGTGGACGCGCCCCTCGGTGAGCTTCCAGATGAGCCAGGTATCAATGGTGCCGAAGAGGATTTCTCCCCGCGCCGCCTTCTCTCGCGCACCCGGGACGGTGTCGAGAATCCATTTGAGTTTGGTGCCGCTGAAATACGCGTCGGGGCGGAGCCCGGTGGTCTCGGCGATATAGTCGCCGTACCCGTCCTCTTCGAGTTTTCGGCAGAGCTCCGCCGTCCGACGGCACTGCCAGACGATGGCGGGGTAGACGGGTCTCCCCGTCGCCTTCTCCCATACGACGGTGGTCTCGCGCTGATTGGTGATGCCGATGGCGGCGATGCACTGTGGGTCCACCCCGCTCTTGGCGATACATTCGGTGAGTGCAGCATACTGCGAGGCGTAGATTTCCATGGGGTCCTGTTCGACCCATCCCGCCTTGGGATAATACTGCGGGAATTCGTGCTGTGAAAAGGTCACGATATGCCCCTCTCGGTCGAAGAGGATCGCCCGTGCGCTGGTCGTCCCCTCGTCCAATGCTAACACATACTGTTTCATCTTTCGTTTCTCCCGCGATATGGATTGTCACTTCCATTGTACCAAAAAATCGACGGATTGCAACCCCCACCTCGGTTGACAAACCGCGGCGTTTGGCATATAATGCAGTTTGTAAAGAAAGATAGTCTATTCAGACGGTCTGTTTGGGTCTGCTCGGACACGAGATTCTCGGGGAGAAAAAGAGAGGACGACACATGAAAGGGAAGAAACTTTGGCTTATCGTCTCGGCGGTGCTGCTTTTGTTGCTGACGCTCACGCTCGTCGGCTGCTCCACCATGGGGACGCTCTTTAACTGTTTCACCAATCTCATCGGTTGCTCGCTTCAAACGGTCGGGAAGTGCAACACTTGTCAAGTCCCGTATGTGTTTTGGTCCTTGGCTTCCTGCGGTGTGCTTTGCCGCAACTGCGATCTGTGGAAGGAATGCGGCTGCGGCGAGAACCATTGCTATGACAATGTGTGTGTGGGCGAGTGGATTTCCTGTGGCGAAGGATGTAAGAGCACGACCTGCCGTGACGATACGGTGAGACTCGGGAATCGCGTCGACGGGAAATACCCCCTTACGATCTCCCACTCGTCGTCCGAAGAATTCGATGCTTGGAACGAGATGATCAGATACCATTTCACCGTTACCGTGCGGGTGAAGTTTGAGGGTGAAGATCTCAAATACGATAATGTGACGGTCGACTGTAAGGTGGGAGACATGACATCCAGCCGCTGGATCGGATCCGCCAAGAGCGGGAAAGAATACGAGGTCGAGTGCGAGTTCTATTGCTCGGACTCCTCCGCGTTTTACGATCAAACGATGCAAATCGAAGTGTATGGAGTGCCGGTCGAGTAATGTGTCCCGAGATTGCTGTTTTCGGTGTGAAAATCCCCGGATACGGGCTAATGGTCTTCCTCGGTCTTATCGCCTGTTTTCTCACGGGATTTATCATCTTGAAGTTCGTCCAAAAAGAGGATCCCAAGGTCACTTGGAAGACCCTCGGCATTCTGTTCCTGTCCTTTGTCGCGCTCTATGTCTCCGCGGGTGTTTTTGACGCGCTCTTTCACTCGATTCAGCAGGGGACGCTCGTCACCGCAGGCATCACCTGGGAGGGCGGGGTCATCGGCGGATTTACCGCGTTCATTCTCCTTTCTCACTTTTTCCTGCGTGAGAAAAAGGGGCAGGTCCTCTCGCATTTCTCCCGTCTCATCCCCGGGGTGGCGCTGGGACACGCCTTCGGGCGAATCGGCTGTTTCCTCGGCGGTTGCTGTTACGGGCGGGTGAGTTTCACCTGCGGGGTGGTCTTTCCCGACGGGAGCCCCGCCGACCTCGATATTGCGAATGACCTTGTGGGGAGCGTCCCCGTCCTGCCGACCCAACTCTGGGAGGCGGCGTTTGAGTTTGCGCTCTTCCTCTTGATGATCGGGCTCTATCAAAAACTCAAAAACTACAATTTGGAATTCTGGCTTGTCAACTACGGGGTGTTCCGCTTTATTTTGGAGTTTTTTCGCGGGGACGACCGCGGTTCGACCGGCTTATTCCTCTCTCCGTCGCAACTCATGAGCATCATTTTGGTGACGGCGGGGGTGCTGATGTTCCTCTACGAGCGGGGCAAGATATTCTCCGCACTCGCGAAAAAAGCCGAGAAGTGGCGGGGAGAGGCGCTTCTCCCACCGAAAGATGAGACCGAGCGGGTGCTCGAACAGATCGAAAAACTGCACGCCCTCTACGAGAGCGGTGCCATCACGCAGGAAGAATATGAAACCAAAAAGGAAGAACTGTTAAAACGCATTTGACAGAAGTGCCGCCCCCCGTTGCTCGGGCGAGGGCGGCGCTCTCTTTTCGGAGGGAGAACACTTGAAGAAAAGCGTCTATTTCGATTTGCTTTCCGCCATGGCGGACCCCACCTACGCCGCGTTTCAGGCGCGCCTGATGCCGACCGTCAAACGGGAGAAGATCCTCGGGGTGCGGATGCCCGCCGTCAGGGCCCTTGCCCACCGTCTGCGGGGAGACCCCGCACGGGAGGAATTCCTCTCCGACCTGCCGCACGCCTACTATGACGAGGACAACCTGCACGCGTTTCTCCTGATGGAGGAGCGGGATTTCGGGGAGACGGTACGGCAGCTGGATGCCTTTTTGCCCTGTATCGACAACTGGGCGACCTGCGACAGTCTGACCCCGAAGTGCTTTTCCCGACACTTGGACGAACTACTCCCCGCGGTCGAGCGGTGGCTCGCATCCTCGCATGTGTATACCCGCCGCTTTGGGATTGAGATGCTCATGAAGTTCTATCTCGATGACGCGTTTTCTCCCGCGTACCTCGCCCGCGTCGCCGCGCTCGACACCCCCGACTATTATCTCGAAACCATGGTCGCGTGGTACTTCGCGACCGCGCTCGCGAAACAGTATGAGGCGACCCTGCCGTACTTCCGAGAGGGACGGCTCTCGCCCGCGGTGCGGAAACGCGCGATTCGCAAGGCGCAGGAGAGTTATCGCCTGTCGCCCGCCGAAAAGGCAGAGGTCAGAGCGTATTTGTGAGAAAGCAGCGGGAAAAGTCGTGCTGTCAAAATCCAACAAAAATCAAAGCGGAGCCGAGAAATTCGGCTCCGCTCTTTGTTTTGGGGTTATTCGATTTTCCCGCCGAGCGCGTCCAGCCAGAGCGCCTTGGCGAAGCGGTAGCCGCCGTGGACGCCGTTTTCCTCGGTGAAGACATGGGGCTTGCCTTTGGAGAACGAGACATACCCGTGGAAGAGTTTATAGAAGAAGTCGGTGATGCTCACCACGGTGCGTTCGGAGGTCTCCGCGTTCGCGGGGGATGCGGGGTCCCACAGCCCGAGGGCAATCCCCGCCGTGAGAGAGGGCACCAAAATCGAGAAGTTGCAGGCGCAGTAGTTGACATCCGAGCGAATCCCGAATGCATCGTGTGAATTGAACTCGGTCATCATGCCGTCGCGTCCCGTGACGGGCGACTCGCCCGTGGGCTGGTAGGCGCACTGCCCGCCCTCGCCGTCAATCCGATTGACGACCTTGCCGCCGCGGGTGTTGTGGTCGAGCAGTTCACGGAAGATGGCGTCGGTATCCGCGAGGGGCATCCCGCGGTAGACATAGGGGAATTTCACCCCTTTCCCGTGTCCGGCGGGGGTCAGGGTCTCGCAGTTTTGGAGATAACAGTCGCCGCCCGTCTCGAAGAGCATTTTACCGGCGGCAGACCAGCTTCTGAGAATGTTCGTGAATCCGAGCCGCTGAAAAGTTTCCATGAAGTCGTCGTAGGAGAATCCGGTCAGGATCTCGTTCACCGTGTCGGCCGAGCCGAAGTAGGAGACCGCCATGAGAATCGGGATTACCGAGGGGGAGATATGGTTCGGGTTCCAATGCTTGCTGTAATTTCCGGCGAGGCAGGGACCCGTGCGGTAGTCGTTCTGATCGGCGGTCGCCCACGAGCAGGTGACGACAAACGCGCGCATCAGCCAGTCGATTTTCTCTTTTTCCTCGTCCGAGAGCTGATCCCAAATGGCCGGGGTGGCTTTCGCGACTGCGAACGCAGAGGCGGTCATGGGGTGCCCCCAGATGGGACCCACTTTCATCGCGGGCTCTTTCCCCGACGAGATGAGCGAGCGGAGCCCGCGCAAGACATATGCGAGGTTGCTCTCTTCTCCCTCGACTTTGAGACCCGGGTGGTAGTGCTCGGCGAGCACTTCATAGAGCAGGGCGGTGGAGCCGCCCAGTTCGCTATGGGTGTTGACGCGGGTATAGGGGGTGTACGCCGCCGTCGGCATGGCGTAGGCGTCCTTTAAGACCTCTTGCGGGAACGCGGGTGTTTTCGCGGGGCGAAGACAGAACTCCATTTTGTATCCCTCTTTTCGGTGTTCGTTACTCGGATTTTAGCATAAAGAATGAAGATTCACAAGTGAAATTCTGCAATCCTGTTGTGAAAACTGCAAACTCTTGCTACAATGGACAAAAAACGAGGAGTACAAAAACGAGGAGTGCAACATGAGACGGATCGTTCCTAATTATTATAATGATTTTCGGTGCATCGGCGGTGCCTGCCGACACAACTGCTGTATCGGGTGGGAGATCGGCATCGACGACGAGACGGCAGAGATTTATGCCCATACGCAGGGCGAGCTCGGAGAGCGCTTGCAAAAAGCCATGAAGCGCGGGGACGACGGCTGTTCGTTCACCCTGTGCGAGGACGGCAGATGTCCCTTTCTGAACGGCGACCGTCTCTGTGATATTATTTTGGAGATGGGAGAGGAGAACCTCTCGCAGATTTGCAGCGACCATCCGCGGTTCCGCGCAGACTACGCGGATGTGACCGAGGTGGGTCTGGGGCTTGTGTGCGAGGAGGCGGCGCGTCTGATTCTCATGCAGCGGGACCCGTGACCTTCCTTGAACTCCCCGAGGGCGGGGAAGAGATTCCGCTCACCGACCGTGAGGCGGCGGTCATCGCGGCGCGGGACGCGCTCATCGCGGCGGCACAGGACCGCACCCGCACGATTCGTGCGCGTATGACCGAGATTGCCCGTCGAGTAGGTCTTGACGGCATCGACCTCACGAGTGAGAACTGGATCGGCTTCTTTCAGGACCTCGAAAAGATGGAGGACACCTCGGACGAGAACCTCGCCCGCCTGATGACGGGGATCTGTGACGGTGTGGTGCCGCGCACGGAAGAAGCCCCGCGCGCGTTTGAGATTCCCGGGGAGCAGGCGCTCGTCTACTTTTTGTACCGGTATCTCGCGCATTCCGAGGACGCGGAGGACTTCCGCGCACGGGTGGGATTCGCGCTTCTCGGGACGGGGATGCTCCTCGATTTATGGCGCCTCTTCGTCACAGAGACCGACCCGCGCGACCGCGAGCAGACCCTCGTCGAACACGCTCGCCGCTTTTCGCAGGAGGTCGAATACAGCGAGGAGAATGTCGAGCGCATCCTCCACGCCCTGCGTCTCGAAATCCGCGACCGCGACCGCGCGGCGATTTCCTCGTTCTCCGCGAGAAAACGCTGATGCACGGGGAGAAAACCCTGTTTTCCCGCGACCGAGGAATCCCTGTTTTCTCGCAGCCGCGAGACCCCTGTTTTCTCACGAAAGCCCCCATAAAACACCGAAACGCACGGCTCCACGCCGTGCGTTTTTGCATAATCCGTCCCCATTCCGCGCATCGCTTTGCTCGCGGAGACGGGTTCGCCGTGAAGATGAAATCGTCCCACAACCCGCCGCGAGGGTGGGCGAACGACGGGAATTTTGCCTTTGGCAAATATCTTTGCTCACGCCACGGTGAACGAGTTCCCCGTGGGCAAGTTCGCAAGATGCGAACCCCATTCCGCTTCGCTTCGCTCGCGGAGGTGGGTTCGCCGTGAAGATGGAATCATCCCACAGTCCACCGCGAGGGTGGACTGTGGGATGATTGGCACCCCCAGCGGGAATCGAACCCACAACTAGCCCTTAGGAGGGGCTTGTTATATCCATTTAACTATGGGGGCAGGTGCAATATGGGTATTATGGCGGGGCGGGGAACCGCCCGCGCGGCAGGGGTGACCCGTCTGTCCGCAGGAATCATTGTAGCACAGGGCGGGGAAAAAGGCAAGAGGACAGGGCGAGAGTGAATCAAATGCTTTTTCGGGGGTGGATAATGGGGAAAGAGAGGGGAAGACGGAATAGTTTTTTGTTGACTTTTTTGGTTGGGGGGTTATAATGGAAATGGCTTCCCCAAAAGCGGGGATGTAATTTGGATAAAATGATTTTCCAAAGCGAACCGCTTTGCGCCATTTCCATTGAAGCAGAAAGAGTGATTTTTCGTTCCCGAAAAATCGGCGGCTATGCCGCCCACAAGCGCTGCGCGCTTGCTTTTCTGTTTGGATGAATGGCTTTCCCCAAAGCGAGGACGCTTTGCGCCATTTCCATTGAAGCAGAAAGAGCGATTTTCCGTTTCCGGAAAATCGGCGGCTGTGCCGCCCCCAAGCGCCGTGCGCTTGCTTTTCTGTTTGAATGATAGAACGGTTAGCCGTAGGGCGGGGGCTTGCTCCCGCCGAAACAGACCATCTATCAAATGCGGTGATATGCAGACCGATGAGATAGAAGCGCGCCTACCATTTCTTGTTGTTTTGCGTTTCATAGCAAGGCGGCGGGAGCAAGCCCCCGCCCTACGATGAGGTCTTTTCATGGCTCCCTCCGAGAGGGGGCTGCCGCGCTCCTCGCGGCTGGGGGAGAGTGCGGTAGTAAAGAGGTACAAAGTCGTAAACCTCGCGAGGCGCGGGCTCCTTCCGTCACGCTCTCGCGTGCCACCTTCCTCCCGGAGGGAGGCAAGCCCTCTCCGTCGCGCTCCGCGCGCCACCTCTCCCGGGGTGAGAGGCATTCTTTCACTTCGTCGCAGACGAAACTTCACTTTCCGTAAAGCGGCAAACTTCACCTTTCG